>DXIH01000174.1 GCA_019112965.1 Candidatus Sphingomonas excrementigallinarum | reverse complement strand
GGGAGGGGTTGGGGTGGGGCCTCACCACAGGCCACACGTTTGTGGACGCGCCCCACCCCCGGCCCCTCCCTTGAAGGGGAGGGGTGCGTTCATCTCATGTCATCTTGCTCGATCGCCGGAAGGGTGAGGGTCGGCGGCGATGGAGTCCCTGGGCCTTCGACCTCGCTCAGGCTGAACTGAGGTTGGGGTGTAAATTCCCCGCCCCCGCTAAGCGAAGTCGAAGCCCACGCCCCCCACGAAACGCTAGGCGAGCGCCCCGCACTCTGTCACATCTGCGCGCATGAGCCGTACCCCGACCACGACCGCCCCCATCGCCGAGCTGACCCTTCGCGGTATCGCGCTGGGCGGGATCATCACCCTGCTGTTCACCGCCGCAAACGTCTATCTGGGTCTGAAGGTCGGGCTGACCTTCGCCACCTCGATCCCGGCGGCGGTCATCTCGATGGCGATCCTGCGTTATCTGCCGAACAGCTCGGTGCTGGAGAATAATATCGTCCAGACGGTCGCCTCGGCAGCGGGGACGCTGGCGGCGATCATCTTCGTGCTGCCCGGCCTGGTCATGATCGGCTGGTGGCAGGGCTTTCCCTACCTCCTGACCGCCGGGATCACCGCGACGGGCGGCATATTGGGCGTCATGTTCTCGGTCCCCTTGCGCCGCGCGCTCGTCGTCGACACCGACCTTCCCTATCCCGAAGGCCGTGCCGCCGCCGAAGTGCTGAAGGTCGGCGCGGGCAGCCGCGAGGGTGAGGCGGAGAGCGCGACCGGGCTGCGCCTGATCGTCGTCAACGCCATCGCTTCGGCCGCCTTCGCGGTGCTGACCCAGACCAAGCTGGCGGTCGCGGAGGCCGCTATCTGGTTTCGTACCGGCGCGGGCGCGACCGGGATTTCGGGCGGGCTTTCTTTCGCGCTGATCGGCGTCGGGCATCTGGTCGGCCTGTCGGTCGGCATCGCGATGCTCGCGGGGATCGCCATCGGCTGGTGGGTCGCGCTGCCCATCCTGACCGCCATGGCGCCCTCGGCCGGGCCGGTCGCCGAATGGGCAGGCGGTGTCTTCAGTCGCGATGTGCGGTTCCTGGGTGCGGGCGTCATCGGCGTGGCGGCGATCTGGACACTCCTGAAGATCATCGGGCCGGTCATCGGCGGCATCCGCTCCTCGCTCGCCGCCGCCTCCGCCAAGCGCGACGGCGCGGTGCTGGCAATCGGCGAACGCGACCTGCCGATCGGGATCGTCACTGCCGTCGCGCTGGCGACGCTGGTGCCGATCGCGGGGCTGCTCTGGTCGGTAATCGCGGGCGGGCCGCTGGCGGCGTCGGGCGTGGCGCTGATCGGTGGCGCACTGCTGTTCATCCTGCTCATCGGCCTCGTAATCGCGGCTGTCTGCGGCTATATGGCCGGCCTGATCGGGGCGTCGAACAGCCCGGTATCGGGGATCGGCATCCTGTCCGTCCTGGCCGCCGCGTTGCTGCTGGTCGGGCTGTTCGGGCGCGGGACCCCGCCCGAGACGACCCAGGCGTTGGTCGCCTATGCCCTGATCGTCACCGGCATCGTGTTCGGCGTGGCGACCATTTCCAACGACAATCTCCAGGACCTGAAGACCGGCGAGCTGGTCGGCGCGACGCCGTGGAAGCAGCAGGTGGCGCTGATGATCGGCGTCGTCTTCGGCAGCCTGGTGATCCCGCCGGTGCTCGACCTGCTGAACGCCACGCTGGGCTTTGCGGGCACGCCGGGCGCAGGACCGAACGCGCTGTCGGCACCGCAGGCCGCGCTGATCTCCGCGCTGGCCAAGGGTGTGCTGGGTGGCGACCTGAACTGGACGATGATCGGCGTGGGTGCGCTGGTCGGCGTCGGCGTGATTGTCGTCGACGAGCTGTGCGGCAAGCTCGGCTGGCTGCGCCTCCCCCCGCTGGGCGTGGGGCTGGGCATCTATCTGCCCATGTCGGCGACATTGCCCGTCGTGGTCGGTGCGGTGATCGGCCACGCCTATGACCGCTGGGCCAAGCGCAGCGCGAACCCGGAGGCCGCCGAGCGGCTGGGCGTGCTGGCCGCGACCGGGCTGATCGTGGGTGAGAGCCTGTGGGGCGTGGGCTTTGCGGGGATCGTGTACCTGACCAACTCGGACGCGCCGCTGGCACTGGTCGGAGGCGGTTTCGCCACCCCCGCGCTGGTCGGGGGGACGATCCTGTTCCTGGGAGTCGTGGCGGCGCTGTATCGCTATACCCGCCGTCAGGTCGTCAGCCTTCCGCCTGCGACGCGCTGATCCTTATCACAGGAACTGGCGGTCATTCCTCCCCTGTAAGGGGAGGTGGCAGGCTGAAGGCCTGACGGAGGGGTGTTACCCTATCGATAGCGGGGATACCCCTCCACCATCCTTCGGATGGTCCCCCTCCCCTAAGGGGGAGGAAGAGATAAGTCTCAATGGCGCGGGACGGCACCCGCACCACTTGGACATCACATCGCGGCGAGCAACTCGCTGATCTTCACGAACGCAAAACCGATCGAGCTGTCCGCGATGCCGTAAGGCAGGAACAGGGAATCGCCGTGGCGGATCGCGCCGCAGGAATAGACGACGTTGGGCACATAGCCCTCGCGGTCCTGATCCTTGGCGGCCAGGATCGGCTGCTTCGTCCGGCCGAGCACCTTGGACGGATCGTCCTTGTCGAGCAACGCCGCGCCGATCGAATATTTGCGCATCGCGCCGACGCCGTGGGTCAGCAGCAGCCAGCCCTCGTCCGTCTCGATGGGCGGGCCGCAATTGCCGATCTGCACCAGCTCCCAGGGATAGACGGGGGTCAGGATCTTCTCGCCCTCGTCCCAGTGGGTCAGCGAGTCGGACTTGAGCAGGAACAGATTCTCGCCGTCCTGCCGCCCGATCATCATATATTGCCCGGCGACCTTGCGCGGGAACAGCGCCATGCCCTTGTTGCGCGCGGCAGCGCCGGTCATCGGCACGAGATCGAACGCGCGGAAGTCGCGGGTGCGCATCAGTTCGGACTGGATGCCCGAGCCGTCATAGGCGGTGTAGGTGCCGATCCACTCGACCGCGCCGTCGTCATGCGTGAACTGGACGATGCGCATGTCCTCCAGACCCTTGGACTGGGCCTGGGTGATCGGGAAGATGACGGTGCCCGACAGCGTCGAATCGCGGTGGCGATGGACCGTAATCGGGCCGCTCGGCACGTCTTCGTCGCCCCAGCCATGCACGTCGGTCGCGGTGGCGAAAGGCGGCTCGGGCGCGAGGCGCAGCTGGTTCTGGTCGTTGATGATGCCTTCGCGGAAGGCGACCGAGGAGATATGCCCCTCACCCACCGCGCGCATCGACATCAGGATACGCTGCGACCCCGGCTGGATGCCGGTCTGGTCGAAATGCGGCACCGCCGACGGGTTCATCAGCGCGGCCGCGGCATAGCTGTATTCGTGGCAGAAATAGGCGCCGATCAGCTGGCGCTTCTCGTCGCTGATCTTCGATCCGTCCAGCTTCAGCAGATCCTCGATCTGGTCGTAACGGGTCATGAAGACGCGCCGGGTCTGCCAATGCCGCGCCTCGAAATCCTTCAGCACGGTTTCCAGCTGGTCGCGGGCTTCCTGCGGCGACATGGCCAGCACCTCGCCGACCAGCCGCTCGGTTCGGCTGGGCGGTGCACCGTTGCCGCCGCCCCAGGCAATATGAAACGGCCGCACCACGACGCGCGAAGGGTCGGCATGAAGCCGCAGCCGGTGGTTGAAAAGATCCATCGCGCTACCGTCTCGCCACTTTACCTAAAACGCTCATCACACCCCCGAAACATGACAGCATGTCAGGCAATGTGACGATCGGCTCCTGCCATGGATGACGCGGAATGGCAAAGCCTGGCTATCGCGCAATTGGCGAGTTGCAGCGCCAGGATGGACTCGGCACCCTGGTTGCGATTGAGGCCAGTGGGCATCAGGCCGTCGAAACAGCCGCCATCATGCGCGGTCGCCAGTGGCAGGTCGAGGTCGTTGGCGCCCAGGAACCAACCATAGGCCCGCTCCCCCTCGGCGACCCAGGCCGCATCGCCCGTCGCCAGATAGGCCGAGCGGCATGCCTCGACCGTGGCCTGCGCCTCCAGCGGCTGCTGGTCGAACTGGAGCGGCTCGGCATAGGGGCGGCCGAAGCTCTCGCTGCCGACCGCGCGGAAACGGCCCTCGGGCGAGGTCTGCTTGGCGACGATCCATTCTAGCGTCGAGATGCCGCAATCGATCAGATCCTGCCGGTCGAGCGCCCGTCCCGCCTCGATCAACGCCTGCGGCACGCGGGCATTGTCATAGGCCAGCACGATCTCGAACCACTGCCATTCCGGCCGCCGTGCCTCTTCGAGCAGGGCCAGATGCAGCGGGGGCAGCTTCTCCAGAATGGCGCGCGCCAGCTGATGGCCCGGGCGTGCCTCCAGCATCGCGGCCGCGCCCAGCATCGCAAAGGCCTGCGCGCGCAGCGAACCGAGGTCGAGGGCCAGCGAGGCGGTGGCGTCGAACCACATCTGCGCCCAATCGCGATGCTTGGGCAGTTGCGCATCGCGCGCGGTCACGCCCAGCGCCCACAGGGTTCGGCCGTTCGAATCTTCCGACCCGACATCCTCGCACCAGCTACGGTCGAAGCGCATGAAGTTGCGATAGCGCCGCGCCTCCGGATTCCAGGCATATTGCAGGAACGAGGCGTAGACGGTCGTCCATTTGTCGCGCGTCACCGGATCGATATCGGGCGCCTGGGTCATGAAGATCAGCGCGCGGGCATTATCGTCGATGCAATAGCCATGACGACGATCGGGGATCGAATAGATGGCGTGCTGCAACATGCCGGTCGAATCGCTCATCCGCTCGACAGCGGCGATGTCGGCCTTGAGCGGCTTGATGGACGGTTGGTGACTGGCGATCCGGCGGGGACGCGCGGTGATGGCCGCCGCGATCTGCTCGATCGCCGCTTCGGCCAGGCGCGGCCAGATCATGGTGCGGCCCCGCGTATAGGCCCGGCTGGACAGGCGATTGCGCGCGCCCTCGTCCGACAGCAGCCGGTCGATCTCTCGGGCAAAGGCACCGACGTCGCCGAAGGGCACGAGAACGCCGTGGTCGTCGTCCAGAATTTCGGTGGCATGGACATAAGGGGTGGAGATCACCGCCTTGCCGACGCCGACCGCATAGGACAGCGTTCCGCTCGTGATCTGGGCCGGGTTGGTATAGGGCGTCGCATAGATATCGGCCGCCTGGAGATATTCGATCAGCTCGTCATGCTCGACGAAGGCGTCGACAAAGGCGACATTATCGGCCACGCCGCGCGCTTCGGCCAGCGCTTTCAGCCGGTCGCGATACGCCTCGCCCTCATGCGCGATGAGGTTCGGATGCGTGGCACCCAGCACGACGTAAAGCAGTTCGGGATGGTTCGCGGCGACGGCGGGCAGCGCCTCGATGATCGTCTCGATCCCCTTGTTCGGGGCGAGCAGGCCGAAAGTGAAGACCACCTTGCGCCCTTCCCAGCCGAACCGCGCCTTCAGCGCATCCGGGGTGATGAGTTCGCGGTCGGGCACGCCGTGCGGGATCATCGCGATCTGGCGAGGATCGGCACCATAGACGCGTTGGAGAATGTCGCGGCCCTTGTCGGCCATGACGATGATCCGCGCGCAGCGGCGCAGCAGCCCCTCCATCACCCGGCGCTCATCGGCGGACGGCTTTTCGAGGACGGTGTGGAGCGTGGCGATCACGGGCAGCGTGGTGCGATCGAGCAGTGCGAGCAGATGCTCGCCGGCGGCACCGCCATAGATGCCATATTCGTGCTGGACCCAGATCGCCTGCGCGCCGCTCGACTCGATACGACGAGCCATGTCGAGATAGGCGCTGCGCTCATGCTGCGGAATGGCGGCGGTGACGGCGGGCGGATAGGCGTAGCGACCCGGGTGGTCATCCATCGCATAAACATCGACCGCCAGTTCGGGGAAGCGATTGCGCAGCGCGGAATAGACGTCGGTGGTGAAGGTCGCGAGCCCGCATTGACGGGGCAGGAAATTGCCGATCAGCGCCAGTCGTTCGATCACGGTTCCGTTCGCATCCACCATATCGCTTGTCCTTGCAGGCGCGAGGAAGCGGCAGATCCGCAAATCCCCTCGCGGCAAGATTAACCCGCGATGATCGGGGAAGGTTGCAAGGCGTATTACATATTTGCTGCACCGCACCCGATCCTTGCGGCGGGATGACGCTACGGCAGGCCCAGGTGCGCACGCCGCCCCCCCCCCGGGCATCGACGACTTCGACGGCGGCAGGCGGGGACCTGTTCGCCCGCACCGCCCCCGCTGCCGAGACCGATATTGGTATTAAGCCGGATCGATATTCACATTATTCCCCCCCTGTAAGGAGAGGTGGCAGGCTGAAGGCCTGACGGAGGGGTGTCCCGGTTGGAAAGGTTGGAGCTCCCTTACCACCGGCGACACCCCTCCACCATCCTCTGGATGGTCCCCCTCCCCTTGCAGGGGAGAAATGTGCGGCATTTCGCCTGAATGTCGATCGGCCCTAGCGCGCAGGCGCCCGACTGGTGGCCTCGGCAATGGCCTTGCTGTTGCCCGAAGTCTTTCCGTCCGGCTTGAAGCCGGGTTCGTAGGAGATGCTGGCGGCCTTGCGCTGCTCCTTCAGCTTCTGCCCCATCGCGTCGGCGATCGCCTTGCGCTTCAGGATTTCGGCGGCGAGGCTACGCGCGTCGTTACCCGAAACCGGCGTCGGAAGGCGCTGCAGGACCGCATTGGCGGTGTAGTTGCCTTCGAATGGCACCAGGATCGGATCGCCGAGCGGCTGCTTGGCCATCGCCCCCGCGATCGCCGGGTCGAGGAACGCCGAATCGACCAGCACATGATCGCGCACGAACGGCGTGGCGCTCTGGGTCAGCGCATCGGCCAGCGCGTCCAGCGTCTTGTACTGGCCCAGCGCGATCAGCGCCTCGGTGCTGGCGGGCTTCGCGAAGCGGATCTGGTCGACGAAATATTTCTGGCGCTGCGCGAACTCGTTGGGATTGGCGGCGACATAGCGGTCGACCGCCTGGACCGAGGGCGCGGGCAAGGTGCTGGCCAGCTTTTCCGCGAGCAGGCCGACCAGAAGCTTCTGCTCCTCGCGGTCGCGCTGGGCCGCGAATTCAGACGTCTTGTCCAGCCCCATCTGCCGTGCCGCCTGCGCCAGCAGATCGCGGTCGATCACCTGCGGCAGGACGGTCCTGCGATAGGTGAGGCGGTCGACCGTCGGCGGCGCGTCCCTCAGCTCCGCATCCAGCGCCTGGGTCGAAATCACACGCCCGTCCACCTTGGCGGCCGCCGGGCCGTCGGAGCGGGACTGGCATCCTGACAGCACCAGCAGGGCCAGCGGAGCGGCGCTCCAAAGCAGATGTCTCACGCAATGTACTCCATTACCGAATCGGCCACGCCCGCAGGGCAAAAGCGGATGCGGACCCATGCCCGGCTTCTATTTCAGTTGCCGGATCGTGGCGCAAATCGGTTTCGATATTCTTAGCCGGGCGATCTGCCAGATGCCCAAAACAAAACCGGCCGCCCACAGGGGCGGCCGGTCGTCATTCCCTCACTTCGCGCCGACGCGCGTGGACCGAGGATATTCAGGCCATCGCGGCGCGCGGTGCGGCCTGGCGGCGGCGGACGACGCCACCGATCAGGACCAAGCCCAGCAGCATCATCGCCCAGGTCGCGGGCTCGGGCACCGAGACCGGGACCGACGCCGCACCATAAGCGCCGCTGCCGCTATAGGTGCCGACATTCACGCCCAGGCCGGTGGTCGGATCGATCTTGTAGATCGTCGTGTCCTTCACGCCGAACAGCGCATCAGCGGTCGAGGCCAGGCCGAACAGATCGGGCGTACCGCCGATCAGGCGGGTCGCGCCGCTCGTCGGATCGACGATCGCCAGGCCCAGATTGCTGGCGAGGTACATCTGCCCCTTGAAGAAAGCGAGATCGCCCGACGACTGCGCAATGCCCATCGAACCGACCAAGCTGGCAGCACCCGTGGTGGTGTTGATCTTGAAGAGGTTGTTGTCGCCCGAACCGAACAGCGTGCCGTCGGCGCCGAACACCAGACCGTTCACGAACGCGCCCAGCGAACCCAGGCGGGTGGTAACGCCGGTCGTCGGCGCGATCTTGAACAGCGTGCCGCCGTCCACGCCGAACAGGTCGCCGCCGGAGTTCAACGCGATGTCGAACATCTGGGTGCTCGTCTTGCTGAGCACCGTCGATGCCCGGGTCACCGTATCATACGAAACGATGCTGCCGTTCGCATCATTGATGAGGATGGTCGGATTGGCGCTGGCCGCACCGGCCGTGCCGAGCCCGACCACCGAACACACCATCATCGCGACGAACCTGACGATCTTTTGCACTGCCCAATTCCCTTTCGCACACAAAGGTACGTTCCTTGCGACGGTACATACCCCGTCCGTGGAAGGGCTTCAAATACTAGTACTGTATCACATCGGGATGGGAACGAGGGTCGACGCGCGGCAGGTGCGGGGCCGGTCAGCCCCGGCCGCGATACCCGGCGACGCCCTGGTCGGGCAGCCACAGATCGGCGGGCGGCGCGGAGGACTGCCAGAAAACGTCGATCGGGATACCGCCGCGCGGATACCAGTAGCCGCCGATGCGCAGCCAGACCGGCTTCATTTCCTCGAACAGGCGCTCGCCGATACCGACGGTGCAGTCCTCGTGGAAACCGGCATGGTTGCGGAAGCTGCCCAGGAACAGCTTCAGCGACTTCGACTCGACGATCGTCTCGCCCGGCACATAATCGATGACGAGATGCGCGAAGTCGGGCTGGCCGGTCACCGGGCAGAGCGAGGTGAACTCGGGCGCGGCGAACCGGATCAGATAGGTCCGTCCGGGCCGGGGGTTGGGAACATAATCGAGCACCGCCTCTTCCGGGGAAGCGGGCAGCGCGCTGGTCTGGCCGAGATGCTTCATGAAAGGCCATGTAGGACAGCCATGCCCAAAGCGCCAACGCTGATCCCCATTCTCGGCGATCAATTGTCGATGAACCTTTCGTCGCTGGAGGGCGCCGACCCTAAAAACACCGTCCTCCTCATGATGGAGGTGGCGGACGAGACGGGTTACGTCCGCCACCACAAGGCCAAGATCGCCTATATCCTGTCCGCCATGCGCCACCATGCCGAGGCGCTGAAACGGGCGGGCTGGCGCGTCGACTATGTGAAGCTGGACGACCCGGACAATGCGGGCAGCTTTACCGGCGAGGTCGCGCGTGCGGTCGAACGGCACGATCCGACCCGCATCGTCGTCACGCAAGCGGGCGAATGGCGGGTGGCCGCGATGCTGGAGGCGTGGGAGACGATGTTCGGCATCCCCGTCGACATCCGCCCCGACACCCGCTTCATCGCCACCCAGGCCGAGTTCGAGGACTGGGCGAAGGATCGCAAGGAACTCCGCATGGAGTTCTTCTACCGCCTGATGCGG
>DXIH01000173.1 GCA_019112965.1 Candidatus Sphingomonas excrementigallinarum | reverse complement strand
ACATTGCAGACCGCCCGCGCGCCCGACCAGGTGCTCGACCATCTGCTCCGCATCGGCCAGCGCGCCTTCGTCTCCTTCCCCAATTTCGCGCATTGGCGGGTGCGGCTGTCGCTGCTCTGGGGCGGGCGGATGCCGGTGACGCCGCTGCTGCCCGAACAATGGTATGACACCCCCAATATCCACCATGTGACGATCGACGATTTCCGCGCCTTCGTCCGCCAGCGACGGATCACCGTGGAGGGCAGCTGGTTCCTCTCACGCGGTCGTCCGACCAGCGCGGCGGCGGCGAATTTCCGCGCCGAACACGCGGTATTTTTATTACGTCGTTGAAACGACTACAGTAGCGGAACTTTATCTCGATCAAGATGGTTGACCCGGAAAGTGACGGGAATTTGACATGAGCCAAACTGCCCTGATCGTGGAAGACGAGATATTCGTGGCCCTCGATCTGGAGCGCATTCTGACCGATGCCGGCTATGAAGTGGCTGGAATCGCGGCGGATAGCCGCACCGCGATGGAATGTGCACCGGGCTGCACCTTCGCCTTTGTCGACGTGAACCTGCGCGATGGTGCGACGGGTCCAGAAATCGCGCGCCGGATCGCTGAGGATTATGGCGTAAAGATCGTGTTCGTCACCGCGAACCCGTCGCAGATCGGCACCGACGTCGAGGCCCTGGGCTATATCCGCAAGCCGTTCAGCGAGCGGGCGATCCTTGCCGCGGCCGCTCTGGCGACCGGCGCGGAGCAGATCGTGTCCGAAGACGTGATCCCGCTGGGCATCGCAATGTAAGACGCGGGTCGGCGTAAAATAGAGCGAGATCATCCGAGATAGAATTACCCCTTCCCTTCAAGGGAGGGGCTCGCCTGAACCGATGCGCTGTCGTCAAGATCCAGTGTGTCTCCCTCAGCGACAAGGCCCCGTGCCCGGTGGACGGCTAAACGCCGCCAGCGGCACGTCGATCGTCACGACCAGCCCGTCCCGCTCCCAATCGCGGCGGACCTTGCCGCCCAACTGCCGCACCGCCGACAGCTCGACCAACTGTGAGCCGAACCCGGCCCGCTCGGGTGCGGTATGGAGCTTGGGGCCGCCCAACTCCTGCCAGCGGAGCGATACCATCTCCCCGTTCCGCTGCACGGTCAGGATGACGGACCCGGTCAGGACGGACAGCGCGCCATATTTGGCGGCGTTGGTCGCCAGTTCGTGGAACAACAGCGCCAGCGGCGTCGCCGATCGGTCGTCGACCGGCACGTCGTCGCCCGCCACGGTGATGCGGGGCGTCTGCTCGTCCCCGCGATAGGGTTCGAACAGGTCGCCGAGCAGGCCGTGCAGCGAGTCCTGCCGTGCCTTGGGCTGGGACTGGGGACTGTGCGGACGGACGAAGTCGTGGGCGCGGCCCAGCGCGGTGATCCGGTCGCGCAGGTCGCTGGCGATCCCGCCAAAGCCCGGATGACTGCGTGCGGCAAAGGCGATCAGGCCGGAGATCACCGCGAAGATGTTCTTGATCCGGTGACTCAGCTCCTGGCTGACGATCTCGCGCTCTTCCAGCGCCAGCTTCTGCTCGTGGATGTCGGTGCACGTCCCGAACCAGCGGGTGATCCGCCCCTCGGCATCGCGGATCGGCAGCGCCCGGCCCAGCACCCAGCGATAGGTGCCGTCATGATGACGCAGGCGGTATTCGATCTGATAGGGCTCGCCGGTGGCCAGGCTGTGGCGCCACCGCGTCCAGGCGCGTTCCTGGTCGTCGTGATGGAACATGCCGTTCCAGGCTTCGCCATCGGTCGAGCCGTCGGGCATGCCGGTGAAATCGTACCAGCGGGCATTGTAATAGTCGTGGAAGCCGTCGGGCAGTGTCGACCAGACCATTTGCGGCATGGTGTCGGCCAGCGTGCGGAATCGCTGTTCGCTGTCGGCGACCCGGGCCTTCGATTCCTCGACGGTCTGGACATGCTCGAGCTGGGCTCGGCGATCCTGCAAGCGGCCCATGACCGCGGTCGCCAGGATCTCCAGCCCGCGAAACTGGAAGTTGCTCAGCCCCTCGGGCCGCGGTTCGGGGGAAATGACGCAGATCGCGCCGAGCGGCACGCCCTCATGCGACAATAGCCGGGCCCCCGCATAGAAGCGGATATGCGGCGGCCCCACCACCAGCGGGAAGTCGGCGAAGCGCGGGTCGAGCCGTGCATCGGGGACGACCATGACGGTTTCGCCCGCGACCATCGCATGCGCGCAAAACGAGGTGTTGCGCGGCGTGTGCCGCTCCTCGAAGCCCAGCGCCGACAGGAATTGCTGCGACTCTTCCTCGACCAGGCTGACCAGCGCGACCGGCGTGCCACACAATTCGGCGGCAAAGCCGGTCAGATCGTCCAGGCATCCGCTGTCGCGATAGCCCGCCAGGTCATAGCGGCGGATCAGCGCGGTGCGCTGCGCCTCGGTAATGGTCGATGGGTCGAGCATGTCCGTCTTCCCATCCTGTCGGCCGATCGCCGGGTTGGCCCGAAACTCCGTATCCTGCATGTCCTCACCGTGGAGAAGACCGCCGTCGATCAGAACGGAACGTCGTCGTCCAGATCGTCGGCAAAGCCGCCGCTCTGTCCGAACCCGCCACGGTTGCCGCCGTTCCCGCTCTGGCCTGTGCCGCCACCGGAATTGCCCGAACCGCCACGCGACCCGCCACCGTAACCGCCGCCATAGCCGCTCGACCCGCCGCCGAAGTCGCCGCCGCCGAAATCATCGCCGCCGCCAAAGTCGCTGCCGCCACGGCCGCCGCCGCCCTGACCGCCACCGGGACCGTCGAGCATGGTCAGCACCGAATTGAAGCCCTGCAGCGTCACCTCGGTCGAATAACGGTCGTTACCCTGCTGGTCCTGCCACTTGCGGGTGGTCAGCGCGCCTTCGATATAGACCTTCGAGCCCTTGCGCAGGAAGCGCTCGGCGACGTTCGCCAGACCTTCGTTGAAGATCTTGACCGTGTGCCACTCGGTCTTTTCCTTGCGCTCGCCGCTGTTGCGGTCCTTCCACGATTCGGACGTGGCGATGCGCAGCTCGACCACCTTGCCGCCATTCTGGAAGGAGCGGCTCTCGGGATCGCGTCCCAGATTGCCGACGAGAATCACCTTGTTGACGCTGCCCGCCATGTATCAGTCCTGTATCTTGCCTAGAGGCCGGCGAAAACGGCCAGCCAGTATGTGATGCCCGCCATGACATAGGCGGTCACGAAGAGATACCCTACCATGAAGGCCGGCCACTTCCAGCCATTGGTTTCCCGGCGCGTCACCGCGATGGTCGAAATGCACTGCGGCGCGAAGACGAACCACATCAGGAAGGCGAGCGCGGTGGGCAGCGACCAGTTGCGCTTGAGCTTGTCGGTCATCGCCTTCTGTCCGCCCTCATGCTCGGTATCGTCGATGGCATAGACGGTACCGATCGCCGCCACCGCGACCTCGCGCGCCGCCATGGCGGGGACGAGGGCAAGCGCGATGTCGCGGTTGAAGCCGATCGGGCGCACCACGACCTCGATCCCGCTCGCGATACGGCCCGCGACGGAATAATCGACCGGCGAGATACCCGACCCTTCGGGCGGCTTGGGGAAGGAGAGCAGCGCCCACAGGATGACGGTGGTCAGCGCGATGGTGGTGCCCGCACGCTTCAGGAAGATCAGCGCGCGGCTCCACAGGCCGAGCAACACGTCGCGCAGATGCGGCCACTGATATTTGGGCATCTCCATCATGAAGCCCGACGACGCGCCCTTGGTGACGGTGCGACGGAGGACAAGCGCCGCGACGAACGCGCCGACGATACCCATCAGATAGAGGCCGAGTAGCACCAGCCCCTGAAGGCCCACGAACGGCACCACCTGCCGATCCGGAATGAAGGCGCCGATGATGATCGTATAGACGGGCAGCCGCGCCGAGCAGGTCATCAGCGGCGCGATCAATATGGTGGTCAGCCGGTCCTTCTCGTCATCGATCGTGCGCGTCGCCATGATGCCGGGCACCGCGCAGGCGAAGGAGGACAGTAGCGGAATAAAGGCCCGCCCCGACAGCCCGACCTGCGCCATCAGCCGATCCATCAGAAAGGCGGCACGGACCATATAGCCGGTCGCCTCCAGGATCAGGATGAAGAGGAACAGGATCAGAATCTGCGGTAGGAACACCAGGACCGCACCGACCCCGGCGATCAGGCCGTCGGTGACCAGGCTGCGGAACCAGCCGTCGGGCAGCAGGGCGCTTGCCTGCATCTCCAGCCATTTGAACCCGGCCTCGATCCACTCGACCGGCGTCTGCGACCAGGCGAAGACCGCCTGGAACATGACGAAGAGCAGCCCGACCAGCAGGATCGGCCCGAAAATGGGGTGCAGCGCGACCGAGTCGAGCATGTGCGTCCAGCGGCGCGTCGGCGTCTCGGCCACGGTCGCGGCGGCGGCGATCTGGCGCGCGCGGCGTTGCAGCGTGACGATATCGTCGATCTTGTCGGCCGCGCCGATCGGATGCGCGCGTTCCTCGGAGACCAGTCGATCGATCTCGGCCTTGAGCGTATCCAGCCCGCGACGGCGCACGGCGACGGTCGGGATGACCGTCACGCCCAGCTCGCGCGCGAGGATATCGGCGTCGAGCGTCAGCCCGTCCCGCTCGGCCAGGTCGACCATGTTGAGCGCGACCACCACCGGCAGGCCGAGCGCGATCAGCTGGAGCGCGAAGCGCAGGTGATTGTCGAGATTGGCGGCGTCGACCACGATGACGATCGCATCGGGGCGACGCTCGCCCGCCTGCGATCCCATCACGACGTTGCGCGTGACCTGTTCGTCCAGGCTGCCGGGATCGAGGCTATAGGCGCCGGGCAGGTCGACCAGCTCGACCGGGCGACCGTCGTCGAGCACGAGTCGGCCCGAATGACGCTCGACGGTGACGCCGGGATAATTGCCGACCTTCTGTCGCGCGCCGGTGAGCGCGTTGAACAGGGCGCTTTTGCCGGCATTGGGATTGCCGACGAGCGCAACCAGCGGTGCGGCGTTCATTATGCTGGAATGCGCCTCAAGCGCCGGTCGCGACGCGGATCGAGGCCGCCACCCGGCGACGCAGCGCCACGGTCATCCGGCCGATCCGGCAGGCGATCGGCCCACTGCCCAGCGTCGCGCGGTGCAGCACCTCGACACCCACGCCTTCGTCGAAACCCAGTTCGCGCAGACGCCGCGCCTCGGGCAACGCCAGTTGGGTCCAGTCGATCGCGGCCACGGTCGCCGGTTGCCGCCGGGGAAGGGTTTCGAGACTGCTGAGCATCGCCATGCGGACTACATAACGCCGGTGCGACTGATTATCAATTACCTGTTGGTGAAATGGGTGTGGGGTTTGGGGGT
>DXIH01000172.1 GCA_019112965.1 Candidatus Sphingomonas excrementigallinarum | reverse complement strand
TTGGCGATGCGCAGGTTCGCGCTCAGTCCGACAAGGAGACCGATGAGAGCCGCCGCCGCCCTGTCCGCTCCGACGCCACGCGAGGATGTGGCCAAGCCCACTGCCCCGGCCGTCGAAACCGCTGCGCTGCCGACCACTGCGGCGGCAGACGCCAAGCCGACCCGCTATTGCTTCCTGAACGTCCAGGAAGACCATATCATGCGCGGCAAGGTCTGCATGACCCGCAAGCAATGGATGTGGCGCGGTGTCGACCCGCTCAACTATCTCGGCCGCAACAAATGAAGCACGGGAAAAGGGGCCGCCATTGCAGGACGGCCCCACCCGGCGCGGATCAGACCAGATCGCGCGAATAGACGTTGTAGGTCTTGTTGACGTCGCTCTTGATGGTCTCGGCGATCGAACGCATCCCCTGATTGTCGTCGAGGATCCAGCCGATCTCCCCACGCGACGCGCCATAGCGCTCGACCGAGGCGCGGCGGATATATTCGATCATCATGAAGGCCAGCTGGCTCGCCATGCGCGACGACTGAAGCTCCTTGACCACGCCCATCAACGGCACGCGCATCGTCCGCACCTTGGGCGCGCGCAGCCACAGCAGCAGCTTGGCCCAGCCGAAGGGCAGGAGGCTGCCGTTCAGCGGCTTGATCGCCTCGTTCAGGTCGGGGAGCGTAATCATGAACGCCACCGGCTTGCCGTCCAGCTCGGCGATGCGGATAAGGTCGTTGAAGACGATCGGCTTCAGCTTGACGCCGACATCCTTGATCTCGGGCGGGGTAAGGGGGATGAAGCCCCAGTTATCCGACCACGCATCGTTCAGGATGCTCAGGATGATCGCGGCCTCTTCCTCAAATTTGGCCTTGTTCACCTCGCGCACGCGGATGCGCTCGTTCTTCTCGCCCGACTTGATGATGCGCTGGACGATTGGCGGAAATTCCTGCGTGATGTCCAGCTCGTAGGTGAAGAGCTGCTTGACGACGCTATAGCCCGCGCCCTCGATCCAGCCCTGATATTCGGGGCGTGCATGGCCCATCATGATCGTCGGGTCCTGGTCGAACCCGTGGACCAGCAGGCCCGGCTCTTCCCACACCGATTGCGAGACGGGGCCTATCGCGCGGGTCATGCCCTGTTCGCGCAGCCAGCCCTCGGCGGCGGTGAGCAGCGCCTGGAACACGTCATGGTTCACCGCGTCCATCAGGCCCCAGAAGCCGACGCCCGGCCCGAAGCCCTTGGACGGCTCCATCTCCAGCGCCAGCGTGTCGAGATGCGCCGAAATCCGCCCGACGATCTTGCCATTCTCCTCCGCCAGGAACAGCTGCGCCCTGGCATGGCTGTACCAGCCATTCTTTTCCGGCGTGATGAGGCCCAGCGCCTCGCCCTTCAGCGGCGGCACCCAATGGGGATCGTCGGCATAGAGCGAGAAGGGGAAGTCGACGAACGCCTTGCGGTCGCGCTTCGACGAAATGGGGCGGATGGAGACGGTCATGGGCGATGCGGTCCGAACAATGATATCGCGTCCGTTCCTAACCGGCCGCGTCGATCATAGCGAGTGAGGATATCGTCATGGCATGCCGTGGGAATGCCACCGTGTCGCCACTATATGGCGGCAAAGGATAGAGCTATGGAATCGACGCTTTCTTTTGAACGGAGTGCGCAGGCCGTCGCAGCGGCCCCGTCCGTGCGTGTCCCGATTGCGGACGACAAGGCGATGCTGCGCGCCGCCGCCGAGCTGACCCGCGATCTGATCGCACCGCGTCCCGGCCTGTACTGGGGTGACATGGTGGGCAGCGCGCTGGTCGGCTATGCCGCGCTGGCCGTGGCGGTGACGGCGTCGTCGACCGGCGTGATCGTCGTCGCCTCGGTCGTGGCGGTGCTGGCGCTCTATCGCGCGCTGCTGTTCATCCATGAAGTCAGCCACATGAAGCATTCGGCGCTGCCGCGTTTCCGCGAAGGCTGGAATGCGCTGGTCGGCGTGCCGCTGCTGACGCCCGCCTTCATGTATGAGGGGGTGCATAACCTGCACCATGCCAAGACGCGTTATGGAACGGCGGACGATCCCGAATATCTGCCGCTGGCGCTGATGAAGCCCTGGACGCTGCCGGTGTTCATCCTGGTGTCGGCGCTGGCGCCGCTGGGGCTGTTGATCCGCTTTGCGATCCTGTCGCCGCTGTCCTGGGTCATCCCCGGCCTGCGCAGGATCGTGGTCGAGCGTTATTCGGCGCTGGCGATCAACCCGCAGTTCCGCCGCCGTATGCCCGAGGGCGAGGCGCTGGTTCGCTTCAACCGCACCGATGCCGCCGCATCGATCTGGGCGATCGCGCTGGTCGCGCTGGTCGCGACCGGGGTGATCCCGGTGCGCGGCTTTGCGATCGGCTTTGCGATCGGTTCGGCGGTGGCGGTGCTGAACCAGGTCCGTACGTTGGTCGCGCATCTCTGGGAGAATGAGGGCGAGCAGATGACCGTCACCGCGCAGTATCTCGACTCGGTCAACGTACCGCCGCCCGCTTTGCTGCCGGGGCTGTGGGCGCCGGTGGGCCTGCGTTACCACGCGCTGCACCATCTGCTGCCGTCGCTGCCCTATCATGCGCTGGGCGAAGCGCACCGCCGGATCAGCGCGGCGCTGACCCCGGACTCGCCCTATCACAAGGCGAGCTACAAGGGGTTGCCGGGGCTGGTCGCCAAGATCGGCCTGAGCACGATCCGCCGGGGGAAGTGATCCTTCCCTGCCGGGCGAAGGGCGTCCCCACCTCCGTTCAGCCTGAGCGAAGTCGAAGGCCAAGGGAAAACCGCCGCCCAGCCGCCATGTTCGCCCGTGCACTTCGACTTCGCTCAGTGCGAACGGGGGCGGGGGTAGGGGGCTAACCGCCCCTCACTCCTCCGTCCGGAACAGCACCGCTTCGCCGATCAGGAAGAACAGCAGGATCGGCGCCCAGGCGGCGAGGAAGGGCGGGTAGGCGCCCAGATCGCCCATCGCCATCGAGAAATTGTCCGCGACGAAATAGGCAAAGCCCAGCGCCATGCCGATCACCGCGCGGACGAACAGCTTGCCCGAGCGTGCGATACCGAACGCCGCGACCGCGCCCAAGAGCGGCATCAGCATGGCCGACATCGGTGCGGACAGCTTGTGCCAGAGCGAACCCTCCAGCGACTTGGTCGGGCGGCCCGCCTCGCGCAGGTCGGTGATCGCGCTCGACAGCGCGCCGAACGACAGATTGTCGGCATTCACGCTGGCCAGCGTCAGCTGTTCTGGCGTGACGCCGCGCCCGATAACCAGCGAGGGATAATTGGTCAGCTTGCCCGACTTCACCTCGAACCGGGTTACCGGGCCGATTTTCCAGCCATCGCCCGAGCGCACCCCGCGCGGCGCCCGAACGATCGCCTGAAGGCTGCCCCCCGCGCGGTCGTACAGGGTCACGCCGCCCAGCTGGGTTTTGGCGCCGCGCCCCTGGATCAGGTCGACCGAGATCAGGTCGTCGCCGTCGCGTACCCAGACATTGGAGCGGTCGCCGCTGTCGATGGGCAGGGGGCCATATTGCACCTTCTGCCAGGCCGAGAGCGTCGCACTGGCGCGCGGCACGATCCGGTCGTTGAAGACGAAGCTGAACGCCGCCACGCCCGCGCTGGCGATCAGCAGGGGCGCGAGCACCTGATGCGCCGACATGCCCGCCGCCTTCAACGCGATGACCTCCGAATTCTGGTTCATCGTAAAGAAGGTCAGGATGGTGCCGAGCAGCACGGAAAAGGGCAGCAGGAACGACACGATCTGCGGCAGGCGCAGCGAGACGTAACGCCAAACCTGCGCCTGGCCGTTGCCGGGTGCGGCCAGCACCGCGCCGGACTCGCTCAGCACGTCGAGCGTCTGGAGCACCAGCGCCACCGCGAACAGGATGGCGAAGGTGCGGACCAGGAACATCTTCGCCATGTAGATGGCGATCGTCTTCGACGGGAAGATATTGGACAGGCTCATGCCGTATAGGCCTTCTTACGGCGGCGGCCGGGCAGCCAGCGACCGATCGCCTTGGCGAGCTTCGCCACCCCGCGCTCCAATGCGCCGATCGGCTGGCCGCCGGGCACATAGGCGGTGACATAATACATCCACAGGACCAGCCCCGCGAACACCGCGAACGGCCCCCATAGCGCCAGGATCGGGTTCACCCGCCCCAGCGCACCGATATCGGCCGCATACTGGTTCACCTTGAAATAGGTGACGAGCATCACGATCGAGAGGAATACGCCGAGTGCCGAGGTCGAACGCTTCGGCGGGATGCCCAGCGACACCGCGAGCAGCGGCAGCAGGAACATCGTCACCACCTCGACCACGCGGAAGTGGAATTCGGATCGGCTGCCCGCGCGTGCCTCTGCACTCTGCGCGTCCTGACCGTGGCGGGCCAGTTCGGGCAGGGTGAACTCCAGGTCGCGGCCGCCGCGCTGGCGGAAATTGTCGAACTTGGGCAGGTCGATCGGCAGGTCATGGCTGGAGAAGGTCAGCACGCGCGGCGCCTTGAATTCGGGCCGGTTGTGGATGAGCGTGCCGTTGGTCAGGCGGAAGATGATGACGTTGGGATCATCGGTCGCCAGGAACCGCCCGCGCGCCGCCGTCACGCCGATCCAGTCGCCCTTGGACGTGTTGGCATGGACGAAGATGTCCGACAGGTCGCGGCCATTGTCGCGGCTTTCCTCGATGCGCAGGGTCATGCGGTCGCCCAGATGGGTGAACTCGCCGACCTTGATCGACGCGCCCAGCGCGCCAGTGCGCAGCTCGTAGCGCAGGCCTTCGTAATAATAGCGGGCGACCGGCTGGATATAGCCGACGATCGCGAAGTTCAGCGCGGCCAGCACGATGGCGTACATGTACGGCACGCGCAGCAGCCGCGTATAGCTCATGCCCACGCCGCGCATCACGTCCAGCTCGGACGAGGTGGCGAGGCGGCGAAAGGCGAGCAGGATGCCCAGCATGAGCCCGATCGGAATGCCGAGCCCCAGATATTCGGGCAGCAGGTTGGCGAGCATCCGCCACACCACGCTGATCGGCCCGCCCTCGGTCGCGACGAACTCGAACAGGCGGCGGATGCGGTCGAGCACCAGCAGCATCGCCGAGATGAGCAATGTCGCGAACAGCGGCAACGCGATCAACCGGGCCATGTAGCGATCGATAGATTTCATGCCGGGGACATCACTCGCGCGATAAAACGGCCATGGCTATACGGGCGCGGGCCGGGCGCGTCACCCCCTTCGTTTATGGGGTAAGGCGGCTGGATGGTTGGGATTTCCCTTGGCCTTCGACTTCGGCGCGATGCGCCGAAGTTTATCCTGAGCGGCTGGCCTGCCAGCCAGCCGGAGGGCTCAGGCTGAACGGGTTTTGGTATCAAGCTTCATACCCCAACGTCCGCTCAGCCTGAGCGAAGTCGAAGGCCACGCCCCCAAACCCTCACGCCGCCGCGCAGACCATCCCGTCCGCCCGCTTCAACGCCGCCGCCACCGCACGCTCCAGCCCTGCGAGGGTGAAGGGCTTGCGCAACACCTCATGCCCCTCGAACCCGGTCGCCTGCGCGTCGCCCGCAAAGCCGGTAACGAACAGCACCGCCAGACCGGGATGGCGCGGGCGGATCGCGGCGATCAGCTCGGGGCCGGTCAGATGCGGCATCAGCACGTCGGATACGATCAGCCTTATGTCCGGATGCCGCGCAAGCAGCCCCTCCGCCTCGCGCGGATCGTTGCAAGGTATCGGGTCATGGCCCAGTTCCTGAAGCGCGCCCATCGTCGCGGCCAGCACGCGCGGATCATCCTCGACCAGCAGGATGCGCAGCGCGTCCTCCGCCTCCGCCGTGACGTCGGCAGCAACCGGCGCGGCCTCGACGGGTAGCGCGGGGGCCGGGGCGGAGTGGCGGGGCAGATAGAGGTTGACGGTCGTGCCACGGCCCGGCGCGCTCTGGATGGTCACGTCGCCGCCCATCTGGCCGACCAGCCCGAAAATCTGGCTGAGGCCCAGCCCGGTGCCCTTGCCCGCGGGCTTGGTGGTGAAGAACGGCTCGAACACGCGCTCGATGATCTCGGGCGTCATGCCCTCGCCGGTGTCGGCGACCGACAGCACGACATAGTCGCCCGCCTCGGCGCGGGGCAACGCATGTGGCCCCATCCGCATTTCGGCGGTGCGGATGGTCAGTTCGCCGCGCCCGTCCATCGCGTCGCGCGCATTGACCGCCAGGTTCAGGATCGCATTCTCCATCTGGGTGCGATCGCAGAACAGGGTCCAGCCGGTCGTCCAGTCCTGAACCGTGACCTTCACCCCGTCGCCCAGCGTCCGATCGAGCAGGTCGCGCATCCCCTCGACCAGGCGGCGCGGCACCAGCGTCTCGGGCGCCAGCGCTTCCTCACGGCTGAACATCAGCAGGCGGCGGGTCAGCGCGGCGGCGCGGTGGGCGCCCTCGGTCGCGCTGTCCAGATGGCGGGCCACGTCGTCGGGCGACTGGGTCCGGCGGGCCAGTTCCAGTCCGCCCAGCACGACCGCCAGCATGTTGTTGAAGTCATGTGCGATACCGCCGGTCAGCTGGCCCAGCGCGTCCATCTTCTGCGCCTGGCGGAGCTTGGCTTCCTGAACCTTCAGCTCCTCTGTCGCGACCTCGACCGCACTGGCCAGTTCCTCGGCACGGGCGCGTTCGGCGCGGGCTTCGGCATGGGCCTTGGCCCGCTCGCTGACCGCGCCGACGATGATCCAGGCCAGCGCAATGCCGCCCAGCACCAGCACGATGCCGAACACCACCAGCCCGCCCGCGATCCGGTTGGAATGCTGGATCGTCTCTTCGGCGGCCTGGGACCGCTGTTGCAGCAACACGCGTTCGCCGTCGGTCAGCCGGGCGAGCAGATCGTTGATCTTCAGCAGCGCTTCGGCCTGGCGTGCCTGATAATAGAGGCCATAAGCCTGACGGTTGAGGTGATAGGTGGTCGACAGCGCGATCGTCGACAATTCACGGCCGCGCGCATCATAGGCCCGGCGAAGCTGGTCGATCAGGCGTTGTTGCCGATGATCCTCGATCATCCGGTCGAGCCGGTCGAGCTGCACCCCCGCCGTCGTCCACTCGTCCTGATAGAGCTGGCCCAGCTTGCGGTCGCCCGAGATGACGTAGCGGCCCAGCGACGCCTCCGACCGGGCGATTGTGCCCGCCAGCGTGCGCGCGGCGATCATGACGTCATAGCTGTGGCTCTGCCGCTCCAGCGCGCGGTCGCGCTCGCGATTGGCGTGGCCCAGCGTGATGACGAGCATGGCCAGCGTCACCGCACCCGCCACCGCCATGGCGATCAGCGCAAAGGTCCGCCATCGGCCGACCCCGCCAAGCTCGTCCTGATCCATCACGGGCGCGACGCTATCCTCGACGGTCGGATATTGCAAAGCCGAGCCGACGTTGCGCTCGGCCCGACCATGGGATCAAGCCAAGACGCCGACCGCCTGGCCCGCGGCGCGGAACATGCCCAGCACCGTCTGGATCTGCTCGGGCGTATGCTCGGCGCAGATCGAACAGCGCAGCAGATAGGTGCCCGCCGGAGTCGCGGGCGGCCGCGCCATGTTGACGTAGAGCCCGCCGTCCAGCAGCGCCTGCCACATGATGACCGCCTGTTCCTGGTCGTCCAGAATCACCGCGACGATCGCGCTGTCGCAATTCTCGGTGCCCAGGCGGAAGCCCATGGCCTTCAGCCCACCGTGCAGCGCGCGCGCGTTCGACCACAGTCGCTCACGCTTTTCGTGCGCGGTCATCAGCTTGCGGATCGAGGTCGTCGCGGTCGCGACTACCGAAGGGGGCAGCGAGGCGGTGAAGATATAGGGACGGCACGCCAGGCGCACCGCCTCGAACTTCGGGTGGTTGGACACCACGAAGCCCCCGACCGTGCCGACCGACTTGGAGAAGGTGCCGACGACAAAATCGACCTGGCCTTCCAGCCCCTGTGCCTCGTACACGCCGCGCCCGTTGGGGCCGAAAAAGCCCATCGAGTGCGCTTCGTCGACCAGCACCATGGCGCCATGCTTCTTGGCGACGGCGACCATCTCCTTTAGCGGGGCGATGTCGCCCAGCATCGAATAGACGCCCTCCAGCACGACCAGCTTGGCGGGTTCCTTCGGGAGTCGACCAAGCCGCTTGTCGAGGTCCTCGACCGAATTGTGGCGGAAGCGGACGATCTCGGCATTGCCCTGCTGGCAGCCGTCATAGATGGACGCATGGCTGTCGGCGTCGAGGATGACATATTCGCCCTTGCCCGCCAGGGTCGAGATGATGCCCAGATTCGCCATGTAGCCGGTCGAAAAGACGATCGCGCCGGTCGTGCCGTAGAAGTCGCGCAGCGCCTGTTCGACTTCCATATGGTCGTGGAACGTGCCGTTGAGCATCCGGCTGCCATTGGTGCCCGAGCCGAACTGCTCCAGCGCCGTCTTGCCCGCCGCGATCACGTCCGCGTCGAAGGTCATGCCCATATAGTTATAGGTGCCGAGCAGGATCGTGTCCTTGCCGCGGATCACCGCCTCGGTCGGCGACTTCACCTGTTCCATCACGATCGCGAAGGGATCGGTGACGCCGGAGTCGAGCAGTTTCTGCCGCTCGGCGATCAGGCCGTCGAACTTGGACAGCAGGTCATGCTCGGGCGCGACGATGGGCGCGTCGACGGGGAGGGCGTGGGGCTGGGCAGCGGCTTCGGTCATGGGAGGGTCCGTCTCGGGCGCTTCAGGGTCAGGCTTGCTTCAGCTTTTCGACCGCGTCGACCAGCTGGCCGACAGTCTCGATCTCGGCCTGCATGTTCATCGTGATGATGATCTCGAACTCGTCCTCGATCGCGGCGACGAAATCCATCACGGTCAGGCTGTCCCATTCCAGGTCGCCCTGGAAGGTCGTCGCCTCGGTCAGTGCCACGCCCTTCTTGTTGAAGGGGGCGATCTGGGCCGCGACGGTGTCGAAAATGGCTTGGC
>DXIH01000015.1 GCA_019112965.1 Candidatus Sphingomonas excrementigallinarum | reverse complement strand
GGGGCGGCGCACGCCCCTGCACGTCGTTCTCGGCCCCGTCGAGCGTGGCTTCTACAGGCTGTCGGGCATCGATCCCGAGGTCCAGCAGGGCTGGCGGCGTTACGCGCTGCACATGCTGATCTTCAACGTCGCGTTGATGGTCCTGACCTATGTCGTGCTGCGCGTGCAATATTATCTGCCGGGCAATCCGCAGGGGCTGGCCGGGCTAACCCCGCATCTGGCGTTCAACACCGCGATCAGCTTCACCACCAACACCAACTGGCAAAGCTATGGCGGCGAGTCGACCATGTCGAACCTGTCGCAGATGCTCGGCCTGACCATCCACAACTTCCTGTCGGCGGCGACCGGCATCGCGCTGGCCTTCGCGCTGTTCCGCGGCTTTGCGGGGCGCGAGACGAAGAATCTCGGCAATTTCTGGGCCGATGTCACGCGCATCACCCTGTACCTGCTGCTGCCGCTCTGCGTCGTCTATACCCTGTTCCTGATCGCCAGCGGCGTGCCGCAGACCATGGTGGGCGTCGTCAGCGTCGACACGCTGGAGGGCGTGCGCCAGTCGATCCTGCTCGGCCCCGTCGCCAGCCAGGAAGCGATCAAGATGCTCGGCACCAATGGCGGCGGCTTCTTCAACGCCAACAGCGCGCATCCGTTCGAGAACCCGACCGCGCTGACCAACTTCGTCCAGATGCTGTCGATCTTCACCATCGGCTTCGGCCTGACCTGGTGCTTCGGCAAGGCGGTCGGCAACACGCGCCAGGGCTGGGCGATACTGTCGGCGATGATCCTGCTGTTCCTGGGCGGCGTGGCCGTCTGCTATTGGGCGGAAGCGGCGGGCAACCCCGTGCTGCACCAGTTGGGCGTCGCGGGCGGCAATATGGAGGGCAAGGAGGTTCGCTTCGGCGTTGCTGCCTCGGCTCTGTTCGCGGCCGTCACCACGGCGGCGTCGTGCGGCGCGGTCAATGCGATGCACGACAGCTTCACCGCGCTGGGCGGCATGATCCCGCTGTTCAACATGCAGTTGGGCGAGGTCGTCATCGGTGGCGTCGGCGCGGGCATCTACGGCTTCCTGCTGTTCGCCATCCTGGCGGTGTTCGTCGCAGGGCTGATGGTCGGTCGCACGCCCGAATATGTCGGCAAGAAGATCGAGAGCCGCGAGGTGAAACTCGCCGTCCTCGCCATCGCCGTCCTGCCGCTGTTCATCCTGGGGATGACCGCGCTGTCGTGCGTCACGGGGCAGGGGCTGGCCGGGCCGCTCAACAAGGGGCCGCATGGCTTCGGCGAGATCCTCTATGCCTTCACCAGTGCGGTCGCGAACAACGGCTCGGCCTTTGGCGGCCTGACCGCCGCGACCCCCTGGTATGACGGTCTGCTGGGCGTCGCCATGTGGGTGGGCCGCTTCTTCATCATTGTGCCGATGCTCGCCATTGCGGGCAGCCTTGCGACGAAGAAGCATGTCCCAGCCTCTGCGGGCTCCTTCCCGACCACGGGTCTACTGTGGGTCGGTCTGCTCGTCGGCATCGTGCTGGTGCTGGGCGGCCTGACCTTCCTGCCGAGCCTCGCCCTTGGTCCCATCGCCGATCATCTCGCGATGATCCGCGGTCAACTCTTCTGATCGGGAGCGCCTGTCATGGCCCATTCCCCCACCAAGAGCCTGTTCACCGCCGAGCTGGTGCTCCCGGCGATCAAGGCCTCGTTCGTCAAACTTTCCCCACGCGAGCTGATCCGCAACCCGGTGATGTTCGTGACTGCGGTGGTCGCCGCGCTCCTGACCGTCCTGCTCCTCGTCGGGCATGACGGGCTGACCACCGGCTTCAAGCTGCAACTGGTCGTCTGGCTGTGGCTGACCGTGTTGTTCGGCACCTTTGCCGAGGCGCTGGCCGAAGGGCGTGGCAAGGCGCAGGCGGCCTCGCTTCGCGCCGCCAAGGCCGAACTGACCGCCAAGCGGCTGAAGGGGGCTGGCCAGGAGTGGGAGAATGTCCCCGCCAGCGCGCTGAAGATCGGCGACGTGGTGCTGGTCGAGACCGGCGACCTGATCCCCTCGGACGGCGAAGTCGTCGCGGGCGTGGCCTCGGTCAACGAAGCCGCGATAACCGGCGAAAGCGCGCCGGTGATCCGCGAGGCGGGCGGCGACCGTTCGGCGGTGACGGCGGGCACGCGCGTCATTTCCGACGAGATCCGGGTGCGCGTCACCGTCAATCCGGGCCAGGGTTTCCTCGACCGCATGATCGCGCTGGTCGAGGGGGCCGAGCGTCAGAAGACCCCGAACGAGGTCGCGCTGACCATCCTGCTGGTCGGTCTGACCATCATCTTCCTGATCGCGGTCGGCACCATTCCGGGCTTTGCCTCCTATGCGGGCGGCAGCATCCCGGTGGCGATCCTGGCGGCTTTGCTCATCACCCTGATCCCGACGACCATCGCGGCCTTGCTGTCGGCGATCGGTATCGCGGGCATGGACCGTCTGGTCCGCTTCAACGTGCTCGCCAAGTCGGGCCGTGCGGTCGAGGCGGCGGGCGACGTCGACGTGCTGTTGCTCGACAAGACGGGCACCATCACCATCGGCGACCGTCAGGCGAGCGAGTTCCGTGCCGTCGGCGGCTCGGACGTGGATGCGCTGGCCGAAGCCGCGTTGATGGCCAGCCTGGCCGATGAAACCCCCGAGGGCCGCTCGATCGTCGTCCTGGCGCGCGAGCAGTTCAAGGTCTCGGTCGCCAGCCTGCCCGTGAATGCCGAGGTCATCCCCTTCACCGCGCAGACCCGCATCTCGGGCGTGAGGATCGGCGACCGGCTGATCCAGAAGGGTGCGGTCGACTCGATCCTGCGCGCTCATCCGGGTGTGGGTGAGACGGCGGCGGCAACCCAGCTGCGCCGGATCACCGACGAGATCGCCCGAGCGGGTGGTACCCCGCTGGCGGTGGCGGAAAACGGCCGGTTGCTGGGCGCGATCTTCCTGAAGGACGTGGTCAAGGCGGGCATTCGCGAACGCTTCGGCGAGCTGCGCCGCATGGGCATCCGCACGGTGATGATTACCGGCGACAATCCCCTGACCGCCGCCGCCATCGCGGCCGAGGCGGGCGTGGACGACTTCCTCGCCCAGGCGACGCCGGAGGACAAGCTGTCGCTGATCCGTCAGGAACAGCAGGGCGGCAAGCTGGTCGCGATGTGCGGCGACGGCACCAACGATGCGCCGGCTCTGGCGCAGGCGGACGTCGGCGTCGCGATGAACACCGGCACCCAGGCGGCGCGCGAAGCGGGCAACATGGTCGACCTCGACAGCGATCCGACCAAACTGATCGAGGTCGTCGGCCTCGGCAAGCAGCTGCTGATGACGCGCGGTGCATTGACGACCTTCTCGGTCGCCAATGACGTGGCGAAATATTTCGCGATCATCCCGGCGATGTTCGTGGCGCTCTATCCCGGCCTCGGCGTGCTGAACGTCATGGGCCTGGCGACGCCGCAATCGGCGATCCTGAGCGCGATCATCTTCAACGCGCTCATCATCCCGTTGCTAGTGCCGCTGGCGCTGAAGGGCGTCGCCTACAAGCCGATGGGGGCGGGGCCGCTGCTCGCCCGCAACCTCGCCGTCTATGGCCTGGGCGGCCTGATCGCGCCGTTCGTCGGCATCAAGATCATCGACCTTGTGGTCGGTGGCCTCGGCCTCGCATAAGGAAGAACTGTCATGGGTAAGGATTTCACTTCCGCCTTGCGGCCCGCGATCGTGATGACGATCCTGTTCGCCGCCCTGCTCGGCATCGTCTATCCGCTGGCGATGACCGGGATCGGCCAGGCGCTGTTCCCGCATCAGGCGAATGGCAGCCTGGTCGAGGCGAATGGCCAGGTGATCGGCTCCGAGGTCGTCGGCCAGGCGTTCGTCAGCGACCGTTATTTCCAGACGCGCCCCTCGGCGGCGGGCAAGGGCTATGACGGGCTCGCCTCGTCGGGCTCGAACCTGGGGCCGACGTCGCAGGCACTCGCCGACCGGGTCAAGGCGGACGTCGCCAAGCGCCGTGCCGAGGGTGTGATGGGCGATATGCCCGCCGACCTCGTGACGGCCAGCGGCTCGGGCCTCGATCCCGATCTGTCGCCCGAAGCCGCGCTGGTGCAGGCGACCCGGATCGCCCGCGTCCGTAACCTGCCGGTCGAGCAGGTCCGCGCGCTGGTCGTCGCCAAGACCGAGGATTCGGTGCTGGGCGACCCGCATGTCAATGTCCTGGCCCTCAACCGCGCACTGGACGCAACACCCGCGCGATGACGGGAGGCGAGCCGCGCCCCGATCCCGATGCCCTGCTGCGCGCCGCCGAGCGTGAGGGGCGCGGCCGCCTGAAAATCTTCCTCGGGGCAGCACCCGGCGTCGGCAAGACGTTCGAGATGCTGTCCGAAGGGGCCGCGCGGCGCCGCGACGGTGTCGATGTCGTCGTCGCGGTCGTGGAAACCCATGGCCGGGTCGAGACCGAGGCGCTGGTCCGGGGGCAGGAGGTCATGCCCCGCCGTGCCGTCCCCTATGAGGGGCGGACACTGCACGAGATGGACATCGACGCGGTGCTGGCCCGCGCGCCCCGCCTCGCGCTGGTCGACGAACTGGCGCACACCAATGCGCCGGGCAGCCGCCATCCCAAACGCTATCAGGATGTCGAGGAACTGCTGGCGGCGGGAATCGACGTCTATTCCACCGTCAATATCCAGCACGTCGAAAGCCTGAACGACGTCGTCGCCAGCTTCACCCGTGTCCGCGTGCGCGAGACGGTGCCCGACCGCATTTTGGAAGCCGCCGAGATCGAGGTGGTCGACATCCCGCCGGACGAGCTGATCGAGCGGTTGAAGGCGGGCAAGGTCTATCTGCCGCAGGAAGCGACGCGGGCGCTGTCGCACTTCTTTTCCAAATCCAACCTGTCGGCCTTGCGCGAACTGGCGCTCAGGCGCGCGGCGCAGGCGGTCGATGCGCAGATGCTCGACCATGTGCGGTCCTTGGGCGTCGGCGGGCAGTGGGCGGCGGGCGAGCGGCTGGTCGTTGCGGTCAGCGAGCTGCCGGGGGCCGACGAACTGGTCCGCGCCGCCAAGCGCACCGCCGATGCCCTGCGCGCGCCCTGGACGGCTTTGTTCATCGACACGCCACGCACCGCGACGCTGGGCGAGGCGCAGCATCGGCGGCTGGCCGCGACCATGACGCTGGCGACGCAGCTCGGCGCCGCGGTCGCGACGGTCCCTGCGCCCAGCGTGGTCGAGGGCATCCGCGCCTTCCTGACCGATGCGCGCGCCACCCAGCTGGTGGTCGGCAAGGCCAAGCGCTCGCGCTGGTTCGAGTTGCGCCACGGATCAGTCGTCGACCGGCTGGTGCGCGAGACGCCGGGCGTCACCGTCCATGTCCTGCCGGTCGGCGAGGTGCCGGTCGAGCGCGAACGAACTCGGCGGCGCGGGCAATGGGGTTCACCCATCGGCTATGGCCTGACGCTGCTGGGCGTCGTGGCGGTGACGGCGCTGGCGAGCGCGCTGTTCCATATCCTGAACCTCGGCAATGTCGCGCTGCTCTATCTGCTGCCCGTCATGGCGGCGGCGAGCCTCTACGGCCTGCGCACCGGGCTGTTCGCGGGGATCGCGTCGAGCCTGGCCTATAATTTCTTCTTCCTGCCCCCCGTCGGCACGCTGAGCGTCAGCAATCCCGAGAATGTCATCTCGATCTTCGTCCTGCTGGGCGTCGCCGTCGCAACCAGCCAGCTGACCTCGCGGGTGCGCGCACAGGCCGATCTGGCGGCGAGCAGTGCGCGCGACAATGCGACGCTGGCGGGCTTTCTCCATCGCCTGAGTGGTCTGGCCGACCCGGCCGAGGCGGCGCGTGTCATCTGCGAGGATATCGCCCGGCTGTTCGAGGTGCAGGCCGTGCTGCTGACCCCGTCGCCCGCCGGACTGGCGGTACAGGCGGCGACCAAGCCCGATTACCGGCTGGAGACGATGGAGATGGCGGCTGCGCACTGGGCGTTTGACACCGGCACGCCGGCGGGCAAGGGCTCGGCGACGCTGGCCGCGTCCGAATGGCTGTTCCAACCGCTGAAGGCGGGCAACCGGACGCTCGCCGTATTGGGGCTGGCGCGCGAGGCGGGCGGCGAGCCGGTACGCGCCGATCGCCTGCCGCTGCTGACCGGGCTGATCGATCAGGCGGCGCTGATCCTCGAACGACTAAGGCTGGAGGCGGAGGTGCGTGACGTGGATGCGGTGCGCACCCGCGATCGCTTACGTGCCGCGCTGCTCTCCTCGGTCAGCCATGACCTGCGCACGCCGCTGACGGCCGTGATGGCCGCCGCCGCGCAACTGCGGCAGGGCGCGACGCCCGACCTGATCGCGACCATCGAGGGGGAGGCCGCGCGGCTCAACCGTTTCGTCGCCAATCTGCTCGACATGGCCCGCGTCGAGGCGGGGGCGCTGAAGCTCAAGATCGAGGCGATTGATCTCAGCGACGCGGTGACCGGCGCAGCACATGACGCCCGCCGCGCGCTGGAGGGCCATTCGGTGCGGCTTGACGTGCCGCCCGACCTGCCATTGGTCCGCGCCGATCCGCAACTGCTGCATCATTGCCTGCTCAACCTGCTCGACAATGCCGGGCGCTACGGCGATCCGGGCACCGAGATCGTGATCGAGGGGCGGCATCGCCACGGCACGCTGCGGCTGTCGGTCCTCGACCATGGCCCCGGCCTGCCGCCAGGCCGGGAAAACGAAGTGTTCGAGACGTTCCGGCGGCTGGAAGGCTCCGACCGGGTGGCGGGCGGCACGGGTCTCGGCCTCGCCATCGTCAAGGCCTTTGCCGAGGCCATGGGTCTGGGCGTAGAGGCGGGCAATCGCGAGGATGGCGAAGGGGCGATGTTCACCCTGTGCTTCCCGCGCGACCATATCATGCGCGACGGCGCACCGGAGGGAATGGCCTGATGCCCGCGACGATCTTGGTGGTGGACGACGAAGTCGCGATCCGCCGCCTGCTGCGCAACACGCTGGAACAGGCGGGGCATCTGGTGGTCGAGGCGCGTGACGGGCGCGAGGCGCTGGCGCGCGCGGCGGCCGACCATCCCGACGCGGTGCTGCTCGACCTGGGGCTGCCCGACCGCGACGGGTTGAGCCTGATCCCGCTGCTGCGCGGGGCGGAGCGGGTGATCCTGGTCGTTTCGGCGCGCGAGGCGACCGAGGAGAAGGTCGCCGCGCTCGATCTGGGCGCGGACGACTATGTCACCAAGCCGTTCGACAGCGAGGAGCTGCTGGCGCGACTGCGCGTGGCGCTGCGCCACCGGCGTGCGGCGGAGGCCGCGCCGTCCGTGGTGCGGACGGGCGACCTGACGATCGATCTCGACCGGCGGATGGTGACGCGCGGTGGTGAGGAACAGCATCTGACCCGCAAGGAATATGATGTGCTGGCGATGCTGGCGCGGCATCCCGGCCGGGTGGTGACGCATGACAAGATCATCGACGCCGCCTGGGGCGGGGACGAGGACCCGCGCATCGACTATCTGCGCATCGTGGTCCGCAACCTGCGCCAGAAGCTGGAAGCGCCGCAGCCGGTGGGCAGCGTCATCGCGAACGAACTGGGCGTCGGGTATCGGTTGCGGGTCGAGGGGTGAAAAATCCTTCCCGGCACGGGGAGGGGGACCAGCGAAGCTGGTGGAGGGGGTGTGCCATAAAGGACGTACCGTGCGGCCAGCCCCCTCCGTCAGCGCTTCGCGCTGCCACCTCCCCGTGCCGGGGAGGATTATAGATCAACCCATTTTCTCCCCCGTCCGCAGGGTCAGCACCTCGACCCCGCTCCTGGTCACCGCAACCGTATGCTCGAACTGCGCGGACAGCTTTCCGTCGTCGGTCACCACCGTCCAGCCATCGTCGCTGGTCGACACCTTGCGCGTGCCCTGGTTTATCATCGGCTCGATGGTGAAGGTCATGCCTTCGCGCAGTGGAACGCCGGTGCCCGGCCGCCCGAAATGCATCACATCGGGTGCCTCATGCATCTCGCGCCCGATGCCGTGGCCGCAATAGTCGCGGACGACCGAATAGCCGTTCGCCTTGGCGTGCTTCTCGATCGCTGCGCCGACATCGCCCAGCCGCGCGCCGGGGCGAACCTGACGGATGCCCTTCCACATGGCTTCCTGCGTCACGCGGACGAGCCGTTTTGCACCCGGAGAGACGTCGCCGACCATATAGGTCTTGCTGGAATCGGCGATGAAGCCGTTCTTTTCCAAGGTGATGTCGAGATTGACGATGTCGCCGTCCTTCACCACGTCCCCGGCGTTCGGCACGCCGTGGCAGACGACCTGGTTGATCGAGCTGTTGAGCACATAGGCAAAGCCATACTGCCCCTTGCTCGCCGGCCGCGCGGACAGGTCGTGGGTGATGTAGCGCTCGACCAGGTCGTTGATCGCCAGCGTGGACATGCCGGACAGTCTCACCCCGTCGAGCATCTCGAACACCTGCGCCAGCAAGCGCCCGGATACGCGCATCAGCGCCAGCTCTTCCGCCGTCTTGACCATGTCAGGCGACCAGCGGTTGCGGCAGGGGGATGTCGGCGGCGGCCATCTGCGCCTTCACGATCTCGTGGAAGCTCAGTGTCGGATTGGCCTCGGCCAGCATGCCCATCTTCATCCAGAACTCGGCCTGCGCGTTGATCGATCGGCACATGACGGTGCTGGCGCGGCGGACCTCTTCGTGAAGCTGGTCGTCGATTTTTACGATACCCATATATGAAACGTTAATGCTTCGTATATCGCGCGTGCAAGCCCGATCAGGCGGTCGGACGGGTCAGGACGAAGGCCGCACAAGCCACCATGACGGCGGCGACCAGCAGCGCCAGCGGCCAGTGCGGCCGGGCCGTGAGCAGGAACAGGCCGTACCCCAGCGCCATCCCGCCGCACGCCATCACCTTGCCCCGCCGCCCGATCGCGCCGTGCTCTCGCCACGCGCGCAAGGTCGGGCCGAAGCGCGGATGGCCGAGCAGCCAGGCCTCCAGCCGGGGCGAGGAGCGTGCGAAACATCCCGCCGCCAGGATCAGGAAGATCGTCGTCGGCATCAGCGGCAGGATCGCGCCGATCACGCCAAGCGCGACGAACAGGCACCCCAGGATGAGCCAGCCGAGCCGTATCATGCGGGATGCGTAGCGGGGTGTGGGGGTGGGGGGAAGGGTGGTTTCAGGCACGGCCCCATCACCAAGAAGCACGCCCCCTCCCGCCTGCGGGAGGGGAGTCAGAACGAAGGTTACGACCCCGCCACCCCCAGCTGCGACAGCATGAACGCCTGCCACTCGACATTCTGCCGTATCCGCTCGAACCGCCCGGACTTGCCGCCATGACCGGCCTCCATGTTCACCCGGAACAGCAGCGGGTTGGCGTCGGTCTTCTTGGCGCGGAGGCGGGCGACCCATTTGGCGGGTTCGTAATATTGCACCTGGCTGTCCCAGAGGCCGGTCCCGACATAAAGCGCCGGATACGCCTTGGCCGCGACATTGTCGTAGGGCGAGTAGCTGAGCATATAGTCGTAATAGGGCTTGTTCGCCGGATTGCCCCATTCGTCATATTCGAACGTCGTCAGCGGGATCGAGGCGTCGAGCATCGTCGTGACCACATCGACGAACGGCACCTGCGCGATGATGAGCTTGTAATCCTGCGGCGCCATGTTGGCGACGCCACCCATCAGCAGTCCGCCCGCACTGCCGCCCATCGCCGCCACCCGGCCGGGCGCGGCATATTTCTGCGCGACCAGATAACGCGTCACGTCGATGAAGTCGGTGAAGCTGTTCTTCTTGTTGAGCAGATGGCCGTCGTCATACCAGCCGCGGCCCATTTCCTGTCCGCCGCGGATGTGCGCGATGGCATAGACCACGCCCCGATCGAGCAGGCCGATGCGCCCCGGATCGA
>DXIH01000171.1 GCA_019112965.1 Candidatus Sphingomonas excrementigallinarum | reverse complement strand
GACCATCTTTATAATATTGGAAAGGTTTCAGATTTTTCGTCGTCAGAGCCGTCGCCGCCATATCGTACGAAAGATCCTGAAGGATAGAAAAAGCCCCTTTGCCCCGAAACGTGGCAATAGCGATCCGATATGTCGCACCAACCTTGCTCGATGTGGCGATCGCGCTTTCCGTCAATTTGGAAACCGCCTTACCCTCTTCATCAATTCTCAAAGGCAGACCATAAGATTTGGCCACGCCGTACAAATCGGTTATTTTTCCTGTCGCATCTCTACCTGTAATGTAACTATTGGACGCATGGCAGGCGAATTGGCATTTGCTCGAATTGCTGGCCGCCACCTTTGCCAGCCCCGCCGTAGTGGTCGGCAGCGCCATGGAACTGGATACGTCGAGGAGCATGTAAAAATCGATATCGGGCGCGACCGCGTTCGTCGTTTGCGACTGCCCGGCAATGGCCAGCGTGTTCAGGCCCAGGATATTGGCGAAGACGTTGTTCGACACGGCCTTGTAGACGACCGTCGCATTGCGGCGGCCGTTGCCGTCGGTCGGCGCGTTGATCGTCACGTCCCCCATGATGATATCCCCCGCCTGGGTTAACACTTGCGCCTGCGCGTCGAAGATCTTTCGCGCATAGGCGACCGCATCGGCGTCCTTCATGCCCATCCCGACCTTGCTGACCGCCGACAGCGCGGCGGAATCGGCCACCGCGTTCATCCTGGTCTGCGCCTTCATCGCGCGGGCATAATCGATGCCCATGCCGATCGCGAAGATCAGGACGGGCAGCGCCATGGCGAACATCATCATCACCGCACCACGACGATGACGCAGCACCCCGAGCACGGGGCGGTAGAGAGAAGAGATCATGGGCATCAGCAATCCGGGCAGGCGATCTGGTCGGTGTTGCGCGGGACCATCCACAGCATGTCGCTGAGCGTCATCGGGCCGAACTGACCGAAACTGGTCGGCGGGCTGTAGGGATAGCTGACCTCCGCCAACAGGAAGGTGGACTTCGGGGTCTTCATCGCAGGCGGAATGGCGATCGGCTGTCCTTTGGGATAACCGGCGACCTTCTGCCCCCGGCTCCACACGACGGTGGTGTTGCCGCTCGCATCGGTGAAAACCTCGCTCACGCGGATCTGTGCGTCCCCGGTCGTGTAAGGCTGCATCACCTGCGACGCGGCGATCAGGTTGGACTGGACCTCGGCCCCGGTCATCTGGCCGGTGGTGTTCTGCGAGATCAGATCGACGGCGGCCCGCGCGGTGATCGTCACCTTGCGCTTGCAGGCCATTGCATCCTGCAACTGCACGCCGCCCAGATACAGGATCAGCATCACCGGCAGGATGAGCGCGAATTCGACCAGCGCGACGCCGCGCGCATCATCGCGCAACGCCCGGAACAGCGGCCGCGTCACAGATAGGCCTCGGTCTTGGATACCGACGTGGCGACCAGCACTGTGGGCTTGCTGCTCAGCGGCGACAGGTCGGCGGCGGGTGCGATCGGCAACGGCCACAGATAGATGAAGCGCACGGTGACGAGCGACCCTTGCGACCCTACGTCATAGGACAGATCGGTGAACTTGCCCGTCCCGGCATCGAAGGTCAGCGGCGAGGCGCCGGTCGTCGGAAGGCTGCCGCCCGCCGCCACGCTCTTCACGTCGACGAACAGGCGCGAGCAGGACAGGAAACTGGGAAGCGACTGGCATCCCTTGCTGCGGAACCGCTCGGCCAATTGGCCCTTCGTCATGCCCAGGCCGCCGCCCGCCAGATCGGCTGCCTGGGTCTGGCCGGTGACGATGCCGCGCGCCGCGACCTCGACCGCGCTCTCCAATGCCTCCTGCGCCAGATAAGCGAGGCTCGACTGGAGGATCGCCAGCAGCAGCGCGATGAAGGGGGCCGCGACCAGTGCGAATTCGACCAGCACCGCCCCCCGCCGATCGGTCAGGATCGCAGGCCGGATGCCGTGAGAACGCGAGAAACGGGAACGGCGAAAACAGGGAGGGGCGAACATGGGCGGGCGGATATCCTTCCCGCCCATATTGGTCAGATTCGGTTAAACTTCCGCAAACAAGACAGATCTAGCGCAATGCACGCGCGTAGAGCGCCAGCGTCCAGCTCATTGCCTGAAGGAACAGCGCCGGGTCATAGCGCGGTCCTTCGTCGCGCAGAAAGGCGTGCTGACCGGCGACTTCATGCCATTCATAGGCCGCGCCGACCTCCTCCAGCCGCGCCCGGATCGCTTCACGCCCGGCAAAGGGCACATGCGGGTCCTGCCGTCCCCAGACGAACATCGTCTCGGCCTTCAGTTCGTCCATCCGCGCCAGGCTGTCGTCGCGGCGTCCCTCGCCCAACGTGCCCGAGTGGATGTCGGTCGCGTAGAAGCATGCCGCCGCCGACACGCGCGGGTCGAGCGCGGCGCGGTACGCCAGATGCCCGCCCAGGCAGACGCCGAACGTGCCGAGTCGCCCGTCGCACGCCGGATGCGCCGCCAGCGTGCCGAGCGCGACCTTGGCATCGGCGTCATAGGCCGCCACCGGCTTCGCGAATTTCAATGCGTTGCCGCGATCGGTGCCCGGCTTGTCATAGGCGAGCACGGTCCCGGCGGGTTCATATTCGTGATAGACCTCCGGGACCGCCACGACATAGCCCTGCCCGGCGAGCATCGCCGCCAATCGCCGGATCGGCGCCGTCACCTGATAGATTTCGGAAAACAGCAGGATGCCGGGGAAGCGCCCCTCGATGGCCGGGCGGAACAGGTGCATCCGCATCATGCCGTTGCCGGTCACCTCGACATCCTGGGTTTCGTCGCTGCGTATAATCATGGGCCCGTCCTTCGCATCCCCGTCCGGTCGGGGCAATCGGGTTGCGCCCATGATCCCCGTCGCTATCCTCGGGCCATGACGGGGAGCGGGATGCGACTGGCGCTGCTGAGCGCGGTCTGGGTGGCGGGGCTGGTAGCCTCGGGGTTGCGTCCGTTCGATCGTGCGACCTGGTGGATGGAAGTCGCGCCGGTGCTGATCGCGCTGCCTCTACTGTGGGGCCTGCGGCGGCGGTTTCCGCTGACCGGGCTCGCGCTGGTCCTGATCGGGGTGCATGGCCTGATCCTGATGCTCGGCGGGGCCTATAGCTATGCGCGGGTGCCCGCCGGCTATTGGGTGCAGGACTGGCTGTATCTGGCGCGTAATCCCTATGACCGGCTGGGCCATTTCGCGCAGGGGTTCGTACCCGCCATCGTGTTTCGCGAGTGGCTGATCCGATGGGGCGGGTTGCGGCGTGGCGGGCTGCTGACATTCCTGGTCGTCGCATGCTGTCTGGCGGTGAGCGCGGCGTATGAACTGATCGAGTTCGGCGCGGCGATGGCGCTGGGCCAGGGCGCGGACGAATTTCTGGGGACGCAGGGCGATCCGTGGGATACGCAATGGGACATGCTGATGTGCCTTATCGGAGCGGTCGTGGCGGTGGGGACGCTGTCGCGGGTGCATGATCGGCAGATGGCGGGGATGGTCGAGCGGTAATTTTTCGCGCGGAGGCGCGGAGACGCGGAGATGTCTCGCCCAGCCGCAGGCTGCCTCCATTCCCAACGAACCGGCTTCGTCTTCCGATCGAGAGGGTCTGCGACAGCGCGGCCGATCCAGACACCTCCGCGTCTCCGCGCCTTCGCGCGAACAAAAGAGATGAAGCGGACACCGCTCCGTGATAAAACCGGCCCAACACGAGGACTTCTCGACATGGTCCAGCGGCACCGCTGACGCGGCACAGGTAAACATGGCGGCCCGCTCCGCCCCCCTGCCCCATCATTTCGAGAGTTTTCATGCCACGCTTGCAGAACAAGACGTGCGTCGTCACCGGCGCCGCGCGCGGGATCGGCCATGCCATCGCCCGACGCTTTCAGGACGAAGGCGCGACCGTCATCCTGACCGATCGCGATGCCGACACCGGCATCGCGGCGGCGGAGAGCATCCGCTGTCGCTTCGAGCCGCTCGACGTTTCGGATGAAGCCGACTGGGCGCGCCTCGCCGATATCGTCCCCGCCGCCGATGTCGTCGTCAACAATGCCGGGATCACCGGGTTCGAGGACGGCTTCGTGCCGCACGACCCCGAACATGCCACGCTGGAGGACTGGCGCGCAGTGCACCGGGTCAACCTCGACGGCACCTTCCTGGGCTGTCGCTACGCCATCGGCGCGATGAAGGCCAAGGGCACGGGATCGATCATCAACATCTCGTCGCGCTCGGGGCTGGTCGGGATACCGGGCGCGGCGGCCTATGCCTCGTCCAAGGCGGCGATCCGCAACCACAGCAAGACGGTCGCGCTGTATTGCGCGCAAAACGGGTGGACGATCCGCTGCAACTCCATCCACCCCGCCGCGATCCTGACCCCGATCTGGGAGCCGATGCTGGGCGACGGCCCCGACCGCGCGGCAAAGATGGCGGCGCTGGTCGCCGACACGCCGCTCAAACGCTTCGGCGAGCCCGACGAGGTCGCGGCGATCGCGGTCATGCTGGCCTCGGACGAGGCGACCTATATCACCGGATCGGAGTTCACCATCGACGGCGGCCTGCTGGCGGGATCGGCGGCGAGCCCGGGCTAAACCTATGGTGTCGGGCGGTTTCGGCCGATAGGCTGTCCCGATGAATCGCAACCTCACCGAAGACCGCCCGACCTTCGTCACCCATCTGGAATGCTCGCTGACCGGCGAGCGCTATGAGGCAGACCAGCTTCACGGCCTGTCGCGCGCAGGCCGCCCGCTGCTGGTGCATTATGACCTGGAGGCGCTGGGCCGGGCGGTGTCACGCGACACCATCGCCGCGCGCGAAACGGATCTATGGCGCTGGCGCGAACTGCTGCCGGTGCGCCGCACCGACAGCATCGTCTCGCTGGGCGAGATCGAGACACCGTTGATCCCGATCCCGCGCTCGGGCGGCGGCCAGGTGCTGGTCAAGGATGAGGGGCGGCTGCCGACCGGCTCGTTCAAGGCGCGCGGCCTCGTCATGGCCGTCGCCATGGCGCGCGAGCTGGGCGTGACCCGGATCGCGATGCCGACCAACGGCAATGCGGGCGCCGCGCTCGCCGCCTATGCCGCGCGCTGCGGGATCGAGACGGTGATCCTCTGCCCCGAGGAAACGCCCGAGGTGAATGTCCGCGAGATCGCCGCGCAAGGCGCGCGCGTGTGGCGGGTCAACGGCCAGATCGACGAATGCGGCGCGATCGTCGGGCGCGGCGCGGCGGAGGGACGCTGGTTCGACTTCTCGACGCTGAAGGAGCCCTATCGGATCGAGGGCAAGAAGACAATGGGCCTGGAACTGGCCGCGCAGCTGGGCTGGGAATTGCCCGATGCGATCTTCTACCCGACCGGCGGCGGCACCGGCCTGATCGGCATGTGGAAGGCGTTCGACGAGATGGAGCGGCTGGGCTGGATCGGATCGAAGCGCCCGCGCATGTATGCGGTACAGGCAAGCGGCTGTGCGCCCATCGTCCGCGCCTATGAGGCGGGCGAGGAACATGCTGAGCGTTGGGAAGATGCCGCCACGGTGGCGGCGGGCATCCGCGTGCCCAAAGCCGTCGGCGACTTCCTGATCCTGCGCGCAGTTCGTGAATCGGGCGGTGCCGCACTGGCGGTGGGCGACCCGGCGATCCTCAAGGCCGTCGAGGATTGCGCGAAGAAGGATGGCCTGCTGCTCTGCCCCGAGGGCGGGGCGACGCTGGCGGCCTATAATCAGGCGGTGCGCGACAATCTGGTCGACGAGGACGAACGCGTGGTGCTGTTCAACTGCGCCACCGGGCTGAAATACCCGATGCCCGAGGCGGGGCAGTGGCTGGACAAGAACGAGGCGATCGATCTGGGGGCGCTGTAATCCCCAAACTTCGTTCAGCCTGAGCGAAGTCGAAGGCCACGGGGCGACCGTCCCACATGCACTTCGACTTCGCTCAGTGCGAACGGAGTTTGGGGCTCACCCGATCAGCAACCGAATCCCCAAGGCCGCCAGCAACGCCAGCGGCATCGCCACCGCACCGACCTTGAGGAAGGCGAGGAAACTCACATCCTCCCCCTCGCGCCGGATCGCCTGAAGCCACAAGATCGTCGCGAGCGAGCCCGTCACCGACAGGTTCGGGCCCAGGTCGACCCCGATCAGCAGCGCGTCGGTCACGATCTGCGGCGGATGCACTTGTGCGATCGCGCTGCTGGCGACGAGGCCGGCGGGCAGGTTGTTCATCGCGTTGCTGACGAACGCCAGCACCGTGCCCGACACCGCCGCCGCCCGCGTCGGATCGGTCAGCATGTCGCGAAGCCCCTGCGCGACCCAGGCGATCACGCCCGTCCGGTCGAGCGCCTCGACCAGTACGAACAGCCCGGCGACCAGCGGCAGCACGCCCCAGCTGACCGACTTGGCCAGCGTCAGCGGGGAGCGTCCCGCCAGCAGCGACACGATCACTGCCGTCGCGATCCCTGCCAATGCGGTGGGCAGGCCAAGCTCGACATCCAGCGCCGATACGACGAGCAGCAGCAGCGCGGTCAGCCCGATTCCCGCCATGGCCAGCTTGCCGCCGGTCGACAGCGGGTCGCGCGTCACATCGCTTTCGCAGTCCCCCGCGATCCTTGCCCGCTGGGTGAAGCGCAGTACGGCGAAGGTGACGAGGATCGACGCCAGCGAGGGCAGCGCGAACGCCGCCATCCATGCGCCCAACGGCGGCATGTGTCCGCCATAGAGGACGAGGTTTGCCGGATTGGAGATAGGCAGCACGAAGCTGGCCGCATTGGCGATCAGCGCACAGGCGAACAGCAAAGGCAACGGATCGGCCTTGGCCTTCTTCGCCGCGACGAACACGGCGGGCGTCAGCACTACGGCGGTCGCGTCGTTGGACATGAAGGTCGTGACGACCACGCCCGTCGCATAGACGAGCGCGAACAGCTTCGCCCGCGACCGCCCCGCCATGTTGACGGCGGTCGCGGCGATCCAGTCGAATGCGCCATGTTCGCGCGCGGTTTCGCTGAGCAGCATCATGCCGATCAGGAAGAGATAGACATCGGTGCCCTTGGCGACCGCCTGCCCCGCCTCACCGAGCGGCATCAAACCGAGCACGATCAGCAACACCGCGCCCGCCACTGCCCAGATCCATTCGGGCCAGCGCATCGGCCGCGCGATCACGCCCGCCGTCGACAGTCCCGCAATCGCCCAGGTGGCTCCATAGGCCAGGCTCACCATCCGCACCCATTCTTGTTCGGCCCGAGCCGGGCCCCGTCGATCCCGGCGATAGGCCAGGCGCCGATCGCGTGGCAATCCTCACCGGGTGCCACGGGCAGGCGACGCTTCGGGATCGAATGCCCGTCGCGGACAAGACAGTCGATCCGGTCATAGCCTTCGCCGCACCGGACCTCGATCGCGTTCAATCCCTCGGCCAGCGGCACCGTCGCGCGCCATAGGCCATCCTCGGCCCGCGTCATCAGCGTCTCGGTATCGCCCACCCGCGCGACCGGCTGCGCCTCCGTGCCGAACAGCCGCGCCACCACTTCGACCGCGCCGGGTCTGGGCACCTGAAGTGGATCGGCCGGGCGGGTGATGAGCCGGACATCGCCGGGCGACACGATCTGGACGTGCGGCCAAGGCGCATCCAGCCGTCGGAAGCGCCAGCTGACCACCCGGTCCTGGACACAGACGATGGTGAAGCCCGGCGCGCCGCCATCCTCCTCGATCTGCGCGGTGGAGCGGGTTGCGCCGTAAAGTACGCGGCCGTCGTTGAGCAGCTCGTTATAATGGGTATGGCCGGTGTCGACGAACGCGACCTCGCCGTCGATGAACTGGCGCGCGATCGTGTCGCCATCCGCCGCCAGATCGCCGGGATAGGCATGCATGAAGACCAGCGGCACTTGTCCCTCCGCCTTGGCCCGCGCCAGTTCTTCGGCCAGCCGGTTGCGATGATGCATGGTGAGCCGGAAGTCGGGCCCGCCCGCCCCCGCCGACACGATGTCGAGGAACAGGGAGCGATGCCCGGCGATCACCTCCGTCTCGGGCCGGTTGGCCTTCGGGATGGCAGCCTCGTACCTGGCGAGGTCGCCCGGCTCGAAATCATGGTCGCCGGGGATGATCCGCCACGGCAGCGACAGCGGCACGAGGGCGTCCGTCATCCGGGCATATTGCTCGGGCGTGCCGTGATTGGCGTTGTCGCCGGGCACGAAGACGAAGTCCGCCTCGCCCATGTGGCGGTTCACTTGCGCGACGATGGTCTCCAGCCGGTCGAGGCCCTGCCAGTCATCGGCCTCGTCGAGATGCAGGTCGCCGATATGGACCCAGGCGATGCCGCTCATGCCTGCGCCTCCTCGGGCTTGGCGCCACCGGAACAGGCGGGGCGCAGCGTGCCCGCAAAGCCGATCCACAGCCCCAGGCTCGCCACCGCGAAGCCACCGAGAATGTAGAAGGCGGTCTGATAGCCCAGCTCCTGCGCCAGCCAGCCGCCAATGGCTGGCGACAGCGAGGCACCGACGCCCTGGATGGTCATCACCGCGCCCTGCCCGACATTCACGCGCCCGGTGGCGCTGAGCAGACAGGCGACGAGGCCGGGCACCGCCACGCTCTGCAACCCCGCACCGATGCCGTCGAGCGCCTGGACCGGCCACACGCCCCAATGCTCGATGAAGCTGCCCGCCAGGAAGCCGCGCAAAGGCAGCGCGGCAAAGGAGATCAGCAGCACCAGCCAGTAGCCGCGCCCGGCGGCGACCTTCATCGCCACAAGACTGGCGATAATCATCACCGCCTGCGCCACCATGACGGTGGTCGCGGTGAACATCGCCGCATCGCCCTTGCCAGCACCCACCACCGCCATGCCGTAGAGCGGCAGCATCGCGCCGTTGCCCAGATGGAAACAGGCCAGCGCGCCCGCCAGGATCAGCATCGGCTTGTTCGACAGCAGCGCCTTGAAGCCCTCGGCCTGCCCGCCTTCCTGATCGTCGCCCTCGTCATCCTCCAGCCCGCGCGCGGCGCGGTGGTCGATCGCCCGCTCGGGGATCGACAGGACCGAGATGATCGCCAGCACGCCGAAGGCGGCGGCGAGGAAGAAGATGGCGGCCATGCCGAACTTCCAGCCGAGAAAGCCGGAAAGCCCTGCGCCGACCATATTGCCCGCATGGTTCCACGCCTGGTTGCGGCCGTTCTGCGCGTTGAAGCCCTTTTGCCGGACGACGCCCAGCGTCATGCCGGTCACGGCGGGGCCGATCGCCGCGCCCGCGATCGCGGTCGCCACCTGGCTGACGCCGACGACGATGCCCGCCTGCGACCAGAGGATCAGGAAGGAGGCGAGCACCGTGCAGATGCCGGTGATGACGACGACCCAGCGCTTCTTGTCGGTATGGTCGATGAACGCGCCCGCGGGCACGGTCATCGCCATGCCCGCCACGCCGCCCAGCGTCATGACGGTGCCGATCGGCCCCGTCTGCCATCCGCGTTGTTGCAGGAACACGCCCAGGAACGGGCCGATGCCCGCCTGCATGTCGGCCATGAAGAAGTTCAGCGCTTGCAACCAACGCGTCGCACGGCGGCGATCGCCATCGGACGCGCGGGAAGATCGGGATTCGGGCAATGCCGCCGTGGCCATGATAGGGTCTCCGCGAGATGCGGGGGGCCAACCCAGCAATGGTTTGAAATATCCGCGCATCGTATGATTTATGTTTGGCCGCTGGCCGACCTTCCGGCCATCCCCTTGCGACAAAAGGACAAACGCGTTCCTACCCCACAAGAACCTTGATACGAACATGACGTCAACTTCATGAAAAGACGTCGGAACTTTTTCACCGCAGGGGAGAATTGGGGCTCGCCACGCCTGGTCCGGACAAGGCATCCTGCCTGCCACCATGGAGGGACAATCATGAGCCATCATTGCGTCGCCATCGTTCCCGCCGACGATCTGGACGCCAGCACCGCCTTCTACCGCCTGCTCGGCTTCGAGGTTGCGGCCAATTTCGGCGGCTATCGCATCCTGGAGGACGGGCGCGGCTGGCATCTCCACCTCAACCACATGCCCGGCTGGCCCAAGCAGGTGGAGGACAATCCGTTCGGCCTCTACCTCTATGTCGAGGATGTCGACGCGGTGGCCGATCGGGTACGCGACCGTATCATCGAACGGGGCGCGCCGCACGCCAAGCCCTGGGGCACCTATGAGTTCGCGGTCAGCGATCCGACGGGCGTGCTGGTGCGGATCGGGCGGATCATCGCATGACGCGGTTGCCCTGGCGGCCCGACGACGCCAGATAGCCCGTCTATCCAAGCGCTTCCGGCTTCGCGCCGCGCGCCGCAACGATGATGGACCATTCCCCCGTGACCACCAAGATCTACCTGTCCGCCGACCGCCTGCTGGAGGATTCCTTCCGCCTGGCCAATCTGGTGTTCGACTCCGGGTTTCGCCCGACCCACATCGTCGGCATCTGGCGCGGCGGTGCGCCGGTCGGCATCGCGGTGCAGGAACTGCTCGAATATCGCGGGGTGCAGAGCGATCATATCGCGATCCGCACCGCCTCCTATACCGGCATCGATCAGCAGGAGCCGCAGGTGCGCATCTATGGCCTGGGCCATCTGGTCGACGTGCTCAATCCCGAGGATCGCCTGCTGCTGATCGACGACGTCTTCGATTCCGGTCGTTCGATCCGTGCCCTGCTGAAGGAACTGAAGCAGCGGTGCCGGAACAACATCCCGGACGAGGTGAAGGTCGCCACCGTCTATTACAAGCCGTCGCGCAACGTGACCGACCTGAAGCCCGACTTCTTCGTCCACGAGACGAATGACTGGCTGATCTTCCCGCACGAGATCAACGGCCTGACCGAAGAGGAAATCCGCGCGCACAAGCACGGGGCCGATATCATCCTGCGCTGACGATCGACGTACCGGCCGGGCGCGCATGTCACGCGCCCGCCACCCCGAACCTCAGTGCAGCTTGGCGATCGACAGCCCGTCTTCCTTCGCGCGCGCCTTGACCGACTCCTCGCTGCGGGTCAGCGCCTTGGCGATGGCCTTTAGCGCCATGCCCTTCTTTGCCAGCGTGTGGAGCTTTTGGATCTCGTCCTGGCGCCAGGGCTGGCGGTGTCTTTCGAAGCGTTCGGCCATTTCCGTATCTTAGCCGCTCGGATGGCCACTGGCCATCATCTTCCCGCCCCGTCGCCCCGATGGAGGGCAGATGAGGCTCTGCTTACAAATGAGTCACAAAGGTCGTGACCGCTTGCCATTCCTCCGGCGGGCGGCAATTCCACGCGCATCAAGAGACTATGTATCATGGGAGTCTGCTTATGCGTGTCTGTGCCCTTTTGTGCTGCGTGGCCTCTTCCGCCCTTGCCGTTCCGGCCGTGGCGCAGGTCAGAGGGGTGCCGACGCCCAGTGCCGACCCATCGACCGCCGATAGCAGCAGCGGCGCGTCGTCCGACATCGTCGTGACCGCCAAGCGACTCGATACGGCCCGCGCGCATATCCAGCCAAGCCTGGGCGCCTCCAATTATGAAATCACGAGCGACACGATCAAGGCGTTGCCCGGCGGTGAGAACCAGCAGTTCAACCAGATCCTGCTCCAGGCGCCCGGCATCGTGCAGGACGGCTTCGGCCAGTTCCACGTTCGCGACGACCATAACGGCCTGCAGTACCGCATCAACGGCACCATCCTGCCCGAAGGTCTGGCGGTGTTCGGCCAGACCCTGTCGCCGCGCCTGGTCGACAAGGTCAACATCCTGACCGGCGCGCTGCCCGCCCAGTACGGCCTGCGCACGGCGGGCGTTATCGACATCACGACCAAGAGCGGGCTGTTCGACAATGGCGGCACCGCGTCGATCTATGGCGGCAGCCACAACACCATCCAGCCCAGCCTGACCTATGGCGGCTCTTCGGGGAGCACCAACTATTTCGTGTCGGGCGATTACCGGCACAGCGGCCTTGGCATCGAGAGCGTCGACGGCCGCTCCAACCCCGTGCACGACGATACCGACCAGTATCAGGGCTTTGCCTATGTCGACCATATCCTGGACGACCAGAACCGCCTGTCCTTTGTCGGCGGCTATTCCAACCAGTGGTTCCAGATCCCCAACCCCGTCGGCCAGCAGCCGAGCGCAGGCTGGAGCGTCGGCGGCCAGACTGCCTTTCCCAGCGAGAAGCTGAACGAAACGCAGCTGGAGAAGACCGGCTTCGGCCAGCTCGCCTTCCTCCACGATGCCGAACCACTGACGGTGCAGGCCTCGCTCTTCGCGCGCTATTCGTCGCTGCGCTATCGCCCCGATATCCTGGGCGAGCTGCTCTATAACGGGCAGGCGCAGCAGGCCTATAAGCAGGACTTCGCGATCGGCGGGCAGGTCGATGCCGTCTATCATGTCGGCGATGCGCACACGCTGCGCGGCGGCCTGCTGGTGACGCGCGACCGTTCGACCAGCGCGACCACGACCAATGTCTTCCCCGTCGACGCCAACGGTGCCCAGACGGGCGAGCCGATCGCGATCGTCGACAATAGCGGCAAGACCGCGACCAGCTTCAGCGCCTATCTTCAGGACGAATGGAAGCTGCTGCCCCGGCTGACGCTCAACTATGGCGCGCGCTATGACCTGTATAACGGCTATCGGCGCGAGGGGCAGCTGTCGCCGCGCGTCAACCTGGTCTGGCAGCCGGATGACATCTACACGCTGCATGCGGGCTATTCGCGCTACTTCGTGCCACCGCCCTTCGAGCTGGTCGGCAATACCAGCATCGCCAAGTTCGTTGGCACCAGCGCCTATCCGTCCGTTACCGTCAACGACGTGCCCTATGCCGAGCGGCAGGATTATTTCGATGTCGGCTTCCAGGCCAAGCTGAGCCGCTACTTCACCTATGGCATCGACGCCTATTACCGCATCTCGAAGAACCTGATCGACGAAGGGCAGTTCGGCGCGCCGATCATCCTGACCCCGTTCAACTACCGCCAGGGCCGCATCGGCGGGATCGAGGCGAATATGAGCTACCAGCGTGGCCCGTTGCTCGCCTATGCCAATTTCGCCGCCGCCAAGGCCAAGGGGCGCGATATCCTGTCCAGCCAGTTCAGCTTCGGCCAGGACGATCTCGACTATATTGCGCGGCATTACATCTATCTGGATCACGACCAGACGTTCACCGGGTCGGCGGGCGTGTCCTATGCCTTCCACGGCGGCACGAAGCTGGGCGGCAGCATGATCTATGGCTCGGGGCTTCGTCGCGACGACGACGTCAATTCGATTCCCAACGGCGCCAAGCTGGCCCCCTATGCGCAATTCAACCTGACCGCGAGCCAGCATCTGGCCGGGCCGAACCTGGACATCCGGTTCGACGTCATCAACGCGCTCGACCACAAATACGAAATCCGCGACGGGACCGGCGTCGGTGTCGGCGCACCGCAATACGGCCCGCGTCGCGGCTTCTTCGTCGGCGTGTCGAAGGCGTTCTAGACTATGATGACATTGCCTTGAACCAACGTAAGCCCCTCCCCTTCAGGGGAGGGGTTGGGGTGGGGCCTCGCCACGCGCTGCACGCTTGCGGAGGCGCCCCACCCCCAGCCCCTCCCCTGAAGGGGAGGGGTAAGTTAGTCTCATGTCATCCTGCTCTAAGAATCCTCCCTGGGGACCAGCGAAGCTGGTGGAGGGATGTCCCCGCTGATGGTGAAACCCCTCCGTCAGTCCTGCGGACTGCCACCTCCCCTTGCAGGGGAGGAAACGGACATCAGCCGATCGCGTATTTCCTGATCCGTTCGGGCATCCGCTTGTCCAGCCCCACCGCCAGCGTCCGGTCGCGCGCGGCTTCGGTGGTCATGCCCAGATGCGTCTCGGCGAGCGAGCGCCCGTATAGCGCCCAGGGCCGCTTCGGATCGATCGCCAGCGCCGCGTCGAAATCGGCCAGCGCAGCCCGGTCGTCCTTCTGGCGCAGATGGATGAAGGCCCGGCTGTCGAGGAAGCTCGGATTGCCGGGGATCGCGTGGACGGCGGCGTTGCAGTCGCCCAGCGCCTTGTCGAGATCCTTGTTGGCCAGCATCCGCGACCAGCATCGGCCGTTCTGCGCGGTGCTGCGATGCGAATCCTCGCGGTGCGCGGCCATCCACAGATCATATTGCGCGATCGCCGCGTCGAAGGCGTCCGCCCCCGAATACAGCTGCGCCATCTGCATCCGCGCATCGTCCTCGCGCGCCAACTGGCCGTTCAGCAGGTCGAGGTCGGCGATCGTCCCCGCCGGATTGCCCGCCCGCAACCGCAGCTCGGCGCGGATCATCCGCGCTCGGCTATCGCTGGCATCGAGGTTCAACGTGGTGTTCAGATCGTCGATCGCCAGCACCGGGCGGCGCTGCTGCAGATAGGCGAGCGCGCGCTGGCGGGGAAAGCGCGGGTCCTTGGGGGCCAGCGCCATCGCCTTGGTGAAATCGTCGATCGCACGCGGCAGATCATGCTGGGTCACGAACATCGCGCCGCGACGGCCATAGCCCTCGGCATCGGTCGGCGTCGCCGTCATGTCGCCATTCTGCGCGACGACCGCCGCCGCGCCCGGATCGATATGCGCAACCGCATCGAACAGCCGTCCGCCGGTATAGGTGAAATACAGCCGCCGCTGCGCATTGGACACATAGACGCGGTGCGACACGAAGAAGTCCGCGCCCAGCAGCATATCGGTGTCGATCGGTCCCAGATCGGCGATGTGGAGGCGCACATTGTGCAGTTCCTCGTTGCCGATCTTCAACAGCTTGAACCGGGCGATCCAGTCGCGCACGGCATGGCTGCCCACGCCATAGCCCGCCCCCGCCGACTCCACCCCCGGATCGCCCGGATGGACGCCCGCCCGCGCCGCCGCCCTCAGCGAGACCACGGTGCGCGCGGCGCCGGTGTCGAACGTTGCGTTCAGCTTCGCGCCGTCCAGCTCGACCGTCCCGACCGTATGGTGATGCCCCGCCTCGATCGATTCGATCGGCAGCTCGAAGAACGGCTTCCCCTCGGTCCAATAGGCCATCGCCGTCTTGCCGCAGTTGCTCGGGCGGAACAGTCGGACCATGCCGCCGGGCAGGTCATATTCGACATCGCCCAGTTCCAGCACATTCTGGCCGAGCAAGCCGGTCTGCCCCACCTCGCTGCCGCTGACGATGAACTGGACGCGGGGGATGTCGACGCCCGCCAGGGTGAAATGCCGAACCGTCGTCGCGCTCGCGTCCGAACTGCCGCCGATGCCGTTGACGTGGAAGCCGAACGGCAGCGCCTCTTGCGGCAGGGCGAACTCCCGCGCCCGCGCGGGCGGGATCGTGCTGTAAAAGGCGCCGCTGTCCAGGACGAACGGCGCAGGCCTGCCGTTGATCTGCGTCTCGACCACCGGACGCAGGCCCTGCATCGTGACCGGAATCGCGGCGATCAGCCCGACCTTGCAGCCCTCCGCCATCGCCGGGCTCGCCGCCGCCCCGGCCAGCAGCATCGCGATCGCGATCCGCCCGGCCCCTGCCCCCTTCACCATGCCACCATCCCCATGCCAGCTTCAGGGGGCGAGCATATCAGCGCCGCACACGGGCCAAGATGACGTGCGCCTGAAATCCCTGAAATGCGAAGGGCTTCGACGACGTAAAACGGGACGTCAGGCCAGGGTGATCCGCCGCCCCTCGCGCGCGGAGCGATAGATCGCCTCGATCACCCGCATATCGGCCAGCCCTTCCTCGCCAGGCACCAGCGGATCGGTGCCGTTCGCGATGCATTCGGCGAAATGGTCGAGCTGTCCGGCATGTTGGCCGTTGTCAGCCGGAACCTGCTGCTCCTCGGTTCGGCCGTTGCGGCGGACCCACATCTTCTGCCCCTCATAGGAGGTGGCGGGTTCCAGTTCGATCCAGCCATCGGTGCCCGACACGCGGTACATATTGTGGTTGGAGCTATAGCTCGACACGCAGGTCGCCTCGATCCCCGACGGGAAGCGCAGCAGGAAGCTGATCCGGTCCTCGACGGTGCGGAAACGCGGATCGCGGCGGTCGGTGGATTCGATCGCGCTGACCTCGACCGGCTCCTCGCCGGTCAGATAGCGGGTGGCGTTCAGGCTGTAGATTCCAATGTCCATCAGCGACCCGCCGCCCGACAGCGTGCGGTCGAGCCGCCACTGGTTGGGCTGTGCGTTGAAGCCATGGTCGGCGGTGATGATCCGCGTCGGCCCGACAAAACCTTTGCGCGCCAGGTCGATCGCCAGCCGGTTGTGCGGTTCGAACCGGGATCGATATCCGATCATCAGCTTGCGCCCCGCCGCCCGGCACGCCGAGATCATCGTGCGGCATTCCGCGACCGATACCGCCATCGGCTTTTCGCACATGACATGCTTGCCCGCCTTGGCCGCGCGCACCGTATATTCGGCGTGCATCGCATTGGGCAGGATCACATAGACGATGTCCACGTCCGGATTGTCGCGGATGCGGTCGAAATCGGCGTAGGAATAGCGGTGACTCTCGGGCACGCCGTACTCCTCGCCGAAGCGGGCCAGCTTCTCAGGCGTACCGCTGACCAGTGCGGCGAGGCGCGACTGGTCGCACTCCGCGAATTTCGACATGATGAGCTCGGCATAGCGGCCCAGCCCCACGATCGCGTAACCGGCCTTGCGCCCGCGCGGTGCGGCGCAGGCTCCGCTCCCCGCCGCCAGCGCGAGCCCGGCCCCCAGCCCTGCGATGATGGTCCGACGATCGGTGTCGTGCATGGTCCTCTCCCGTGTTCGCCAGGCATATCTGCCTGTTCGATCAACCGCTTATCACGAACGACGGCCGCCAAGCCAGGCACGGACACCGCAAGGGTCAGTCGGCGACTTTCTGCGCCTCGACGATCCGGGCGTCGCTGGCCAGCGTGTAGAGATAGGCTCGCCGCTGCTCGGTGCCGGGGCGATAGCGTTTGAGCATCCGCGCCTGATCGCGGGTCAAGGCGAAGCGGACATAGCCCGCCTGTCGAAGGCACTGATCCACTTCGCCTTGCAGCGTGGCCTGCAGGGCATCGACCTGCTTGTCGGGATTGTACATCCGGCGAAGCAGCACCTGCCTTTCGCTTTGCGTGAAGATATCGTCGGTCGGGACGGTCGGGGGCGTGTTGACTTCGCGGTCCAACACCCGCGCGCCGCGCACATAGCGCTTGGTTTCGTCATCTTCGGCCACGTCGCGCCTGGCGGCCTGCAACATGCAAGCCCGGCTGCCGCCGTCGAACGCCTCGCGCGAGGCGCCGGGCTTGCCCCAGCTATAGGTGTCGACAGCCCCGGCATGGGCGGACGTCGCGGCACATAACAGGGCAAGCGCAAGACCGATCTTCGGCATGACCTCTCCTCGGGTTCTTTCCCCCGAGGCTATCGGAAAAGGCGGGTTACGTCATGCCCCTCTGTTTCCCTGCCCTCGCAGGGGAGGAACAGGGATCACACACTCACCGCCTTGGCCCGACGTCCGTCCTGGCCGAAGATGCGCAGATAACGCGCGATCTCCGCCGGATCGCCGGTCGCCTTGGCCGGATTGTCGGAGAGCTTGACCGCCGGGCGGCCATTGGCGCTGATCACCTTGGCGACCAGCGAGATCGGCTCCAGCCCCGCCGCGCCCGCCGGATCGCAGTCGCGAAAGTCGTTGGTCAGGTTGGTGCCCCAGCCGAAGCTCATCCGCACCCGGCCGTGAAAATGGCGGTAGGTCGCCTCGATGCTGTCGACATCCATCCCGTCGGAAAAGATCAGCAGCTTGGCGCGCGGATCGCGGCCATGCGCCTGCCACCAGGCGATGATCTGCTCGCCCCCCTCGATCGGCGGCATGGAGTCGGGGCGAAAGCCGGTCCAGTCGGCCAGCCAGTCGGGCGCGTTGCGCAGGAAGGCGGTGGTCCCAAACGCATCGGGCAGCGCGATCCGCAGATTGCCGTCATAGAGCGCCTGCCACTCCTCCAGCACGCGGTAGGGTGCGGCCGCCACGCCCGCATCGTCGGGGGCGAGTGCCGCCATCACCATCGGCAGCTCATGTGCGTTGGTGCCGATCGCCTCCAGGTCGTTGTCCATCGCCAGCAGCACGTTGGAGGAACCGATGAAGCGGTCCCCCAGCCCTTCCTTCAGCGCCTCAACACACCAGCGCTGCCACAGGAAACCGTGCCGCCGCCGCGTGCCGAAGTCCGAAATCACGAGGTCGGGCAGTTCGCGCAACCGCTCGACCTTGTTCCACAGCTTGGCCTTGGCGCGGGCATAGAGGATGTCGAGCTCGAACCGCCCCTTGCCCTTCAGCGCGGCGCGCGAGCGCAGTTCGTTGACGATGGCGAGCGCGGGGATTTCCCACATCGTTGTCTCGGCCCAGGGGCCGTCGAAATGCAGCTCGAACTGCCCGTCGACGGTGCGCAGTTCGTAATCGGGCAGCTGGAAGCGGGCGAGCCAGTCGAGAAACTCGGGGCTGAACATCCGCTGCTTGCCGTAGAAGCTGTTGCCTGCCAGCCAGATCAGCTCCTTCTTGCCGAACTTCAGCGTGCGCGCATGGTCGAGCTGTTCGCGCAGCTCGGCCTCGTCGATCACCTCGGCCAGCCGGATATGGGTGCTGCGGTTGATGAGCGAGAAGGTCGCCGTCACATCCGGATGAAGCCGCCGGATCATCTGCAACATCAGCAGCTTGTAGAAATCGGTATCCAGCAGGCTGCGCACGACCGGGTCGAGCCGCCAGCCGTGATTATAGACGCGGGTGGCGATGTCGGTGACGGGCATGGATACTCCCTGGGCCGTGGACGGCAGGCGATGCACCATCACCCGCGCAGGGGCAAGCGCAGCCCGCTTTGCACCGCCGTTCCTTTTTGCCACTATGGCCGCCTTCCGGGGCGGAAGGGGGGGATTATGACGGTGCGTGGAGTGATGGCGTTCGCCTTGATATCGGCGCTCGCCGCCGGGGGTGTCGAGGCGCAGACGGGGCGCCCGCAGGCCGCAAAGCCGACGGGCCAGGCCGCGGGGGCGGAGCGCGGCCCGACAACCGGGCCGACGCCCACCTGGGTCACGCGCTCGGCACCGCTGGCGGTGCCCGACAATGTCGGCGGGCCGGTCTTCATGCGGCGTCAGGACGTCGTGGCGCACATCACCGACCAGGGGCAGGCCCAATATATGGGCTATCAGGTCAGGATCCTGCAATCCAACGCGCTTCAGATCGGCAATATCGCCATCGCCTGGGACCCGGCGGCGGGGCCACCGATCGTGCACGGCATCCATGTCCTCCGCGACGGCCAGACGATCGACGTGATGAAGGCCGCCTCGTTCGAGGTGCTTCGCCGCGAGGACAAGCTGGAAGAGGCGATGCTCGACGGCACGCTGACCGCCGTCCTGCGGGTGCCCGATCTGCGCGTGGGCGACGAGCTGGACGTCGAATGGACCAGCTTTTCCAAGGACCCGACGATGGGCGGCAAGGCATCGGGGCTGCTGGTGCTGGCCGCCAGCCCGGCGCCGGGGCGCTATCATCTGGGGCTGAACTGGGACGCCGGACACAAGCCGCAGCTGAAGGTCAGCCCGGACATGGTGCCTGCGCTCAAGCCCCAGCCCAATGGCGTGGCTTTCGACTTCGACAATCCCGCGACGCTCACCCCGCCCAAGGACGCGCCGCCGCGTTACCAGTGGCAGCGGGTCGCCGAATATAGCGATTTCGGCGACTGGCCCTCGGTATCCCGCCACTTCGCCCCGCTTTATGCCAAAGCGTCGATGCTGCCCCCGACTTCCCCGCTGCGCCAGGAAGCGGCGCGGATCGCCGCCGCCCATGCCAAGCCGCTCGACCGCGCCGCCGCCGCGCTGAAGCTGGTCCAGCAGGACATACGCTACATCTATGTCGGGCTGAACGGCGGCAACCTGACTCCCGCCTCCGCCGACGAGACGTGGCAGCGCCGCTATGGCGACTGCAAGGGCAAGACCGCGCTGCTCCTCGCCTTGCTGCGCGAACTGGGGATCGAGGCGGAGCCGGTGCTCGTCAATTCCAACGGCGCCGATGACGGGTTCGACCAGCGGCTGGCGGGGCCGCAGCTGTTCGACCATGTCCTGGTCCGCGCGCATATCGACGGCGCGACCTATTGGCTGGACGGGACGATGCCCGCCGTGGTGCCGCCCGCCGCGCGGCCGGTCTTTCCGGTGCAGTGGGTGCTGCCGCTGACGGCCAGGGGCGATGCGCTGGAGCGGCTGGACCGACAGCTTGCCAGCGCCCCCGACGATACGACGCTCTACGACATCGACGCGCGCGCCGGATTCGACAAGCCCGCCAGGATCACTACCACGACCATCATACGCGGCGTGACCGGGCTCCAGCAGCAGATGCAATTTTCGGCGGTGGCGCCGGGACAGATGCTCGACGCCTTCCGCCAGCAGATGACCGGCGATTTCTGGCAGACGATCGAGAGCGTCCAGTGGCGCTACGACCAGAAGGCGCAGGCAAGCATCCTGACGATCGCGGGCACCGGCACCGTCGACTGGGACAAGGATGACGATGGCGGACGGTCCTTCGCGCTGCCCGGCGGCGGCTTCAGCCCGCCCGAGCGACGCCTGCGCAGCGCCGACCAGCGGCGCGATGTGCCCTTTTATTCCAAGCCCGAATATAGCTGCTTCGCCACGACCGTCCGCCTGCCCGCGGGGACCGCGCCGGGGCAATGGTCGTCCAAGCCCAGTTTCGATACCGTGATGTTCGGCCGCCATTACCACCGCGCCTGGGAGATGCGCGACGGCACCATCCGCATGGTCCGGGGGGCCCGCGTCGAACAGCCCGAGATCGATGCCGCCGCCGCCGAGCGCGACAATGGCCGCATCGGGGCGTTCGACAACAGCATGGCCTATATCTTCTATACGCCGAAGGGAAAGAAGCCCGGTGTTGGTCGGGGCGAGACGGTGCCCGCGACCGACGGGCATGACTGGATCGCCGATCCCTCGCCCTGCATGCCCGCCACCGGCGGCGCATGATCGAGCGGCGACGCGACCGGGTCCGGATCGCCCCCGCCCGCTTCGCGTTGACCGGAAACCAGCCGAAGGAGTGGATGCAATGGCCGACCGGATATTGATCTTCTACGGCTCGTACCGATCCGATCGGCAGGGAATCCGGCTGGCCGACTATCTGGTGCGGTCCTTTCGCGACCGGGGTGCCGAACCCGAACTGATCGATGCCAAGGCGGTCGGGCTGCCCATGCTAGACCGGATGTACAAGGAGTACCCCGCCGGGGAAGCGCCCGAGGCGATGGAGACGCTGGCCGCCAAGATTCGCACCGCCGACGCTTTCGTCTTCGTGACCGGCGAATATAATTGGGGCCAGCAGCCGGGGCTGAAGAACCTGACCGACCATTTCCTGGAGGAATGGTATTGGCGCCCCGCCGCCATCGCCAGTTACTCGGCCGGGCGGCTGGCGGGAGCGCATGCCAGCGTCGCCTGGCACGGGACGCTTAGCGAAATGGGCATGGTCGTGGTGTCGAGCACGCTGACCGTCGGCGGCATCGGCCGGACGCTCGATGCCGAGGGACGCCCGACCGGCGATGACGGCGCGGCCCTGTCGCGCAGCTTCCCGCGCTTCGCCGACGACCTCGCCTGGTGGACCCAGGCCGCACGCGAGCAGCGCGCGCGGGTTGCCCCGCCCTATTAGGGCCGATTGCCATTCAGGCGGAATGCCACACATTCCTCCCCTGCAAGGGGAGTGGGACCATCCGAAGAATGGTGGAGGGGTGTTGCCGCTGCTGAGGAAGGTCCAGCCTCTCCGACCGGGACACCCCTCCGTCAGGGCTTCGCCCTGCCACCTCCCCTGCAAGGGGAGGAATGACGTGAACGGCGATCCGACCTAGACCATGATGACGTTGCGTTGAGCCAAGGCGAGCCCCTCCCCTTCAGGGGAGGGGTTGGGGTGGGGCCTCGCCATAGGCCTCACGCTTGCGGAAGCGCCCCACCCCCGGCCCCTTCCCTGAAGGGGAGGGGTGAGTTCATCTCATGTCATCATGCTCTAGACGACGGTGCCGGCCAGCGTTCCGATCAACGCCGTCACGCCCATCGCCAGCGCGCCCAGCAGGACGACGCGCATCATTCCGCGCCCGACCAGGGCTCCACCCGCCCGTGCACCGAGCGCCCCAAGTACCGCCCGCAGCACCAGCGCGGTCGCAGGCGTCAGATACAGCACCCAGGCGCGCGGCGACAGCGCGCCGCCGACCAGCTTCGCGATCCCCGCCACCAAAACCGCCCCCGCCGGCGCACCCGGCGCCGCCGCCACCCCGACGATCAGGCTGAAAACCGGGATGATGCCGTCATTGCCCCCCAGCACGGCGGCACGCAGCCAGCCGGTGCGATGGACCAGATGCTGCTCGCCCATGGCGTGATTGGTGATCCGGCTCATGGCGCGTCCTCCCGCGCGATGAATGGCTGGCGTGGTTACTCGATCCGGGCACGGCGTTTGGCAAGCCGCCTGAGCGGGGGCCGAACAACCTGATTCAGGGCCGGGTCTGCCCCCATGCGTCACCGCCCGGCACATGGAGAAATTGTGACCAAAAGGACACGCTACATGACCTTTCTTGCTGTCCGGATGATGACACTGTTGCCATCTCCGCTTCAAAAGCATTTTGGTCCGCGCAGAATCCAAAGATCTTCAGGGAGTTAACGTGATGCGGATGTCCTTCGCCCATGGCGTGGCCGCAATGGCCATTGCGGTTTCCAGCCTTTCCGGCGCGGCTCAGGCGCAGGAAGCGGCCCCGGCGTCGACGCAGACCGACAGCAATCTGCCAGGCCAAGACGCGACGCCCGGCTCGGTTCAGGACAGCAGCAATGCCGGACAGACGAGCGACGTGGTCGTCACCGGCTCGCGCATTCGCCGCCAGGATTTCTCCACGCCCAGCCCGATCGTAACACTCGATTCCAAGACCTTCGAGGCGCAAGGCACGACCAACGTCACCGACTTCCTTCGCGCCTATCCCGCGCTGGTCGGTTCGGGCGGGTCGGCCAACAACTCGGGCGATCGCGCCGGGATCGGCGAGACCGGCCTGAACACGCTCGACCTGCGCAATCTGGGGCGTCAGCGTACGCTGACCCTGGTCGACGGACGTCGTCACGTCGCGGGCATTCCGGGCGAACAGTCGGTCGACATCAACACCATTCCGACCGACCTGATCGAAGGCGTCGACATCCTGACCGGCGGCGCATCGGCGATCTACGGCGCGGACGGTGTTTCCGGCGTCGTCAACTTCCGCCTGCGGCAGAATTTTGACGGGCTGACCGTTCGTGGCCAGGCCGGGATTTCGGATCGAGGGGACTCTGGCCAGCGCCTGATCGCGGTTACCGGCGGACGGAATTTCTCCGACGGCCGTGGCAATGTCGCGCTCGCCTATCAATATTCCATGGACGACCGGCTGCAGGCCAAGCAGCGTCCGCAATTTGGACAGTATAACTTCCCGGTCTTCACCCGGAATCCCAATGGAACCGTGCCCGCTCGCATCCCGATCACCGATGCCCGCTATTATGGCACTTCGCCGGAGGGCGCGGTCGACGTCGATGGCGACGGCGTGCCCGATTTCACCGGAACCGGCGCGGTGTACAACAATGGCGTGGCCTATCCCGGCGGCTATGCCGTGGGCGGCTCGAGCACGCCCGTGTCACGCTATCTGAACGACCTGCAGCCACGGATCGAACGGCATATCGCCGATTTCCTGGGTCACTACGACGTCAGCGATACCATTACCCTGTTCGGTGAAGCCAAATATGCGACCACCCGGTCGTTCTCGCTCGCCCAGCCGACGTTCGACTACAACCTGCTGATCCAGGCCGATAATCCCTACCTGCCCGCCAATATCCGGTCGGCGATCGACCCGACGATCGGCGGCGCCCTGGTCAGCCGCGACAATTTCGATCTCGGCATGAACGGCAACGGTCAGCGCGGTGAGAACATCAAGCGCGATACCTATCGCACCGTCATCGGCCTGCGCGGCGACCTGGAAGACAAGACGCATTATGAAGTGTCCTATGTCTTTGGGCGTACCGATGTGCGCAGCCGGTACACGAACGACATCTACTCGGATCGGTTCTTCGCCGCGCTGGACGCCGTACGGGATCCGGCGACCGGGCAGATCACCTGCCGGGCCAATCTCGATCCCAACTGGGCACCGAACCAGCCCTATTCGAGCGGGCGCAATGTGCTGCCGCGCACGACGTTCCAGCCGGGTCAGTGCCGTCCGATCAACATTCTGGGCGAAGGTCTGTCCGATCCGTCGGGTATCGCCTTCATCCTGGCGCCGACCACGGATCGGTCGAGCGTCGAGCAGCACGTCGTATCCGCTTCGGTCAGCGGCGATTTCGCAAAGTTCTTCGAGCTTCCCGGCGGCCCGCTGGCCTATGCCTTCGGCGCCGAATACCGCAAGGAGATCAGCCGCTTCACGCCCGATCCCCTCGAACAGCAGGGCCTGACCTTCACCAATGCGCTCAGCCCGACGCGCGGATCGTTCGACGTGAAGGAAGTCTTTGCGGAATTGAACGCCCCGATCGCCAAGAACATGCGTTTCGCGCATAATCTGGAGGTTGGCGCCGCCATCCGCGTTTCGGATTATTCGACGATCGGCCGCGCAACGACGTGGAAGGTCGATGGCATGTACGCCCCGATCCGCGACATCACCTTCCGTGGGACCTATTCGGTCGCGATCCGCGCGCCCAATATCGGCGAGCTGTTCGGCGGCCGGTCGCAGACCTTCTCGTTCTTCACCGAAGATCCCTGCATTCCGGCCAACACGGGCAACGGTACGCAGTATCGCGCCGCCAACTGCCGCACGCTGCTGCAGAATCTGGGCGCGGATCCGGCGACCTATAACGACAATCGCTCGATCAACATCTCCGGTACGGCGGGCGGCAATCCCCTGCTCCGTCAGGAGGAGGCCAACACCTGGACGGCGGGCCTGGTTCTCTCGCCGAGCTTCCTGCCGGGTCTGACGCTGTCGGCCGACTGGTATGATATCCGGCTGAAGAACGCGATCAACACCGTCTCGCCGATCCAGCTTGCCCAGTTGTGCGTCGACTCCCCGACGCTCAACAACCAGTTCTGCGGCGCCATCACGCGTCAGAACGGCCCGGGTAGCGGCGTCGTGCAGGCGGGCAATGTCATCGGCTTCAACGTGGCGCCCCAGAATGTCGCCTCGTTCCAGACCGCAGGCCTGGACTTCAACCTGAACTGGCGCCTGCCGACCGCCAATCTGGGTCTGTTCAACCTGCAGGTGAACGGCAACTATCTGGACAAGCTGTTGTTCATCGGCGTGCCGGGCGCGCCCGCGACCAACTATCGCGGCACCATCGCTTCCGTCGCTCCGAAGTATCAGGTGACCTCGAACCTGTCCTGGACCAAGGGCATGCTGACGCTGAACTATGGCCTGCAATGGTTCGACAAGACGCTGCGCTACAGCCGCGAAACTTCGGGCAGCAATCCCGATTTCGTCGCGGCGGAATATTATTTCATCAAGCCGCGCTGGGTCCACAACATCTACGCCAGCGTCGATGCGACCGACCATTTCCAATTCTATGGCGGTGTGAGCAACCTGTTCGATCAGATGCCCGACATCGGCCAGACCATCCAGCCGACGACGGCCGTGGGCCGCTTCCTGTTCGTCGGGGCACGGGTCAAGATGTAAGAACGCCTCGGATCGGGTCCCGTCGTCAGCGACGGGGCCCGTTTTCTTTTCCAGGCTTCCTTCTGCCCATCCTCGCCGAAAGGGCTGGCGGGTCCTTCCCGCCCGTGGCACATAATCAGGCCTTCATTATAAGGGGTTATGAATGCGCACTGGTGTCTGCCTGATCGCTCTCCTGCTGGCCACCACTGCGACGGCGCAGACGCCCGGCGCCACCTATCACCGCGCGCCCGATGCTATTGCCAAGGCGCTGGAGAACCCACCCACCCCGGCCGTCGCCGTCAGTCCCGACCATCGCACGCTTGCGATCCTGGGGCGGGAGAATCTGCCGACGATCGCCAATCTGTCGAAGCCGATCCTGCGGCTGGGCGGGTATCGCATCGATCCCGCGACCAACGGCCAGGCCGAGGTGCGTGTCCAGTGGCTGAACGCGCTGAGCTTCAAGGACATAGCCAGCGGTCGGACGATCGCGGTGCCGCTGCCCGCCGGTACGCGCTTCGCCTCGCCCGACTGGTCGCCCGACGGCAGCCGCCTCGCCTTTTACGTGCAGGATGCGGATGGCCTGTCGCTCTGGATCGCCGAGCGCGACGGCCGGGCGCGCGTGGTCGCCCGTGGACTGAACGGCACGTTCGGCACGCCGTTCGCCTGGATGCCCGACAGCCGGTCGCTGGTCGCCTATACCGTGCCCGCCGGTCGTGGTGCGCCACCCGCCGCCGCGACGACGCCGACCGGCCCGATCGTGCAGGAAAGCAGCGGCCGCACCTCCGCCGCGCGCACCTACGAAGATCTGCTCGGCGACGCGCATGACGAGGCGCTGTTCGACCATTATTTCACCGGCCAGCTGGTCCGCATCGGCCTTGACGGCACCGCGCGGCCCATCGGCACGCCGGGCCTCATCAGCGATTTCAGCGTCTCGCCCGATGGCCGCTACCTGCTGACCGAGCGATTGAAGCGCCCCTATTCCTATCTGCTGCCCGCGCGCTTCTTCCCGACCGAGATCGCGGTGGCGACGATCGACGGACAGCCGGTCAAGATATTGGTCGACCGCCCGCTCGCCGACGACCTGCCGGTCGATTTCGACGCGACGGTGAAGGGCCCGCGCGAGGCGGAGTGGCGGTCGGACGCGCCCGCCACGCTGGTCTGGGCGGAGGCGCTGGACGGGGGCAACCCACGTGCGAAAATCGCCTTTCACGACAAGGTGATGATGCAGGCGGCGCCCTTCGATGCCGCGCCGGTCGAACTGGCGCAGACCCCCGCGCGCTATGCGACGACGATGTGGGGGGATGACGGTTTTGCCATGGTCGTCGACCGCGAATGGCGCAGCCGCACCGAACACCGACTGGCGGTGGCGCCGTCGCGGCCGGGGCAGACGCGGATGCTGCTGACCCGCAATTACCAGGACCAATATGGCGATCCCGGCCGCCCGATCCTGGAGGAGAATGCGGCGGGCAAGCCGGTGATGCGATTCACGCCCGCGCATGACGGCGTCTTCGTCACCGGCGAGGGCGCGACCAAGGCGGGGGCCTTCCCCTTCCTCGCCACCATGACGCTGGATGGCGGCGCGACGACCCGGCTGTGGACCGCCAAGGCACCCTATTACGAGCCGGTCGTCGCGATGCTGGACGACAAGGGTGAGCGTATCCTCACCCGACGCGAGAGCGCCACGCTCGCCCCCAATTACGTCATCCGCAGCGTCAAGGGCGGCAGCGCCAAGGCGATCACCGCCTTTGCCGACCCCGCCCCTGTCTTTGCGGGCGTCACCCAGCGTACGATCACCTATAGCCGCGCGGACGGCGTGCCGCTGTCGGGTACGCTCTACCTGCCTGCCGGATACGACGCGAAGCGGGACGGGCCGCTGCCGACCCTGCTCTGGGCCTATCCGGCGGAATATACCGATGCCAAGGTCGCCGGGCAGACGGTCGACCAGGGCAATCGCTTCGTGCGGCCGCGCGGCATCAGCCACCTGTTCCTGCTGACCCAGGGCTATGCGATCCTCGACAATCCGGCGATGCCGATCATCGGCGAGGGCGGCGCGGAGGCCAACGACACGTACGTCAAACAGCTGCGCGAGGATGCGCAGGCGGCGGTCGATGCGGTGGTGAAGCTGGGCGTCGCAGACCGCACGCGCATGGCGGTCGGCGGGCATAGTTACGGCGCGTTCATGACCGCCAATCTGCTGGCCCATACCGACCTGTTCCGCGCGGGCATCGCGCGGTCGGGGGCGTATAACCGCACGCTGACCCCGTTCGGCTTCCAGGCCGAACAGCGCACCTATTGGCAGGCGACGCCGACCTATACCGAGATGAGCCCCTTCACCTATGCCGATCGGATCAAGGCGCCGATCCTGCTGATCCATGGCGGTGCCGACGACAATAGCGGCACCTTCCCGATCCAGTCCGAGCGGATGTATGCCGCGCTGAAGGGCAATGGCGCGACCGTCCGCTATGTCGTCCTGCCCAACGAGCCGCATGGCTATCGCGCGCTGGAGTCAACCGAGGAGACGCTGTGGCAGATGACCGACTGGCTGGACCGCTATGTCAAACCGGCGAAACCCGCCTCTGCCACGGCGAACACGGATCGCGCTGACTGACCGGCCGCCGCCATGCCGTTCCGAGGGGGGAACGGCATGGCTTGAGCCTTGTTTTCCCTTGCGAAAGGGGACGATATGAATGCCAGCGCACGCCTGACGAGCTTGACCCGGATCGGCTTCGCGACGCGCGGGCTGCTGTACATCGTCATCGCCATGCTCATCGTTCGAACGGGCCGAGCGGAAGACCCCAGCGGGGCGATCGAATATCTCGGCCGGGGCGGCGGGCAGATATTGCTGGCGATCATCGCCGTCGGATTGACCGCCTATGGCCTGTGGCGGCTGGCCGATGCGGCGCTGGATATCGAGCGGCACGGGTCAGACCGCAAAGCCGTGTTCGAGCGGATCGGCGCGGGCGTCAGTGGCGCCATCCACCTCCTGCTCGCATGGCAGTCGGTCCAGCTGATGCGCGGCGCGGCCTTGGCGGGCGACGGCACCCGAGAGGGCGCGCAGACGGCGCTGCGGCTGCCCGGCGGCTGGGCCCTGGTCCTGGTGGGGGCGGCGGTGCTGCTCGTGCTCGGCGTCGTCCAGCTCGCCAAGGCCGCCAAGGGCTCGTTCCTGCGCTACCTCGACCCCGCATTGGCGAGACAGGCCTGGGTGCAGTGGAGCGGGCGTATCGGCTATGCGGCGCGCGGGCTCGTTTTCCTCATCAGCGGCTATCTTCTGGCCAAGGCCGGAATCCACGAGCATGCCAGCGAGGCGGGCGGCATGGCACGGGTGCTGTCCTGGCTGACCGACCCGTTCGATGTCATCGTCGGCGTCGGCCTGCTGGCCTTCGGGCTCTTCAGCCTGGTCGAGGCGCGGTACCGCCAGCTTCACGACGTGCCGGTCGATGCGGCCATCCAACGCGCGACCCGCTGGCGTTAGCGCCGGGCTATTGACCTGCAGGCCCCCCGGCCCAAAGAGCCGATGGATGAATGATGTGGCAGCGTGGGATGGTGGCCTGGTCCGGACGTGGCTGGACCGGCGATTGGCGGCGGCAAGGCTCGACCAGGCCGCGGCCGACAGGCGCGGCTATGGGGCGGAAGGCGACTATGACGCGGCGGCGGCGGAAGAATGGGTCTGCCGCGCCTTGCAGGTCGGGGGCCATGCCGATGACGCCGCCGCCTTTGCCGCACACATCAAGACGCTGCTGGGTCAGGAGGAATACCGGGCCACCGGAATCCACGACGATCGCCGTTACGACCGCAACGTCCGCGCGCACCTGCGCAAGATCGCGAAGATGACGAAGGCAAATGAGGGATTTGCGAACACGCTTCGCTACCGGGCGTAATCGCTGACCCGATGATCGTCCGTAACGCGCAGCGAACGTTCGCTGGCGCGGCAAGCGCGTGAATCTTCATCGTCATAGCGCTCCCGGCCTTTGCCAAGGCGGAAATCTGGCCTGCCCGATCATGCATGCAAGGTCCCCTTTCCGATGCGCAGGCACGATGCCATGTGGCGCTCCTGCCGGTAGGTCGCGGGATCTTCGACCGAGCGTGAAACGATACCGATGCGCGACATGAGCGAGGACGGCATGTCCGTCCCGCCATCGCCCACCAAAATGATCGATGCGCCCGTCGCATACTTTTGTCTGACTTAATTGCGAATCGGCCTTCAGCAACACAAACTGTCGGATTGGAAACTCGGCTAGTTCAGGCCTGATATCTGCTATTTGGTGATGCCTGAGGCCCTTTCGAGCAGCGGGCGACCCGCTCTCACTAATAAACCTTCAAAATGGCAAATGAGATCAGCCTGTTTCTGATAGGGCAGAACCTCTGCCTGACGTCAGAAACCGCCCTATGGACTGACAATCGAAGCGCCCTACAAAGTCCATTTTTGGAGATAATTGAACAAATCCATGACCTTGCCTGCCGAACGGCATCATCGCGGCGCCCATGCAATTTCATTTGTCAGTCAACTAAATTTATGCCACCTAAGCGTCGAGCCGCATCATAGCGGACGTACATGGAGGGGGATGATATATGCGAGATGTTGCATCGCGCCGTCTGTTCGGCGCATCCTTGATCGCGATCGCCGCGGTCGGTTTGAGCGGCACGGCCACTGCGCAGGTCGCCGCGCCACCACCACAACAGGGTGCCGATGTACAGGTCGAAAAAGGCCGCGACCCCAACGCCCCGACCGGCTCGTTGAACGTCACCCAGGTCGCACAGCAGCAGGGCGTCTCCGAACAGGATATCGTGGTGACGGGCGTGCGTGAATCACTGCGCTCCGCCCAGGCGTTGAAGCGCAATGCCAATCAGATCATCGATTCGGTGCAGGCGCAGGATATCGGCAAGCTGCCCGATGCCAACACGACCGAAGCGCTGCAGCGCATCACCGGCGTCCAGATCCAGCGCCGTTACGGCGAAGGCGCGACCGACTTCGACCACCGCACCTCGCCCGCCATCACGGTGCGCGGCCTGACGCAGGTGCAGAACTTCCTCGACGGCCGCGCCATCTATTCGGCGTCGGGCGGCCGCGCCTTCGACCTGGAGGGCATTCCGCCCGAACTGCTCGCAGGGATCGACGTCTACAAGAATGCGCCCGCCAGCATCATCGAGGGCGGTGTCGGTGCCGCGGTCAATCTGCGCACGCGCCTGCCGTTCGATCAGCCGGGCCAGACGATCAGCGGCACCGTACGCGGCAACTATTACGACCGTGTCGACAAGTTCGGCTATTCGGCCTCGGGCCTGTACAGCAATCGTTTCGACACCGGCATCGGCGAGGTCGGCATTCTCGTCAACGCGGTCTACTCGACCGCGCATTACCGCCAGGACGGCATCCTCGCCAATCCGCAACAGCCGATCCCGGCGGGATCGATTGCCGGTGCGCCCGCCAATGCCAAGGCGCCCATGGGCCTGCAGGTCTATGACGATCTGGGCGATCGCAAGCGCCTGGGCGTCGCAGCGGCGATCCAGTGGCAGGCCGCCGACAATCTTCGCGTCACCGGCCAGTATCAGCTGGCCAAATACTGGTTCAATCGTCGCGGCGCCTATTACTACACGGTCAATGGGGGCACCCAGTCCGACCCGCTGCCGGGTGCGCCGTTCACCTTCAACAGCGAAGGCTATGCGACCTCGGGTTCGCTGCAGCGGCAGAATTTCGAGACCGGCCGCTTCGACCAGCAACTGTGGAGCCAGAGCCAGAATTTCACGCTGGGCGTGGACTGGCAGGCGACACCGCGCGCCAAGGTGCATTTTGATGCGCAGTATCTCAAGAGCTATTACAATGCCGATCGCAACGGCAACGTCCTGACGCTGTTCACGGCGGCCGGGCAGAACACGCCGACGGGGTCGCCGCATCCCTCGATCATCGACTTCGACCTGCGCGGCAAGCGTCCGCAATGGGATGTGCGCGACAAGGCGCTGCTGACCAACCCGGCCAACTATGCGACCTCGTTCATCGCCGATGCGTTGCAGCGCAACGACGCCGATACGCTCGCGCTGGCCTATGACATCGAATATGATCTGGAGGGCGGGGTCCTGAAGAAGCTGCGCGGCGGTGCGCGCTATTCGGGCAATACGATCGACCTGCGCGGAACCTGGAACGGCGTCTGCCTCTATGCCACCGGCCCCGATCCGACCTGCTCGGCGAAGGACGGCACGCCGCTGATCCCATTGACCCGCAATCCGCAGCTGTCCATGCCAGCGCCGTCGCCGCACTTCTTCGACGGGCGCAGCGTGACCGGCGGCCTTCTCTATCCGGCCTTCCCGGGCGGCAGCAGCGCCGCGACCGGCAATGTCTGGGCGCAGACCAAGGCGCTCTATGCGCTGTTCGGCGCGAAGACCAAGGACGCCTTCACCCCGGGCGACCTCAACGCGCAGACCGAGAAGACCTATACGGCCTGGGGCGCGGTCGATTACGAGTTCGCGGCGGGCGATGTCCGCTTCGACGGCAACCTGGGCGTGCGGCTGGTCAAGACCGACGTGACCTCGTTCGGCACGCAGTTCAATTCGAACGGCACGACGTCGCCGCTGTCGATCAAGAACAGCTACAGCCGCGCCTTGCCGAGCGTGAACCTGCGCGCGCAGATCACCGATCAGTTCCAGATGCGCTTCGCCTATTCCAAGGGGCTGGCGCGGCCGAACTTCGACCAGTTGTCGACCAACCTGACGCTGAACAATCCGAATCAGGTCAACCCGATCACGGGACGGCCGAGCGCCAGCTCGGGCAATCCGCGGCTGCGGCCCATCGCCTCGGACAATTTCGACCTGACCGCGGAATGGTATTTCGCCCCGGCGGGTTCGCTGACCGGCGGCCTGTTCTACAAGAAGGTCAACGGGTTCCTGGCGAGCGGCACTTTGGTCCAGACCTTCCAGGGTCGCGCCTATGACGTCAGCACGGTGCTGAACTCGGGCAACGGCACGGTCAAGGGCGCCGAAATCGGCTATCAGCAGTTCTTCGACTTCCTGCCGGGCCTGCTCAGCGGCTTTGGCCTGCAGGCGAACTACACCTATGTCGACTCGAACGTCACCAACCCGTTCGCCGTCGCCGGTTCCGGCCAGACCCAGCTGCCGCTGGAGAAGCTGTCGAAGCACAATTACAACCTGATCGGATTGTACGAAAAGGGACCGCTGACCGCGCGTCTCGCCTATAATTGGCGGTCGAGCTATCTCGACCAGACGTTCGGCGCGGGTACCAACCAGCCGCAATATGCCAAGCCCTATGCCTCGCTCGATGCGTCGATCAGCGTCAACGTGAACAGCCACATCGCGGTCTCCGCCGATGCGGTGAACCTGACCAACCGGATGAACGTCACGTATATCGGCACTCAGGGTCAGCCGCTGCAATATCAGCTGAACGATCGTCGCTTCGGCCTTTCGCTCCGCGCAACCTATTGATCCCCGCCTGCCGGCATGGTCTGACTATCGGATCATGCCGGCATTTTTTCGTCAGGGGTAGGAACGATCATGGCAACCGCGCCCGCGCTGGAATTTGCGGCCGATGCCGTCCTGACCGTCCGCCATATCGGCCATGAAGGCGAGCCGGTGGTGATCCTCGACCGCGCGACCGGATGGCTCGACCAATTGCGCGATTTTGCCGCGACGCGCTCCGAATTCGCCCCCGCCGCCACGATGGGCAGCGGCTATCCCGGCCTGCTCGGCCCCGCTCCGCTCGCCTATATCGATGCGATGGTGCGACGCGTCCTGCCCTTGATCGCGACCCACTTCACCGGCGCCGCCGTTCGCCCCGCCCGCGCGCGCGGCAATTTCTCGCTGGTCACCACCGATCCCGCCCTGCTCAGCGAGGATCAACGCGTGCCGCACGTCGACACCGCCGACCGGCTGCAATTCGCCACCGTCCATTTCCTGTCGCCGGACAATGACGACGGCACCGCCTTTTTCCGCCACCGCGCCACCGGCTTCGAGACGCTGGATGCCGCGCGCCTGCCCCGGTATCATGCCGCGCGCGAAAGCGACCCGCCACCGCCGCCAGGCTATTGCACCGATGGCGATGCCGCGTTCGAGGTGATCGACGCCGTTTCCGCCAAGCCCGACCGGCTGATCCTGTACCGGGCGAACCTGCTGCATTCAGGACGGATCACCCGCCTGCCCGCCCAGGCCGACGCCCCCAGGACGGGGCGGCTGACCGGCAATCTGTTCCTGCAATGCAGGCTCGCCGCATGACCGACGACGCGCCTATCGGCCGGATCGCGATCATCGGCGGGGGGACCGCCGGTTGGATGGCGGCCGCCGCGCTCGCCCGCGTGCTGGGGCCGCATGGCCCGGCGATCACCCTGGTCGAGTCCGAAGAGATCGGCACCGTCGGCGTCGGCGAGGCGACCATCCCGCCGATCCAGGCCTTCAACGCGCTGCTCGGCATCGACGAGGATGATTTCGTCCGCGCGACGCAAGGCACGTTCAAGCTGGGGATCGAGTTCGTCGACTGGCTGCGCCCCGGCCATCGTTATTTTCACCCCTTTGGCGTTTACGGCATCGACAAGGGTGCCGTCCCGTTCGAGGCGATGTGGCAGCGGCTGCAGCTGGCGGGTGAAGCGCTCCCGCTCGAGGCCTATTCGATCTGCGCGGCCGCCGCGCGTACCGGCCGGTTCATGCGGCCCCAGCCGGGCAACACGCCGCTCGCGCATATCGGCTATGCCTTTCACTTCGACGCGGGGCTCTATGCCCGCTTCCTGCGCGGCCATGCCGAAGCCGCTGGCGTCCGCCGCGAGGAAGGCCGCGTGGTGTCGGTCGAACGCGGCGGGCCGCGCGACTTTATCCAGGCGATGGTGCTGGCCGATGGCCGCCGGATCGCCGCCGACCTGTTCATCGACTGTTCGGGCTTTCGCGGCCTGCTGATCGAGGGTGCGATGGGGACCGAGTTCGAGGATTGGGGCCATTGGCTGCCCAATGACCGTGCGGTCGCGGTGCCTACCGCCAATGTCGGGCCGCCGACGCCCTTCACCCGCTCGACCGCGCATGGCGCAGGGTGGCAATGGCGTATCCCGCTACAGCATCGCACCGGCAACGGCCTGGTCTATGCCAGCCGTCATCTGTCCGACGACGAAGCGGTCGCGACGCTCCTCGCGCATCTGGACGGCACGCCGCTGGCCGATCCGCGCCCCTTGCGCTTCCGCACCGGACGGCGCGACCGCTTCTGGATCGGGAATTGCGTCGCGCTCGGATTGGCCGGGGGGTTCTTGGAACCGCTCGAGTCGACCAGCATCCACCTGATCCAGGCGGGGATCGCGCGCCTGTTGGAGATGCTGCCCACCCGGGCGTTCGAGCCAGCGGACACGCGCCGCTACAACCGGTTGATGGCGGCGGAGTTCGACAGCGTCCGCGACTTCCTGATCCTGCATTTCCACGCCACCGAGCGGCGCGACACCACCTATTGGCGCGAGCTGGCGAGCATGGCGATTCCCGACACGCTGGCCGAACGGCTGGCGATCCATGCGCGGACGGGGCGCGTCTATCGCGAGGCGGACGAGTTGTTCACCAAGACCAGCTGGCTGGCGGTGATGGACGGACAGGGACTGGTCGCCAGCGGCCATGATCCGCTGGCGCAAGCCATGCCGCTGGACGAGATCCGCGCGCGCCTCGGCCGGATCGCGACAGTGACGCAGGCGGCGACCGGACACATGCCAACCCATGCCGACTTCATCGCACGCCATTGCTCCGCCCGGAATTGATCCGGGCCGGAGGCGTAGGCTGCGTCAGGCCTCGCGGTTGACGTAGAAGACGAAGTCCGTCTGTCCGTCGTGACCGGCGACGACTTCCTCGCCCCCCGAATAGCCGATCGCGGCAAAGGCCTGCTGCACCGCAGGTGCACGGAATGCGGCGCGTGCCGCTTCGGGATCGCCGTTCGCCGTGCCCGACACTTCGCACAGCGTGATGGTGCAGGCGACCTTCACCTCGCCCAGGACGCGACCGGCGAAATGGCCGCTGAACGCGGTGCGCACCCGTTCCTCTATGGCGTCGCCGCGCACGTCGCGGGGCTGCTGCTGCATCAGCTCGGCGACGTGCCGGGTATCGGAGTCGCTGCGCGCCAAGGCCTGCGCGACATGGGGCTTGCGCGCGGCGGTGGTGACCGGCGGGGCGGCGGGAGCCGCCACCGGGGCGTGGGCAACGACGACGGGTGCGGAGGCGGCAGGCGTCGCTCCACCGACCACCGCGATCGTCGTCGGACGGGACGTCGGCGCTGGCCCATGGGTCCGCCATAATCCCCCGGCCAACGCCGCCAGACCGATCGCGGTCGCCCCCAGCGCCAGGGGCCAGCGACGGGCCCGCCTCACGACACGAACGACCAGCGTTCGTTGATCGCGCCGCTGCACGGCCAGGTGATCAGCTTGCCGCCGCGATCGCGCGAGTCCCCCGACACGTTCAGACAACGCCCACTGGCGCGGTTGACGATCGCCGTTCCCGATACCGACCATTCGGCGCGCGTGCCGATGTTGCAGGTCGTCTGGACGACGTCGCTGCCATTGGTCGCCTCCGCCAGGCACAGTCCGCTCTGCTGGAAGACATATTGGGTATAGTTGCCGGACGGGCGCCGCTCGACCTTGGCGTTGGGCGCACCGTCGCAATCCCACTGGATGATACCGGATTCATAATCGCGCGACTGGTTGGCGACATTGGCGCACAACCCGCTGGAGGCGACCTTCATCATCGCCAGCGTCGTGCCGCTATAGCCATTGCTGATCGTGCCCGTGCTGGCATTGACCGTGATCTGTGACGACGTCGGCATGTCGACCGAGGTCGCGCTGGAGAAGGTCAGCGGCAGCCAGACATAGGTGGAGTCATTCGGCTGCTGCCCGGTCGCTGGTCCCCAGCGATCGCCGAGATAGAGATAAGAGGTCCCACCACTGCCCTGCACCGGCTGCACATAGGTGGACTGCGAATTATAGGTGCGCGGATCACCGAAGCCCTGCGGCGCGGTCCACGGCCCGGCCATGCTCGACGCGGTCTGGTACGCGGCCTGGTTCGGATTCCACCCGGTCGCGGCTGAGGTGATGAGGAAATACACGCCGTTGCGCTTGAAGACGGCAGGCGCTTCGCGATGATAGCCCTGCAGCACGGTCACCAGCGAGTCGATGCCGGTATAGCTGCTGTTGAGCTTGTAGATGTTCAGGTCGTAATTGCTGGCGGCGGCCGAGATCAGATAGGCATTGCCATCGGTATCGGCGAACAGCGTCATGTCGCGCGATTCGTAGTTCAGCGGCCGGAACTCGCTGAGATAGGTGTAATTGCCGTCGACCGTGTCCGACGTCGCGACGACAACCCGCGCCTCGCCATAATCCTGGCCGTTTTCCTTGTGCGCCCACAGCACGTATTTCCTGGTCGCGGCGTTATAGATGACCTTGGGCCGTTCGATGTTCGAGGTGTTCAGGCTGGTCGCCGAATTGCGCGTCAGGATGTCGCGGCGAAATTCCCAGCTCTTCAAATCGGTCGAGCGATACATCGACACCGCCTTGAACAGCCAGCCGTCGCGATTTTCGCCCAGCATGTAATAATAATTGCCAACCTTGATGATGCCCGCACCATGTGCCTGGATCGCATCGCCGGTCGTGGTGGTGAACGGGGACCCGTTATTGACAGCGACATTCTGGCCGATGGCGGCCGAACCCATTAACGCGCAAGCCGCTAGGCCCATGCGGACGACATGAAATCTGCCCATCGCTCAACTCCTCTCCGAGTGTTGCGGTGCGACCTTGTCCACATGCCGTCATCCGCCAGCCGCATCCTGACAACAAATCACTTGCCCGACAATTGGATTCACCATTGGAAGATAATGGGATTTGATAAGAATAATATTCCTGTATTTCAGATATATAATCTCTATCTCTGTGCAGCCGGACCTCTTTGATGGTCAAATGAGGTTGGACAAATAGCGCTAACAGAGTCGAATCACGATCAACGGAGAAGTCCTTGCTTATTGTGCCATGACGCAACCGAACCGCTCGCAAAATCACCGAAGCATCACTAGCGGTAAAGGTTCTCCGCCGTCGCCTAAATAGAGTGCCTTATCCTGTCATGAGAAGAGTCTCGGCGCAGATGCAATACAGTGCTTGCACCAAATCAAATGTCCGACATAATGGCGGTAATGGGTGACGGCTGGCCCTGATAGCGTGGTTGCGCGGGAGAGTGCGGATGAACAAGATATGGCGTCCCGTGAGCATGATCGTCCTCACGGCGTCCGGCCTGGCGTTGACGGCGGCCGCGCCCGCGAATGACGCGATCGTGGACGTCGTCGTCCAGGCGCTTCGTCGCGATCCCGCCTTTGCCGCGCCGATCCGCGGCAATATCACGCTACCCGGTGACGCATCGGCCCTGAACGGGCTGTCCGGCAATGCAAAGACCGCCGACGCACGGATCACCTGGCATTCCTCCGACCCGGCGATGATCTCCGACACCGATCGAGGGCGCGGCCCCGACACGGTGTCGAAAGGAGCCGTCAAGCGCGGTGCGGCCGATCGGCGCGTGCGCCTGACCGCCACGGTCTCGCTTCCCGGACACCGTCCTGTCGCCGTACCCATCGACGTCACCGTGAAGGCCGCACCGGCAGCGCCCGCCCCGCCCTCCGCCTATATGTTCGTCTATTTCACCGGCAACACGATCGACGGCGAAAAGCTGCGCTTTGCGGTGTCGGATGGCAACAACGCGCTGCAGTGGAAGACGCTGAACGATGCGCAACCGATTCTGGAATCCCACGAGGGTACCCAGGGGCTCCGCGATCCCTTCATCATGCGCTCCGCCGAGGGGGATCGTTTCTTCCTGCTCGCCACCGATCTTTCGACCGGACGCACCGGCTGGGGTGGGTCGACCAGCCAGGGCAGCCGGTATCTCGAAGTCTGGGAATCGACCGACCTGATCCACTGGGGCAAGCAGCGGCACGTCCTCGTCAATCTGCCCAACGCCGGAATGACCTGGGCGCCCGAGGCCAGCTATGATCCCTCGATCGGCGCCTATGTCGTCTATTGGACGTCGACCTTGTACAAGGATGCCGAGCATAAGGTCGAGGATGGCGACGGGCCGCAAATCCTGCGCGCGACCACGCGCGACTTCCGGACCTTTTCCGCCCCGGTGCCCTGGTTCAAGGCCGCCGACGTACCCGGCGCCGTCAAGGCCAAGGGCATGATCGATGCCACGGTGTTGCAGGACGGCGACCGATATTATCGTTTCACCAAGGTCAGCGACGCCGATGGCTGCCCGTCGAGCGACATCCTGGCCCAGGTCTCTCCGTCGCTCCGCGCCGATGGTGCGTCCGGGGCGTGGAGGATCATCGATCGCTGCATCGGTCGTCGCAGCGGCACGCCCGAGGTGGAGGGTCCCACCGCCTTTCGCGCCAATCCCGGCGATACCAGCGGCTTTCGCTATTTCCTGTGGGTCGATGATTATGGCGGCGTCGGTTACATCCCGCTCGCCACCCATTCGCTTCAGGGCAAGATCAACTGGACCTATCCGCGCCGGTTCCACCTGCCCGTATCGCCCCGGCATGGCACGGTCCTGCCTATTACGGCGGGCGAGCGCGACGCGCTGGTGGCGCAGTGGAACCGCCCCGATCCCCATGCGGCCACCATCGCCGACCGCTGGGTCGTTGCCCCGGTCCTGGCATCGGGCACGCACCTGCCGGTGCCGGCGGGTTACACCGCCACCTGGCTGGCCGATGGACGGGTCGTACCCGATGGCATCCTGACCAATGCCGCCGCCAAGTCCCGCGTCGTCCGCCTCGAAGGCAGGCTGGCCCGGCCGGATGGCATCACCCTGACCAAGTCGTTCACCGTCACGCTGCTCGGTGCATCCGCCCGCCGGATCGAAGCCTATGCCCGGGTGCCGACGACGGCCCGGGATGCCAACCAACCGACCGTCGCGCGAAGCGTCCATCTGGGCCTGACGGATGCGGACGGCCGGATGGTCCCCCTCAATGACGATTACGGCGTCGCCTTCGCGCGGGGCGACTATGTCGGGCTCGACCGGGTCGCGCTTCGGGGCGTCGCCCAACCCTCCCTCTTCTACTTTGCCGATGGCGGGATCGGCGTCATCGCGGCCCGTGTCGACATGGATGGGCGTCCGGTCCCGGGCGGCCCCGCCGCGATCATATTCCGCCGCAAGCCCGGGTCCTCCGACTTCGTCGAGCTTGGCACGCTCGACCTGGGCACCGCGGACCAGGGCATGACCCGGCCACGCGCCATCTGGGACACGTCCACCCGGCGCTACATCGTGGCCTGGGATGACCTTTCGGGCCGTCCACACTGGACGACCGTGGCAGACCTGGCGCGTCAGGATTGGCAGGAGACGCGCTTTTATCCCGAAACGGGCGGTCGAAGGCCCCGGATCGCCACGACCGGCAATGTCGGCGATGTCCGAGACGGCGACGTGACGATGACGGCGATCGACACCTTGCCGATCGACGATGCCACCGCGACCGCCCTGACCCATCGCTTTGGCCGTATCGTCAACACGACGGCCACCGTCGCCCCCCAAAGCATCCGCGCGGGACAGATCCGCGCGCTCGATACCGCGCAGGCGACCCTGGGATATCCGGACGGCTCCACCGCGACGCGGGCGGTCGACTGGGACGCCGACGACCTCGCACGATTGAACCGGCCGGGCCGCTATCTGGTCCACGGGACGATCCGCCAGCGGCGCTATCCGGCGATTTTCGCGTATAACCGGGCCGATCCCGACATCTATCGGTGGGAGCATAAGGGCAAGGTCCGCTATCTTTTCGTCGCCACCGACGACACCGACAACGACAATGTCGGTTCGGTCCATCTGCCGCTTCGGATCGCGGACAGCGTCGCGGACCTCGCCGACGATCAGGGCGGCCGCGCGCGCGAAGTGGACCTGCTCAACCGCCGGACCCGCCACGATCGAACGGCAGAAGGTCGGGTGATCGCGGGGTGTTACTGGGCACCGGAAATCCACGAGATCGGCGGCAAATTGTCGATCCTCTTTGCCCCCTGCTTCAATGCGAAGGACGACCAGTCCAGCGAGGGCGGCGCATGGTCGACGGTCCAGTCGCACATCATCCAGTTGCGCGACGGCGGCGATCCGGCAAATCCCGCCGACTGGTCCAAACCGGCCGCGATCCTGAAAGCCGATGGCCGCGCGCTCGGGCGAGCGGATATGCCCTCCAACATCAGCCTCGACATGTCGTATTTCGAGCTGGGCGGCCAAGGCTATTACACTTGGTCGCAACGCTATCTTCCGACGTCAGGTCCTCTGGGCGACCCGCTGACATGGATCGCCAAGGTCGATCCCGCCCGGCCGACACGGCTCGCCGGTCCCCCGTCCCCGATCATCGCCCCCGAAAGCTCGGTCGAAGAGAATCTGGCCGAAGGCGCCTTCGCGCTTGCCCATGACGGGCGGATCACGCTCGTCTATTCCAGTTCCGGGGTCAGCCCGACCTATGTCGTCAACGGAATTTCCGCGCCCCTCGATGCGGATCTGACGCGTATCGACTCCTGGCGCAAATGGTCTGCCCCGTTGCAGAAGAGCGTGGCGATGCCGAGCGGCGAAAAGGACTATCGTCGGTACGAACAGGGGCCGGGACACGGCGCCTTCACCTCGGACGAGGATGGCGTCCCCCTCTATGTCTACCATAGCTGGGGCGACGGCGTCGGTGGAAATGGGCGAGACGCGCGCATACGCCGTGTCCACTGGGCGGCGGACGGTCGCCCCTTACTGGACATGAAGCCGGAGGAGGAAGTCGCCCCCGCCAACCGCCGGGTCACGATGGCCGTAACCGTTCTCTGATTCATCCAGTCCTTGTTAAACGTACGATACCGTGCGATAGATTTGACAGGATCGACCGGAGGATATCGCATGCGTACATTACTGACGGCAGTCGCCCTGATGGCCCTCTCCGCGAGCGGCCATGCGCAAACCGCGAATGGGGCAAAGCCGAAACATTATAGCAGTTCGTCGACCACGATCGGCACGCTGCTCGATGATCCGGCCGCCAAGGCGCTGCTCGATCGGTATATCCCAGGTATGAGCTCGGATTACCGGATCCGATTGGCGCGCGGCATGACGTTGAAGACCGTTCAGAAATATTCTCGCGACACCATCACCGACAAGGTTCTGGCCAATCTCGACACGGCATTCGCCAGGATTCCCGCCAGAACGCCTCGGTAATTGCGGGCTGTCGCGACCGGACGGGCCGGGATTTCGCTGACCTTGCAAAATGAAAATCCGGAAGCTGGGGGCCGGGCCGACCGAAATCAGTTTGCCCGACGGTGCTCGCTGGCATCCAGGCCGTACCGCTGGAGCCGGTCGTAAAGGCTGCGTTTCGACATGCCCAATGCGTCCGCCGCCATCGCGACATCGCCAGCGGCCTTTTGCAAGGCCTCCGAAATGACGGCGGCTTCGAACCTGGCAACCCGGTCGGCCAGCGGCAGGCCGGCATCGTCCCCGCCGGTGTCGGGCAAGGCCAGGACGGTCTGAACCGCGAAGTTGCGCAGCGCCCGGACATTGCCTCGCCAGGGATCGCTCATCAACCTGGCCTCGACCGTTGCGGTCAGCGGCGGGACCGGCCGATGAAACCGCTCCGCCGCGTCTTGCAGGAAATAGCTGAACAGCAACGGCACGTCGGCGCGGCGTTCGCGAAGCGGGGGAATGCGGACGCGGACGGTTTCCAGACGATAGAGGAGATCCTCGCGGAAGCGTCCGTCTGCCACCGCCTGGGACAGGTCGCCCTTGGCCGCCGCGACGATGCGCAGGTCGACGCTGCGCGGCGATCCGCCGCCGATGGGGGGAAGTTCCCGCTCCTCGATCACGCGCAACAGCTTGCCCTGTACCGCGCTCGACATGCTGTCGATCTCGTCGAGGAACAGCGTGCCGCGATTGGCGTCGTCGATCCGTCCACCCTGCAAACGCCCGCCGAACAACGCCTCGTCGGCGAGCTGGTCGGGCAGCGCGGCACAGTCGATCGCGACGAACTCGCGGCCCCGCCGCTTGCTCCAGCGATGCAGCATCCGCGCGACCAGTTCCTTGCCGGTGCCGGTCTCTCCCTCGATCAGGACGTCGACCTCGACCTGGGCCAGTTGGCGCACCGCGTCACGCAGGGCGGACATGGCGGGCGTCGTGCCGAGCAGCGGGAAGTCCGCCTCGGCCGCGGGCAGCGCCGCGCGCAACCGCCGGTTTTCCAGCACCAGCCGGCGCGTCTCCAGCGCGCGGCGGACGCTGGCGACCAGATGGTCGGTCGCAAAGGGCTTGGCGATGAAGTCGAACGCCCCCCGCCCCATCGCGGCCACCGCCATCGCGATGTCGCCATGCCCGGTCATCAGCAGGACGGGCAGTTCGGGATCACCGGCATGGACCGCATCGAACACCGCATGGCCGTCCATGCCGGGCATCCGGATATCGGTGACGACGATCCCTTCATAATCCGCACCGATCTGGTCCAGCGCGATCCGCGCATCGGCATGGGGCTCCACCGCGATACCGGCGATGGCGAAGGTATCGGCGATGGCGTCGCGCAGGTCGTCATCGTCGTCGATCAGCAGGACCTTCACGGCGTCGCCTCCCTTGCCCGCGCGACCGTCACCCGGAAGGCCGCGCCCCCCAGAGGCGAGGGTACGACCGATACCGTCCCGTCGAACGCCTTGATGATGTCGCGCACGATGCCCAGTCCCAGGCCCAGCCCCTCGGGCTTGCCGGTGACGAAAGGCTCGAAAATCTGGTCGACGATCGCCGGATCGATACCGGGGCCGTTATCGGCGACGGTCAGCGCGACCCGGTCGCCTTCGGCGGCGATGGTCAGGGCGACCTGCGGGGCGTCACGGCCCGCCACGGCGTCGAGCGCATTCTGGAGCAGGTTGACCAGCACCTGCTCCAGCCGCACCCGTCCGGCGATCACGCTCGGCTGCCCGGCGGCTGGCCAGTCCAGTGCCACTCCGGCGGCGCGGAACTGGTCGCCGATCAACAGGCGCGTACCCGCGATCACCGCATCCAGCGGCACGGGTTCGACCGTGCCGGTGCCGCGCCGCGCGAAGCGCCGCATCTCCTGGGTGATCGCGCCGATCTTCGCGGTCAGTCCGATCGCGGTGTCGAGATTGGCGGCGACCCGGTCGAGCCTGCCGCCCGCCAGATGCGCGCGGGCATTTTCCGACAGGGTGCGGATGGTCGCCACCGGCTGATTGATCTCATGCGCCAGCCCCGCAGTGATCGAGCCCAGCGACCCCAGCCGATTGGCCTGTGCCAGCTCCTCGCGGGCGGCGCGGAAGCGCAGGTCGCTTCGCGTCCGCTCGGCGATCTCGGCACGCAGTTCGGCGGTTCGCGTCGCGACGGCGGCCTCGAGCCGGGCACGCTCGCGGGCGGCATCGGCGGCGCGGGTGCGCCGCCAGAGCAGGAAGGCGGCGACCAGCCCGCTGATCAGCGCGGCGACCAGCCCGATCAGCCGCGCGAGATTGGCCGCTTCGCGCAGGGCGGTGGCGACCGGCACGAGATGGACCAGCCGCCAGCCGGGCACCGGCATCGCCGCCGATCCCTGGATGGCGCGCACCCCGCTCGGCATGACCGCAGAACCGTCGCTCGACAGCGCGTAGCGGCTGCGCCCCAGCGGAGCGTCGCCGAACTGGGCGGCGCTCGCGATCGCTGCACGCTCGGCAGCGGTCAGGGGGCGCGTCGTGCGAAAACGCTCGTCCGGATCGGTCGCGAACAGGATGATGCCGCGCCCGTCCATGACCAGGGTCTGGCCGGGATCGGTACGCCAGATGCCGACCAGCTTGTCGAATTCGACCTTTACGACGATCGCGCCGTCGGGCCGGGCGGCGGACCCGATCCGCCGGGCGAGGAACAGGCCGGGACGGCCGCTGACATTGCCGACCGCATAATATTCCGATGCCCCCTGCTGCAGGGCACGCACGAAATAGGGGCGGAAGCGGTAATTGCGCCCGACAAAGCTCTCCCCGGTGGCGGCATTGGAGGCGGACACGGTCTCGCCCGCCCGGTCGATCAGATAGATGACGGGCGCGCCGGTTCGCTCGGCCAGGAGGCGCAGCTTGCCGTCCATGCGCCGCCGCGCGGCGGGATCGCCTTGGCGCAGCGCCTCGCCCAGATCATTATACTCCCCCAGCACCACCGGCAGCAGCCGGAACTGCGCCAGATCGCTGGCGAACAGACGCATCTGCTGGGTGGCGACGCGCCGCGCCTCGTCGCGCAGATCTTCGCGCGCCGCACGCTCCAGCCAGACCGAGGCCGCCAGCCAGGCCATCAGGCCCATCGCAATGGAAAACACCCCGGCCAGAATCAGCGGGAAGAGGCGGCGGGCGGGCATGTTTGCAGGATGCTGCAATTCGCTGTTCAATGCCATGCGGAATTTCGCACAAGGTCAGCCGAACCTACACCGGAGAATCCATACAACCCATTATAACATAATGATTTTCAGATATTTCGAGCGCCCGATTTACGCTGTCCCGGCCTACGCGCATTCTGTCCCGGCACCGAAAAGATCGGGCGTGAGAGGATAGCGTGGCACGTTCCCCGGATCATGGCGGCAGGTTTTCGGCCCTTGGCATTGCCACTGGCGGCACAGCGCCAGTCCGGCCCGCCCTCTCCACCCCTGACGCATGTCCGATAGCCGGGGCGGCATCCAGCCGCACCGGCCTTCCGGCCCTTCAAGGCGATTTCCAATTCCGAACATGACAACGAAACATGATGGGAGAGACGACATGGCGACGAAGCCCATGACACCCCCTCGGACGGCCGCCATGCCGCCCAGCACCAATGCCCGGCTCAAATCGATCATCGGCGGATCGACCGGCAATCTGGTCGAATGGTTCGACTGGTATGTCTATGCCGCGTTCACGCTCTATTTCGCGCCGCATTTCTTCCCCAGCGACAATCAGACCGCGCAGTTGCTGAGCGCCGCCGCCGTGTTCGCGGTCGGCTTCGTCATGCGGCCGATCGGCGCCTGGGTGATGGGCGTCTATTCCGACCGTCATGGCCGCAAGGCGGGCCTGACCCTGTCGGTGACGCTGATGTGCCTGGGCTCGCTCATCATCGCGCTGACCCCCGGCTATGCCACGATCGGCGTGATGGCGCCCGCGCTGCTGGTCATCGCGCGCCTGATGCAGGGCCTGTCGGTGGGCGGCGAATATGGTGCCAGCGCGACCTATCTGTCCGAGATGGCGGGCAAGGACCGGCGTGGCTTCTTCTCGTCCTTCCAATATGTCACGCTGATCTCGGGCCAGTTGCTCGCGATCCTGCTGCTGCTGCTGCTCCAAAGCGTCATGGACAAGCCCGCGCTGGAGGAATGGGGCTGGCGTATTCCGTTCGCAGTCGGCGCGGTCCTGGCCGTCGTCGTGTTCCGCCTGCGTCGCGGCCTGGCCGAGACCGAGAGCTTCAAGAACGCCAAGGCGACGGATGCGCCCAAGTCGGGCTTCCTGGCCCTGCTGCGCCATCATCCGAAGGAAACCGCGCTGGTCATGCTGCTGACCGCCGGGGGTACGCTCGCCTTCTACGCCTATTCGATCTACATGCAGAAGTTCCTGGTCAACACCTCGGGCTTCAGCAAGGAAGCCGCGACCCAGATCAATGCGGTCACGCTGTTCGTCTTCATGCTGCTCCAGCCGGTGGCCGGTGCGCTGAGCGACAAGATCGGGCGCAAGCCGCTGATGATCGCCTTCGGCATCTCGGGCGTGCTGTTCACCTATCCTATCTTCACCGCGCTCCAGCATACGAAGGACATGTTCACCGCCGGGCTGCTGGTGATGGCCGCGCTCATCATCGTGACGGGCTATACCTCGATCAACGCGGTCGTGAAGGCCGAAATGTTCCCGGCCCATATCCGGGCGCTGGGCGTCGCGCTGCCTTACGCGCTGGCTAACACCATCTTCGGCGGCACCGCCGAGTTCGTCGCGCTGAAGTTCAAGGCCGCCGGATGGGAGCAGGGCTTCTACTGGTACGTCACCGCGATGATCGGCATCTCGCTGATCGTGTACCTGCGGATGCGCGACACCCGCCGGGACAGCCTGATCGCCGAGGACTGACCCGCAAGCGCCGTTGTTTCGGGAAATGGCCTGGTTCAAGAGCGGATAGCGACCGGGAAGACCATTTCGGATCATCGAAACGGCGGCGCGTCTGCCGCCCCGTCGGGATGATAATGCCCGATTGCCTCCCCGTGGATTAAATAGTACGTATTCGTTCGATTATAAATCGGATGGGGCGGCATGATGGCTTCTGGGCGCAAGATCGTATTCCTGACCGGCGCGACCGGCAATATGGGGCGGGAGGCGATCCGGCGGCTTCATGCCCGCGACGACGTGACGGTTCGCGCCCTTGTCCGACCGCAGGAAAAGGATCACCCCGTCGTGCGCGCCATGGTGGCGCGGGGAACCGCGTCGATCGTCTGGGGCGACCTCACCGACTATGCCTCGATCGAGGAGGGCGTGCGGGGGGCGGACATGGTCCTGCATATCGGCGGCCTGGTCTCTCCCCTCGCCGACAATATGCCGCGGGACGTGGTGACGAAGGTCAATGTCGGCGGCGCGCGCAACATCGTCGATGCGATCGTCGCCACCGGCGGGGCCGAACGGGTCCGCCTGGTCTATATCGGCACCGTCGCCCAGACCGGCAGCCGCAACGCGCCGATCCATTGGGGCCGCACCGGCGATCCGATCAAGATCAGCGCCTATGACCATTATGCCGTCACCAAGACCCAGGCCGAGGCGATCGTCGCGCAGAGCGGCATCCGCCACTGGGTCTCGCTGCGCCAGAGCGGCATGGCGCACTACGACATCTGGCGGATGTTCGACCCGATCATGTTCCACAATCCGGTGAACGGCGTGTTCGAATGGTCGACCGCCAATGACAGCGGCCGATTGATGGCGGCGGTGTGCGACGATGCGGTGCCCGACCATTTCTGGCGCGATTTCTACAATATCGGCGGGGGCGCCGGTTCGCGGGTGGTGAACCATGAATTCATGGCCGCCACGATGCCGCAATATCGCGCCGTCCTGCGCCCGCACTGGTTCGCGACGCGCAACTTCCATGGGCAATGGTATGCCGACTCCGACCGGCTGGAGGCGCTGGTGCCGTTTCGCGAACAGTCGATCGACGATTTCCATGTCGAGGCGCGCCGCCGCATGCCCGCGATCGTGCGGCTGGTCCCACGCCTTGCCCCCTCGCTGGTGCGGCGGCGGATCGAAGGACTGGCCAGGGGGCCGGGCGGGTCGCTGCGCTGGTTCGCGGAGAACGACACCGCCAAGATCGACGCCTATTTCGGATCGCGTGCCGCCTGGGAAGCGCTGCCGCGCGACTGGGACGCGATGCCGCTGGCCCAGCCCTCGCGCGAGCCGATCCTGCTCGATCATGGCTATGACGAGAGCAAATCCGCCGACCAGTGGCGCGCCGACGACCTGCGCCAGGCCGCGGCGTTCCGTGGCGGCCATTGTCACGCGACGGGCGAGGTCGCGCCGGATCGCGCGGTGGAATGGGACTGCGCGGCCGGGCATCGCTTCACGATGACCCCGAACCTGTACCTGCGCGGGGGCCATTGGTGCCCCACCTGCATGATCGACCAGAGCAGCTATGCTGCCGAAGCCGATCGCAATCCCTTCTTCGCCCAGGTCTGGACCGAGGAGCGTTCCTAAAGAAATGACTTGAGATGCTCCCCTCCCCTTCAGGGGAGGGGCCGGGGGTGGGGCGCCGCCGCAAGCCGGGGGTTAAAGGCGAGGCCCGACCCCAACCCCTCCCCTGAAGGGGAGGGGCTCGATCAATAATCGATCCGCCAGCGCTCAGCGGAGCGGCAGGCGGAGCCGCGTCGTGGTGCGGGTCAGCGGATAGCGCCGGCCAGCCCATTCGAAGACCCCCGGCAGGCTCGCCGGGCGCGTGATGTCCGCCGACAGGCGTCCCCCCGCGATCCGATAGCGCACCGTCACCGGCCCCGCCGGGGTCGCCGCCGTGGCATCGACCTGCTTCAGCGTCCCCAGCGCCGGAGCCACCCGAACCGAGGCATAGCCCGGCGCGCCCGGCCCGATCCCCGCCACGATGCCGAGCAGATCGGCGCTCGGATGCGCGCTCCACGCATGGCTGTCCGAGCGCGTATCGCCGCGTTCCTCGGGCCAGGTCGTGTAGTTCAGCTTGAGCAGGTCGCGCCAGGTGTCGAGCAGCGCCAGATAGCGGTCGCCCTGCCCGGCATGGACGAACGCCTGCGCCAGATACCAGGCGAAATAATAGCTGGTGGTGAACATGCCCTCGGGCGCGTCGATCCCCTTGCCGGGTGCGACGATGCGGTCGAGGATGCCGCGCGCCTCTTGCGGGGTGGCGACATCGTACAGGATCGCCAGCGCGTTCATGTGCTGGCTGAAGGCATTGCCATCGGGATTGTCGGCGAACAGCCCGCGTCCCGCGACCCAGCAGCGCTGGCGGATCGCCGCCTTCACCCGATCCGCCAGTGCGGCATCATCGGCGGCATGGGCGGCATCGCCCGCCACCGCCTCGATCTGCGCGCCCTGCTGCAACGCGCCCAGCCACGTCACGCTCATCAGGCAGCTTTCGCCATTCGCGTCATAGGACGGAAAGCGCGTCCGGTCGGTCGCGGGCTGGCCGACCCAGTCGATGAAGTTCCACTGCGGATTCTTGCCCAGCAGGCCGTCCGGCTTCTGCCATGGCTTGTACCAGTCGAGCACGCGGCGCATCCGCGCGACGTTGCGGCGCAGGACGTTCGTGTCGGGCTGGTGCATCCGCCAGTCGTCGAGCATGCCCACCCACAGCAGCGAGAAGGGCGCGATGACGTTGGGCACCCGCTGGGGATATGCGCCGTCCATCAGGCCGTTTTCCACGTCCGAGCTGGCGAAGATGTCGATCGCCTGTTCGGCCAGGCGCGGATCGCCGCCGACCGCATAGGAGATCAGCGCCTGCAACCGGGTATCTCCCGCATATTGCAGCTGCTCCCAATAAGCGGTGTCCATATAGGTTTCGTGCGCGTCGATCCGCGCCGTGCGCCAGCCGATGTCGAAGATCGGCTTGAGCGTCGGATCGTCGGCCGCAAAGCGCCCGACCTGCTGGAACGGGTAGCCGGTCTCGAAGGCGCGCATACCCTTCAGGACCAAAGGCTGGTCCTTCGTCTCGACCGCAATCTCCGCGAACCGCCATGTCCGCCACCACAGCGACTGGAAGGTCCTGGCCTTGCCATCGGGCAGGAAGGTGTCGTGGATGCCGAACACCTGGCGATCGCCGATCAGCGCACGGTCGCCCTTCTTGCGATTGGCGTCGTACAGCGCCTCGGACCAGGTGACGGTGACCTTCGACCCCGCCCCGCCGGTCACGTCGAGCTGGGGATAGGCCGACACCATCGCGTCGCGCTGGATCAGCAGGCTGACCTTGCTGTTGGCCGGGACGGTGACGGCGCGGATCGGGAATGCCTCGCCCCCCGCCAGATCGGTACGGACGACCTTGCCCGGTATGGTCGGCGCATAGGTCTGCGGCGGCAGGCGATCGGCGACCAGCGTGCGCTGCGCCGCGTCGGGCGCGGCGACCGCATCCTGCCATCCCTCGCCCCGCTCGGTCGCGCCGGTCCAGTCGAAATCGGCCTTGGCGGCGTCGATCGTCTCGGGTTGTCCCGCGACATAATACCAGCCGCCCTTGATGATCTGTCGCCAGCCATTCTCGAAGCCGTGCCCGGCGTCGCGGCGGACCCGCCAACCCGGACGGTCGGTCGCGATCGCGCTGGCCGCGCCCTCGCCGACCAGGCGGAACCCGGTGGCGACCGATTGCTGGAACGACGGCGCGGTCTGGGTGAACAGTGCCGCACCCTCGGCGTTGCGGCGTTGCTGAGGCGTCGGATCGGGCGGGAGCTTCAGCGGCTTCACGCCGTTCCACACCACCGCCGCGATCACGTTACGGCCGCGCGTCAGATAGGGCGCAAGGTCGATCGCCTCTTCCCGCCAATGCGCGACGTCACCCGTCGACGGCCCCGCCGCGACCCGGCGGCCGTTGACATAGAGGATGAACCGATTGTCGGCGGTCACGCGTACCGGATAGCGCGATGGCTTGGCCGACAGGTCTATCGTACGGCGGAAATGCAGCACTACGGGGTTGGCCGTCGCGGGGGTATCCGCCTGCGTGATCCAGCCATTGGCGTTCGACTGCGCGGTCGCCGGATGCGCGATGCAAAGGGTCGAGGCGACCAGTGCCAACGACAGGGATTTGCGGATCATCGTTCGATCTCCAGGGTGACGGGGCCGACCAGCCCGGCGGGCACGGGCTTCAGATTCTTGTACCCGCCCGCATTGGGGTCGATCATTGCGTTCTGCGGCGTGTTCGCCACCGTGATCGACAGGTCGTTGTCGCCCGCGCGGACGGCCTTGGTGACATCGATGCGGAACGGCGCGGTGATGGCGGGCGGCAGGGTGCGGCCGTTGACGGTGACAATGGCCATATCGTGGACCGCGCCCAGGTCGAGCATGACGCGCTGCCCCGGCTTCAACCAGCCTGCCTCAACCCGGATCGTGCGGCGATATGTGCCCGTCCCGGCAAAATGCGCCAGTTGCGGCATCGCCCGCCAGTCGCCGAGCGAGACGGTGCCCAGCGACGCATCATAGGGTTCGCGCCCGCTATGCCCCGACGCCGACAGCGCCCAGCCATCGGCGGGCAATGGCTGCCGCTCAAGCACGGACGGTGCGGCGACGGCCTGGGGACGCGTCGCCGGATCGCTGACCAGCAGCGCGCTCGCCCCCGCCGCCAGCGGCAGGGTGATCCGCGTGCCGCCCTGCACCGCCCGCGCGTCGACCGGCGTCACGCTGCCGTCCATCGCGTTCCAGCGGGCGACGCCGCCCGTCACCGGCAACACCATTCCCGCATCACGCGGCGCATCGGCCAGATTGTGGACGAAGGTGACCAGCCGCTTGCCGACCTTGCGCTGGACATAGACCAGGCCGGACGGATCGCCGCCGGTCCATTGCAGGTTCGCCGGGATCGCCAGCGTGCGCAGCGTCGGTACGACGTCGCCCGCCGCCACGACCCGCGCTCCGGCGGCACGCGCCACCGCGATCGCCTTCACCACGCGCGCGTCACGCGCTGCGGCATCGTGCAGCCCCTCATCGCGTGACGGCGCCTTGTCCGTGAAGATCACGGGCAATCCGGCCTTGGCGAAACCGGCGATCCGTTCCGCGGTCTCGGCGCGAATACCGTCGAGCGGCGGCAAGACCAGCGCCGGGTAGCGCGCGCCGCCCTTCGACACGAGCATGCGACCCTCGACGCGGGCGCCTTCGATCGAATCGGGATTGATCCGGTCGAAGTCATAGCCGCCACCGAGGAACGCCTTCTCGGCCTGCTGCTTGCCCGCGCCCGCATCCTCGATGCCGACATAATAGCCGGTCTGGCCATAGAAATAGGCGACCGGCACGACCGGCGTGCCCTGCTGCAACACGGCCTGCGTCCGGGCGAGATAGCGGGCCAGCGTCGGCACGCCGCTCCAGATCGGATTGCTCTGGGTGAACATCGTGCTGAAGCCGAGCCCGAACGGGCTGGGTTGGAAGGCATGCCAGCCCGGCCATTTCGGATCGGACAGGCGATAGTCATGGCCATGCAGGATCAGGCTGTTGACCCCACCCGCAAAGATCAGGTCGGCGCGGCGACGCAGTTCGTCGGGCGTCACGTCATAGGGGCGGTCCTTCCAGACCAGGCTTTCGGCCGAGACGATCGGATGGCCGTACAGGTCCGCGCCCGACCGGGCGAAGCGCATGAAATAGGGGTCGCCGTCGTGGACGAGGTCCTCGGTCTCCGGGATGTCGACGATGCCGTAACCGCGCACGATGTCGATCGCACCGCCATGTGCCTGGAACTTGGCCTTCAGCCCATGCGCGTGGTTCCACGCGACGAAGGGCTTGAGGAAACCGTCGAACATCAGGTCGGAGACGGTGCGGCGATAATCGGCACGGACGCGGTCGGCGGTCGTGTCCTTCGCGTCGAAATAGGGCGGCGACCAATGCTCGCCCCAGGCCTGCATCCAGCCCGGTTGCAGCGTGAAGGGCAGATAGGGCGTCAGGTCATAGCCGCGCCGCTTGCGAAATTCTTCCAGAAAGGTCCGCCCCCAGGGCAGGTCCTGCATCAGCTCCAGGCTGTCGACAAAGGTCGCGCGGATGCCGACCGGATTCTTGCCCAGCGGATCGCCGACCCGCGCGGCGTGCGCGGCAAAGGCATTCGGGTCCATGTGATCGAGGATCAGCTGCGGCCCCTGCCCCGCCGACCCCAGCACGCCCACATTCGAGGCATAGCGCTTGAACACGAACACCTGCCAGGTGCCGGGCGGCAGGGTCCAATCAAGCGTGCCATCAGGCTTCAGCCTGTCGGTGAGGACCAGCGTATCGCCCGTGGCCAGCGTGCCCGGCTTCACCACATCCTCCGAAGGGTAGAGAACGAACCCGGCGGTCGGCCCGGCGGGCTTCAGGTCGGGCGCGGTGCCGCGCATCGCCACCACCGCGACGATCCCCGCCTGCGCGTCCATCCGCGCGGGCCAGTCGGCGACCTTGGGGTCCTTCACCCGTGGATCGAACATCGACAGCGCGCCCAGCCGCTTGGTCCGCGCGGGGATCGCGACCTTGACCGGGCCGGTGCCGCCGCCCGTCACCTGGGTGCGCGCCATGGTCAGTTCGACGAACGCCTTTTCCGGCGTGATCGCAAAGCCGCCCCCCGACGGCCAGGCGGAACCCAGCGTATAGTCGAGGTCCATCCCCCGCGCCTTGGCCGCCGCCGCCGCGACGCGGACATGCGCGAAGAAGGGCGGCTCGGCATAATCATTGACGTGCGCCTTTTCCTCGGGCGACAGGTTCGCGAAATTGGGGCCGAGCGCCTGGATCTCGGCGCCTGCGAACCCCGCCTCGTCGAGCAGCGCGATCTCACGCTGCAGCTCGGCATCGGTCACCGCGCCGCCCGGCCACCACCAGCGGAAGCGCGGGCGCGCCTCCTTGGGCGGCGTCGCGAACCGCTGTTCCAGCGACGCTTCGCCCTCGCGGGCCATGGCTGGCACCGCCGCTCCGGACAGGGCGCTGGTCGCGATCAGCGCGGCCAGCAGGGTGTGACGAAGCGGCATGAGTGCCATCCTTTCCAATATGCGGGCCGACCGATTGCGCGCTGGTCGGCCTGTAATTCAGGGTTTCAGCGTCGTCCGGGACAGCTTGACCGTCCCCTTCAGCACCGGATCGGTCGCCGACCGCGCTACCTCTATGCCGACGGTCTCGGCGGGCACGACCCAGCGTTGGGCGCGCGTATCGAAGTCGCCGATCACACGGGGATCGACCGTCACCGACACGGTCTGCGTCTCGCCCGGCTTCAGGAAGGGCTTGCCCCAACCCACCAGCCGCTTCGCCTTGCCCGGACGGGTCAGATAGACCTGGGGCACGTCCGCCCCCGCCCGCTGGCCGCTGTTGGTGACGGTGAAGCGGATCGTCGGACGCTGTCCGCCCGTCACCTTCAACCCGCCATAGCGGAAGCTGGTATAGCTGAGCCCGTAGCCGAAGGCGTAGAGCGGCTGCGCATTCCGCCTGGCGAACCAGCGATAGCCGGCATCCGCGCCTTCCGGGAAATGCACCTCGAACGGCTTGGCGCTGGCCATCAGGCCATAGGTCGCACGCGTCGCCGCGTCGGCGGGCCCGGCATCGCCACCGGGCAGGACCGGGTTGGGCAGTTGATCGAGGCTGGCGGGGAAGGTGATGGGCAGGCGCCCGGACGGATTGACCGCGCCGGTCAGCACCCGTGCGATCGCCTCGCCGCCGCGCTGTCCGGGGAACCAGGCCGCGACCACGGCGGCCACGTCCTTCTGCCACGGCATCGCGACCGGATTGCCGGTTTCCAGCACGACGATCGTCTTCGGATTGGCCTTGGCCACCGCCGCGATCAGCGCGCCGCCATTGCCGTCGAGCGACAGGTCCTTCTGGTCGGCCGCCTCGGTCGACCACTTCTCGCCGAACACGATCGCCACGTCCGCCGCCTGTGCCGCTTCCGCCGCCGCGACCGGATCGCTGCCGTCGACGAAGGTGATCTGCGCATCGGGGCGCGCGGCCTTCAAGGCGGCGAGCGGCGCGGTGCCGCCATAGCTGCGCTTGGCAAAGGACGCCACGCCCGCCCCGACCTGTCGCTCCTCCAGCGTGAAGCCGCCGACTGGGCGGACCTGGCTCGACCCGCCGCCCGACAGGACGCCGATATCGGCATGACCGCCGATCACCGCGATCCGCCGTGCATTCGCCGTCAGCGGCAGCGCGCCGCCTTCGTTCCGGAGCAGGACGATGCCCTCCTCCGCCGCGCGCCGGGCGACCAGGCCGTGCGCCTGATAGTCGATCGGGGCCCCGGCGGTGACCGGGCGGTCGACGATGCCGCTGGCATACATGCTGCGCAGGATGCGCAGCGCGGCGGTATCGACCGTCTTTTGCGGGATGCGGCCCTCTTCGACCGCCTTGACCATCAGCGTCGAGAACCACGGCTTGCCGTCGATCTGCTCCCCCGACTGCTGGTCGAGGCCGTGGACGATCGCCTCGCTGGAATGCACCGCCCCCCAGTCCGACATGACGAAGCCGGGAAAGCCCCAGTCGCGGCGCAGCACATCGTTCAGCAGGAAGGCGTTCTGGCAGGCGAAATCGCCGTTCACGCGATTATAGGCGCACATCACCGAATGCGGGCGCCCCTTTTCCATGCCGATCTGAAACGCGAGCAGGTCGCTTTCGCGCATCGTCGCCTCGTCCATCACCACCGAATGGACGTTGCGCCCCGTCTCCAGGTCGTTGACCGCGAAATGCTTGATCGTGCCGATGATGTCGTTCGACTGCACCCCGGCGATCTGCGCACCCACCAGCGTGCCCGCCAGCAGCGGGTCCTCGCCTAGATATTCGAAGTTTCGCCCGGCGCGCGGGTCGCGAACCAGGTTCACGCCGCCGACGAGCATCGTGTTGAAGCCCTTGGCGCGCGCCTCGCTGCCGATCATCGCGCCGCCTTCGCGCAGCAGCTCGGGGTTCCAGCTCGCCGCCTGCGCCATGCCCGAGGGCATCGCGGTCGCGACATCGCCCTTGCGCAGGTCGTTGAGGTTGGACACGCCCAGGCTGGCGTCCGTCTCGGTCAGGTTGGGAATGCCCAGGCGCGGCACCCCCATGATGATCCCGGCCCCGATCGGCACGCCTGCGGGCCGCTTGGCCACCGGCAACAGCGAAGGCATCGGCCCGTGGAGAAGGCCGATCTTCTCCTCGGGCGTCATCTGCGCCAGCGTACGCGCCGCCCGTTGGTCGGGATTGCCCGCATCCTGTGCGGCGGCAGGCATCGCAGCACCCGCCAGAAGGAGGGCGACGCCCGCGACAGCCTGCCGCCGCATCGTCAGAACCCCACCCGGAAGTTGAGGCCGAATTCGCGCGGCCTGACCGCGGTGCCCACCGAATAGCCGGTCGGGAAGGCGCTATAGTCGACCTGGGTCGATCCGCGTGTCGTCAGCACCGCGACATTCGCCAGATTCTTGGCGAAGACCGAGAATTCATAGGCGTCGTTGGGCCCACGCACGCCCAGGAAGACGCTGTTGTTCAACAGGTCGCCATATTTGACGTTGATGAATGGGTCCTCGCGCTTGGGAACGTAATTGGCCAGGCCGCGGACGAACAGCTCGCGATTGCCGCTGACCGGCACGCGATATTCGGCGTTGACGCTGACACCCCAGGGCGCCTGGTCGCTCAGGCGGCCGTTGAGGCGGCAGAAGGCGACGTTCTGACCGACCGGCACGCGCTGCGCGCCGTTCGAGTCGGGGATGCCGTCGCCGTTGAAGTCGTTGCACGGCGCCTGCGCGTTCTTGAACTTGGCATCGTTGTAGGTCGCGCTCAGACCCAGTTGCAGTTGCGTCCCGATCCGGGTCGACAGCGTTCCCTCGACACCGCGGATACGCGCGTCGCCGTTGAAGGTGAACGCCGCATTGTTGTCGACCACACCGTCCTTGTTGGTCGACACCGCCAGATAGGAGTTGGTGTAGGCCAGGTAGTTCTTGAAGTCCTGCTGATAGACCGCCAGCGTGAACTGCACCTTGCGGTCGGCGAATGCGCCCTTCAGTCCGATCTCGTAATTGTTCGAGGTTTCGGCCTTGGTCACCAGCAGGCTTTCGTCCAGCTTGGCCGTCGTGGTGTTCAGGCTGCCCGGACGATAGGAGCGGCCATAGGTGGCATAGGCGGTCAGATCGCGGTTGAACTCATGCCGGAAGCTGGCGCCGCCGGTCAGCTGGCGGAAGGTGCGGTCGCGGTTCGCGGGGCTGACGCCCGAGCTGACGATCGGCGCCGGGCCGAGCAGCGCGTCGCTCAGCGTCTGGACGAAGTCCGTGCGGACCTTCGATTCCTGCCAGCGCAGGCCGACTTGGATCTGATCCTTGCCGGTGACCTGGAAACGATGGTCGGTGAACAGTGCATAGGTATCGACCTTGCTCGGTACCACGACACCCACATCGAGCTTGGGCACGAACTGCGCGGGCGTGCCAGGGGGCACGAACTGGAACAGATACTGATCCTGCGTGACGTTCGTGTTCGACGTGCTGTGCTCGTAATAGCCGCCGAACAGGAAATTCCAGAAGCGATTGCCCTGCGAGGTCAGGCGCAGTTCCTGCGAAATCTGCTCGCTGCTCGTCTGGAACGACTGGTTCTGCGAGAAATTTGGGATGCTGCCGCCATAGGCGATGTCGTTGACGCGCCCCTGGTCGATATTCTGGTAGCCGCCGATATAGTTCAGCGCGACGCCGCCGAGATCGAGCCCGGCCGCCAGGCTGACGATATGGCCCTTGTAATTGTAGCGCCCCGGCTTCGTCACCAGCGCGGAACGATCGCCGGGCGTCAGGATCGGGTTCGTCGTCTGCCCCGGCAGCGTGAACAGCATCGGGCTGGTGAGCGTCCGGTTGTTCAGATACTGGTAGGTCAGGTCGAAATGCAGCTGCGAGGTCGGCTGGAAGGCGACGCTCACGCGACCGCTCTCGGTCTTGTCGCTGTCACGGTCGCCGGTGCGCAGGTTGCGCACGCCAATGCCGATGTTCCGGTCGAACAGCCCCGCGGCGCGAACCGCGAGCACGCCGGGAAGCAACGGTACGCTGACCGCGCCCTGCGAATTGATCCCGGCCTGCGTCGTCAGCGTCTGCTGGAAATAGCCGTCGACCTCGTTCAGGTCGGCACGGCGGGTCGCGATCGTGATCGCGCCCGACGGCGACGTACGCCCGCGCAGCGTGCCCTGCGGCCCGCGCAGCACCTCGATCTGGCCGACGTCATACAGCGCGCGGAAGGCGCTGCTCGCGTCGAGCGGGGTCTCGTTGAAATAGATGTCGACGGTCGGCGACGTGCCCGAATTGGGGTCGAACCCGACGCCGCGCAGGGTCACCGAGTTGGTCGTCGGGTCCTTGGCGGTCAGGCTGAGGCCCGGCGCCAACTGGTCGATTTCGGCGAAGCTGCGCAGGTTGAGCTTCTGGATGGTGTCGCCCTGCACGACGTCGACCGACTTGGGCACGTCCTGCAGGCGCTCGGCGCGCTTGTTGGCGGTGACGATGATGTCGCCGACGGCCTGTTCGCTCAATGCGGGATCGGCGGTCGTCGACGGCTCGACCGGCGTTTGCCCGGTGGTCGCACCGGATTGCGCCAGCGCCGGTGCCGCAAAGGCGGCGACCAGGACGATGGCCGACGTGGAAGCACAAAAGCGACGAAGCTTCATCATCCCCTCCTCATTTCGTTTCATTTTATGAGATGCGATCCTAAGCGGTGGACCGCCCCTGTCAACGAAATAGATCGAGTGCGTACGATTAAGGCTTAGGAATTTGAAAAGTGATGCCGAAATGCCACGCGGACCAAGGCGGCGGGCGACCAGCGGCCGCCTGCCGCCTGGCCTGGTCTCATCGGATGCGCGCGCCTCGCCAGCCGTAGAGCGCGACGATCGCGAAGGCGACGGCGGGCAGCAGGAAGGCCGCAGGGGTGCCGAAGCGTTCGCCGATCAGCCCCATCGGATAGGGCAGCAGCACGCCGCCGCCGATCGCCATCACCATGAACGAAGCGCCCCGCTTGGCCGCGCTGCCCAGGTCGCGCACGCCCAGCGCGAAGATCGTCGGGAACATGGTCGACATGAAGAAGAACACACCGACCATCGCCACCAGCGACACCTTGTCGATGCCCGCCGCGACGATCAGCGTCAGCACGACATTGATCGCGCCGAACGTCGTCAGCAGCGTGCGCGGGCTGATCCGGGCCAGCAGCGCGGTCGAGGCGAACCGGCCCAGCATGTACGTGACCAACGCCAGCGACAGCAGATAGGCGGCCGAACGGGGCGTCAGGCCGTTCCAGGTCGTGATCGCCACGTTGATGAACAGCGCGCCGATCCCAACCTGCGCGCCGATATAGATGGCCTGGGTCAGCACGCCGTAGATGAAGTGCGGCCGTCGCAGCGTCGCCTTCGTGCCGGGTGCGTTATGCGCCTCCTCGGCGATCTCGGGCAGCGTCACGCGCGACACGAACAGCGCAAAGACGATGATCGCCGCGCCGATGACCGCGTAGATCAGCCGGACATTGTCATGCCCCCCGCTGGCCGAGCCGCTTTCGGCAAAGAACAGGGTGCCGCCGATCAGCGGGCCGATAAAGGTGCCCAGGCCGTTGAACGACTGCGCCAGGTTCAAGCGCCGCGATGCGCCCTCGGCGGGCCCGAGCACGTTGACATAGCTGTCCGCCGCCGTCTCCAGGCAGGCGAGGCCCGAGGCGAGGACGAACATCGATCCGACGAACGGCGCGAACTGCCCGATCGCGGCCGCCGGAATGAACAGCAGCGCCCCCGCCGCCGTCACCGCCAGCCCGATCAGGATTCCTGCCTTGTACCCCAGCCGCTGGAGCAGCAGCCCGGCAGGCAGGCTGACGACCAGATAGGCGCCGAAATAGGCGATCTGCAGCCAGGTCGACTCGGCGGTGCCGACGTGCAGCGTGTCCTGGAAATGCTTGTTGAGGACGTCGAGCAGGCCATAGGCCAGCCCCCAGATGAAGAAGAGGCTGATGGCGAGGGCGAGCGCGGTGCGCAGCACGCGCGGCGACACATCCTCGGCGCGGACGATTTGGGGAGGCTTCATTGCACGTCTCCAAGGATGGCGGGGTCGATATGATAGAGGCGGCAGGCATTGCCGCCCCAGACGGCGCGGCGCTCCGCCGGGGTGAGGTCGCCGATCGCCTCGGCCAGGGCGCCCATCACGGCGTCGAAGCGGCCGAACAGCCGGTCGGTGGGAAAGTCGCTGGCGGCCATGACGCGGGTCACGCCGAACATTTCGATAGTCTCGGTGACGAACCGGCGCACCAGCGCGGCGTCCCAGTCGCGGCGGATGAAGCCGACGCCCGACAGCTTGACCGAGACCTGCGGCAACCGCGCCAGCGCCGCCATGCCGCGACGCCAGTCGGCGAGCCCTTCGGGATCGGTCAGCACCGGCATGCCGAGATGGTTGACCATGACCGGCACGTCGGGATGGCGCTGCGCGATCCGCGCGACGGCGATCATCTGCGCCGGATAGCATTGCAGGTCGAAGGACAGGCCATGGTCGGCCAGTCGCGCGAACCCGGCCGCCCAGCGATCGGTGCGCGTCAGGTCGACCGCGGTATAGCTGCGCTGCGGATCGGGATGCCAGTTGACGATATGGCGAATGCCGCGCACCCGCCCGTGTTCGGCATGACGCGCCAGCAGCCCGTCGACATGGGGGTCGGACAGGTCGGCAAAGGCGATGATGGCGTCGGGCAGGCCCGTCCCGGCCGCCAGCCCCTCCAGCCACCGCGTCTCGGCCAGCGCGTCGCCGGGATGGGCCCCGGCATCGGCATGCACCGCGCCGACGACGTTCCACCCCGCCGCCTCGGCCCGGTAGTCGCCGGGCAGATAGGTGCGTGCGATGCGCTCGACCGACCCGTTGGGGCCGTCATCGGCGAAGGGCGGCTGGAGCCAGGGGTAACGGAGATGCGCCAGATCCCAGAAATGGACATGGGCATCGACGAACGGAACGTCGTGCATGATCCTCTCCTCCCGCCGCCCGGTATTCCGGGTCGCGCGGCCATGTTCAGAAGGTGGTGCGACCACCCGACGTGTCGAAGGTCGCAGCCGTGGTGAAGCTGCATTCCTCGCTGGCCATGAAGCAGACCATCGCCGCCGATTCCTCGACCAGGCCCAGGCGGCCCATCGGGATCTTCGAGCGCATATAGTCGACCTGGCTTTGCGGCAGCTGCTCCAGGATCGGGCTCTCGAAGGTCGCGGGCGTCAGCGCATTGGCGATCACGCCCTTGCCCGCCAGTTCCTTGCCCAGCGACTTGGTGAAGCCGATCACCGCCGCCTTCGACGCCGAATAGGCGCTGGCGTTGGGATTGCCCTCCTTGCCCGCGACAGAGGCGACGTTGACGATCCGGCCATAGCCCTGTTCGAGCATCAGCGGCACGACCGTCCGGTTGCAATAGAACAGGCCGTCGACATTGACGCTCATGACGTTCAGCCAGCTCTGCACCGGATATTCATGGACGGGCGCGGTCGCCCCCGTGATCCCGGCCGAGCAGACCAGAATGTCCACCTGGCCCAGCGCGTCCTTGCTGGCTGCGAACGCGGCCTCGACCTCGCCCAGCTCCGCGACGTTCAGCGCCACGACATGGCTCGCGCCGACTTCGCTTCGGGCGCGTTCCAGCGCCTCGGCATTCAGGTCCCACAGAGCGACCTTGCCCCCCTCGGCGACGATCCGCCGCGCGACCTCCTTGCCCAGCCCGGAGGCGCCGCCGGTGATGATCGCGGCGCGACCGGCGAACCGTCCCGCATAGGCGCTCATGCCGACGCTCCGGTGCGCGGGTGCCGCCACGCGACGACCGACTGCGACTGGGTACCCAGCTTCTCGATCGACAGCGCCATCGTGTCGCCCGCCTTCAGATAGATGGCCTCGGGCTTCTTGCCCTCGCCGACGCCCGGCGGGGTGCCGGTGATGAGCAGGTCGCCGGGCTCCAGCGTGATATATTCGCTGACATAGGCGATCAGCTCGTCGACCGGGAAGATCATCGTCTTCGTGTTGCCGGTCTGCATACGCTCGCCATTGACGTCGAGCGACATGTCCAAGTCCTGCGGGTCGCCTACTTCATCGGGCGTCACCAGCCAGGGGCCGGTCGGGCAGAAGGTGTCATGCCCCTTCCCCTTCGACCATTGCGTGCCGCGCTGCTTCTGGTTGAACCGCTCCGACACGTCGTTGACCAGCACATAGCCCGCGACATGATCCAGCGCCTCGGCGCGGTCGACATAGCGGCAGGTCTTGCCGATGACGACGCCCAGCTCGACTTCCCAGTCGCCATGCGTCGAGCCCTTGGGCAGCATCACGTCGTCGTTCGGGCCGGACAGGCTCGACAGCGCCTTCATGAACATCATTGGCTCGGTCGGGATCGGCAGGTTCGATTCGATCGCGTGGTCACGATAGTTGAGGCCGATCGCGACGATCTTGCCGATCCCCTTCAGCGGCACACCGTAACGCGGCGCCCCCTCCACCACCGGCAGCGCGGCGGCATCGGCGGCCAGCGCCTGCGGCAGCGTTTCGATCGTCAGGTCGGCCACCACACCGGACAGGTCGCGGATCGCGCCGTCGGCGTCGACGATGCCGGGTTTCTCCTGGCCGGGCTGGCCAAAGCGACAGAGCTTCATGGGTCGGGTCCTCAGTGGGTATAGGGGCGGTGAAGGGGCACGTCGGCGTTCAGCTCGACACCGAAACCGGGCTTGTCGAGCGCGCTCGCCCGGATGCGGCCGTTCTGCGGCACCGGCTCGCCCAGCAGCTGCGGCGCGAACATCGGCACGATCTCGGTCGGGCCGGGGTGCATCATCAGGAATTCGGCGAACGGCGAATTGTGGCGCGTGACGACGAAGTGATAGCTGTAGACGCTGGAGCCGTGCGGCACGACCATCTTGCCCTGCGCATCGGCCAGCGCGCTGATCTTCAGCAGCTCGGTGACGCCGCCGCACCAGCCGACATCGGGCTGGATGATGTCGCAGCAGTCCATCTCCATCAGCATACGGAAGCCCCAGCGGGTCGCCTCATGCTCGCCGGTCGTCACCAGCATGCCCTTGGGCACGTTGCACTTCAGCTGCTGATAGCCCCAGTAATCGTCGGGGCTGATCGCCTCCTCGATCCATTTCAGGCCGTGCTCGTGCGCGGCGATGGCAAGACGGGTCGCATAGTCGACGTCGAGCGCCATCCAGCAATCCCACATCAGCCAGAAGTCCGGGCCGACCTTCGCGCGCATGTCGGCCAGTTCGGCGATATTCTTCTTGAGACCCTCGATCCCCTCGGCGGGGCCGTGATGCAGCGGCATCTTGCCGCCGATGAAGCCCAGCTCCTTGGCGATGTCGGGCCGCGCGCCGGTGGCGTAGAATTGCAGTTCGTCGCGCACCGCGCCGCCGAGCAGATGGTAGACCGGCTCCTGCCGCAGCTTGCCCAGCAGATCCCACAGCGCCAGGTCGACGCCCGAGATCGCGTTGATGACCAGACCCTTGCGCCCGTAATATTGGGTCGAGAAGTACATCTGATCCCAGATCTTCTCATAGTCGGTCGGGCTGCGCCCTTCGAGGAAGCGCGCCAGATGCTTCTCGACGATGTAGCAGGCAGGCTCGCCGCCGGTCGTGACCGCAAAACCGATGGTGCCGTCCTCGGCCTCAATCTCGACGACCAGCGTGCCCAGCACGTTGATGCCGAAGCTCTGCCGAGACTGGCGATATTCCGGGTAACGGCTCATCGGCGTCGCGATATGGTCGTCGATCCAGTGGCCCGCGCCCTGGTCGTGGTAATCGGCACCGGCACCCCGCGCGACGAAGGCGCGAACATGCTTGATCTTCGGCAGCATCAGACCTCTCCTCTCGTTGCCCGCTTATGCATATTCGTACGTTCACGTTCAATATCTATTTTCATATAGTGGGAAGCTGTGTAAATGGATGGGACGATGGAGAGAGAGACCAAAACCAATACGGGCGTCGGCGGCAGCCAGACCCTGATGCGCGGTCTAGACGTGATCGAGGCGGTGGCGGCGGGCGCGATCACGCTCCAGCAGCTGTCCGACACGCTGGAGCTGACGCGCAGCACCACCCACCGGCTGGCGGCCTCGCTGGTCGAGCGCGGCTATCTCGGCTTCACGCCGCGCAGCGGCTATCGCCTGGGGCCAAAGCTGCTCGAACTCGGCCATCTGGCGCAGGAGCAGGCTGATATCGTCCAGGTGGCGCGCCCCCATCTCGAGGAACTGGCGCAGTCGACCGAGGACACCGTCCATCTCGGCATCCTGGACGGCGATCTGGCGTTGTATCTCGACAAGATGCCGGGCCGGCGCCGAATCACCATCTCCAGCCGGGTCGGCGATCGCCAGCCGCTATCCTCGACCGGGCTCGGCAAGGCGCTGATGCTCGATCATCCCCCCGCCTATTGGGACGAGCGGTTTGCGGCGGACCATGCCGATCGCGCGCCGCATGTCGACCACGCCGTCTGGCGGGAGCGGATGGACGGCTACGTCGCCGCCGGACGCGCGTTCGATCTGGAGGAGAATGAGGACCAGATACGCTGCGTCGCCGCACCGATCCGCGATGCACGCGGCCGGATCGTCGGCGCGATCAGCGTATCGAGCGCCGCCCAATATATGAGCGACGGCCGCCTTCATGACCTGTCGGAGAGCGTCATCGCGACCGCGCGCGCCATCAGCCGGGACCTCGGCTGCACGAACATCAAGAAGGAGGGATAGATGCTGCTGGAAGGCAAGAAAGTTCTGGTGACGGGCGCCTCGGCCGGGATCGGCCGCGCGGCGGCGATCGGCGCGGCGCGCCACGGGGCGGACGTCGCGATCAACTATGCGGGCAACGACGCCGCGGCGGCCGAGGTGGTCCGCGAGATCGAGGCGCTGGGTCGCCGCGCTCTGGCGATCAAGGGCGACGTCGCCGAACACGCCACTGCGGGTGCCTTCGTGTCGCAGGCGGCCGATACGCTGGGCGGGCTCGACGTGTTCGTCAGCAATGCGGGTATCTGCCCGTTCCATGCCTTTCTCGACATGCCGCCCGAAATCTTCGAACGGACGATGCGGGTCAATCTGCACGGCGCCTATTACATGGTGCAGGCCGCAGCCAATCGCATGGTCGAACAGGGGCGCGGCGGCGCGATCGTCGCGGTATCCTCGATCTCCGCGCTGGTCGGCGGCGAGTTCCAGACGCATTATACCCCGACCAAGGCGGGTGTGCATTCGCTGATGCAGTCGACCGCGATCGCGCTCGGCCGCCACGGCATCCGCTGCAATTCGGTGCTGCCCGGCACGATCCTGACCGATATCAACAAGGACGACCTGGCCGACCTCGACAAGCGCGAACGCATGGCCGCGCGCATTCCGCTCGGCCGCCTCGGCGAGCCCGACGATCTGGCCGGGTCGATCGTCTTCCTGGCGTCGGACATGGCCCGTTATGTCACCGGCGCGGCGCTGCTGGTCGACGGCGGTGCCTTCGTGAACCTGCAGTGATCGACCACCCCGGTTTCGGAAAGATGTTGCCATGAGAAAGGCCGCCTCCGCGCTCGACTATCGCGAGCTCGCCCGCCGCCGCCTGCCGCCGTTCCTGTTCGAATATATCGACGGCGGCAGCTATGCCGAGGTGACGCTGAAGCGCAACGTCGCCGATCTGGAGGCGATCGCGCTGCGCCAGCGGATCCTGACCGACGTCTCGACGCTGGACCTGACGACCGAACTGTTCGGTCGGACGCTCGCCATGCCAGTCGCGCTGGCGCCGGTCGGCCTGGCGGGGATGAACGCCCGCCGGGGCGAGGTGCAGGCGGCGCGCGCGGCGGAGGCGTCGGGCATCCCCTTCTGCCTATCGACCGTGTCCGCCTGCCCCCTGCCCGAGGTCAGCCGGGCCGTCAGCGACCCGCTGTGGTTCCAGCTCTACATGATCCGCGATCGCGGCTTCATGCGCGACCTGATGGCGCAGGCGCGCAGCGCGGGCTGCTCGACCCTGGTCTTCACCGTCGACATGCCGGTGCCCGGATCGCGTTATCGCGACTATCATTCGGGCCTTGCCGGGGCATCGGGCGTGATGGGCGGGCTGCGCCGCATGTGGCAGGGCGTCACCCATCCCCGCTGGGCCTGGGACGTCGGTATCCATGGCCGCCCCCACCAGCTGGGCAATGTCGCCCCCGTGCTCGGCAAGAATACCGGGCTGGAGGATTTCTTCGCCTGGATGCGCAACAACTTCGATCCGACCGTCAGCTGGCGCGACCTGGACTTCATCCGCGAGAGCTGGGACGGCCCGCTGGTCATCAAGGGCATATTGGACGTGGAGGATGCGCGCGCCGCCGCCGATCTGGGCGCGGACGGCATCGTCGTGTCGAACCATGGCGGCCGGCAGCTGGACGGCGTCCCCTCGACCGCGCAGGCCCTGCCCGTGATCGCGCAGGCGGTGGGCGAGCGACTGACCGTCCTGGCGGACGGCGGCGTGCGTTCCGGGCTGGACGTGGTCCGCATGCTGGCGCTGGGCGCACGCGGCGTGCTGCTCGGCCGCGCATGGGTCTATGCGCTGGGCGGCGGCGGCGAGGCGGGGGTTCGTCACATGCTGAAGCTGGTCGAGGCGGAGATGCGCGTCGCCATGGCGCTGACCGGCAAGACGCGGATCGCCGATATCGATCGCAGCGCGCTCGTGGCCTGACCGCGCTTTATACGCCGCGTCGGATGCCCTAAGCAGCCCCCATGCCCAAGTCAGCCGCGCAGACCTTTGCCCCCCGCCGCGGGCGTCCCACCGCCAAGCAGACCGCCGCCATCGAAAAGGCGATCGTGGACTGCGCGCGCGAGATGTTCATCGAGAACGGCTATGACGCGACGGCCATGGAAACCGTCGCGCTCAAGCTCGGCATCTCCAAGGGGACGCTCTACACCCGGTATCCGTCGAAGGAGGCGCTGCTGACCGCCGTCGTCAAGGACAGCGTCGAGCGCTGGTCCGCCGAGGCCGCCGAGCATGACCACGAGCTGACCGACGACATCGCCCAGCGCCTGCGCCACCATGGCCACATCATCGCGGGAAGCCTGCACAACAGCGAGGTACAGGCCTTTCAGCGGTTGCTGCTGGCCAACGGAAATCGCTTCCCGGAACTGGGCAGCGCGATGCACCGGCATGGCACCCAGTTGATCGTGGACCTCATCGCCCGCGACATGACCGAAGCGGGGGAGCGCGACGGCGTGGCCCCCAAGCGCCCGGCGGAGACGGCGCTGACCTTCGTGTCCGCCATCACCGGCTGGCATCTGCAACAGGCGAGCTTCCGGGCCGTCAGTCGCGAAGAAACGGAAGCGTTCGCCGAGCACCTCGTCGCTCTGTTCATGGCTGGCCGTTCGGCATGGTAGCTTGAAATACGTACGCAACCGTGCGATATTGCTTGGGTTACGTTCGGTATGGAGAGGATATAGCATGCGTACACTTCTTACGGCCTTCGCCGTCATCGCCTGTGCCGCAGGCGCCCAGGCGCAGACCGCAGCCCCCGCCGCGACCACCGCCAAGGCGGCGCATTACAGCACGTCGTCGACCGAAATCGGCACCCTGCTCGACGATCCGGCGGCCAAGGCGCTGATCGAAAAGAATATCCCCGGCATGACCACCAACGACCAGATCGACATGGCACGCGGCATGACCCTGAAGGACATCCAGCAATATTCGCCCGACACGATCACCGACAAGGTCCTGGCCAACCTCGACGCCGAGTTCGCCAAGATCCCGGCCAAGGGCGCCAAGTAAGCCTTTGACCTAAGGCCGATCGACATTCAGGCGAAATACGACACATTCCTCCCCTGCAAGGGGAGGAATGACGTGGATGTCGATCCGGCCTGTTCGGCTGCATAGTCCCGGTACGCCCCGGCAAACTGCGCCCGTGCTTCGGCACGCCTGGCCGACAGGCGGCCGAACAAATCCGCGATACCGCCGCCGCCTCCCCGATCGACAACGTGCCGCCCAGGTCGATCGCGGGAATAATGCTGGCCAACCGGGTGGTATATTGGCGGGTCGCGTTCGCGTTGACCGTTCCACTGGGCAAAGCCCGGACAAAGACACTCCGCCGACTGGCGCGCGCCTCGCGAAGCTGGGCGAAGGCTAGCCGGGTGTCGGTCGACCGTGCGAGGAAGGTTGCGGCCTCGGCGGCTGCCGAAAGACGTCCACCAAGGCCGCAAACGTTCCTGGCAAAGCGATGTCGGGCGTGAAAAGCGTTACCGTCGGCGCAAAGTCCGATGCCAATAGTGCCGCCACCAGAACAACCCGTCGCTTATATCGTGATGATATTACGTTGAACCGGGGCGAGCCCTCCCCTTCACGCGAGGGGAGTAAGTACGTCTTATGTCATCATATTCTAATGACCATCCGCCGCCTCGCCGGGACTGCATGATGCGCTTCGCCAAGCCACCGCCAAACAGACGCACGATGACGTTCGATCAACGGCGTTGGAGATTACCGCTGCCTCAGGGGATTGTCGCGCAATCGAGCGGCGCCCAGCGGACGCTCGACACGGGCAAAACGCGCCAAGATGGGCTCAATGTTGTGCGACCGAATCGAATGAACGTGCGCGTCGGGTGCAACTGAAAGCGTCGGTCCAGGCACGAGCCGTAACACGCATACTTCGTCAGCAACCGGGCTCAGCCGCGGAGACCCAAATCAGAAATGAGCATGAATTTGCGCGCAAAATATGGCGGAGACGGAGGGATTCGAACCCTCGGTACGGTTTCCCGTACGACGCTTTAGCAAAGCGTTGGTTTCAGCCACTCACCCACGTCTCCGGCTGCGGCGAAGTGCGGCTATAGCGGGGCCGGTGGAGGCAATCAACCGGGTCTTGGCGGGATTTTGTCAGGAAAATCGACTAGTCCGCTTTTCGTCATTCATTGCGCCGCAAGCTGCGGACTGGTTAACGTGGCCAATCGGTTCGCCGGGGGAGTTGGAAAGTCATGCGTATCGTCTGTATCGGTCTGTCCCTGCTGGGCGGCCTTGCCATGGTCGCCGCCGCGCCCATCGCGGCGCAGGTCCGCACGATCGACCCCAATCAGGGGATCGACAGCGACCTCGGCACCCAGCCCTCACGGCCCGCGCCCCGGCAGAGCGCGCCGCCGCAGGACTATAGCCCGCCCGTACAGTCGACCCCGCCCGCGCAGCAACCGCCCGTCACGACCACGCCCGCCACGCCCGATTCGCGCGCGACGCAGACCACCCAGGCCGCCGACACCTTCGAGCGTGACGACCTGATGGCGGCCGGCGAAGGCGTATTCGGCAAGGGGGCCGAGGGTCTGGCGGGTATCATCGAACGCATCCTGCGCGAGCAGGGCCGCCCCAATGCCTATATCGCCGGGCGCGAGGCGTCGGGCGCGTTCGTCGTCGGCCTGCGCTATGGCTCGGGCGTGATGACCCACAAGGTCGAGGGGCAGATGCCGGTCTATTGGACCGGGCCGTCGCTGGGCTTCGACATCGGTGGCGATGCGAACAAGGTGTTCGTGCTGGTCTATAATCTCTACGACACCGAGGAACTGTTCCACCGCTTCCCGGCGGCCGAGGGGCGGCTCTATTTCGTCGGCGGGTTCGCCGCGACCTATTTGCGGCGCGGCAATGTCGTGCTGATCCCGGTGCGGCTGGGCGTCGGTTGGCGCGCGGGCGTCAACGTTGGGTATATGAACTTCACGCATAAGGCGCGGTGGTTGCCGTTCTGATGGGGATTGAGGGCCGAGGTTTCCCTTGGCCCCCAACTCTTATTCCCTTGGCCTTCGACTTCGCTCAGGCTGAACGGAGGTCGGGATAGAGAGGCGGGGCCTTTACAACAGCCGTTCAGGCTGAGCGAAGTCGAAGCCCACGCCTCGCCCTATCTCCGCACGAGCAACTGATATGGCTCGCTAAGAGCGATCACCGGCACATCCCAAGGGTGTGCGGCGAGCAGGGTGTCCGTGAGAGCGGAAACATCCGCCTCCGCATCATAAATCGCGGTCAGGATGACGGTCGGCGACCAACTCGACTGCCCGACCGCGCCCAGCGTCGGCACTGCTCCCTCGCCCGGCCGAAACCCCTCATAGCCGAGCGCGAGTTCGACCACTTCGCGATACCGCCCAAAATCGCCGAGCGGCGGGGTGCGCAGGATGGCCAGCAGTGCGGCGGCAGTGGGGTCGTCTTCCACTGCCGCAGCCCGCCCCGCGGTCATCGCCGCGAGCGTGGCGGGAGCGACCGGGCAATAGACCCGGATATCCCGCACCCACCGGCTTTCGCTCATCCGAAGTCGACCGCCTCGAAGCGGATCGGCCGGCCGGTCGGCGCATCGGCGAGCTGGTCTTCCCACATCGCCACCTGCCCGCGCACGATGGTGCCGATCGGCTTGCCGGTCAGTTCCATGCCGGTAAAGGGCGACCAGCCGCACTTCGACTGGAGCCACTGGTCCTCGATGGTCCAGCGCTTCTTCAGGTCGACGATGGTGAAATCGGCGTCATAGCCCGCCGCGATCCGCCCCTTGCCGACGATGCCGAAGATGCGCTGTGCGCCCGCACTGGTCAGCTCGATCACGCGCTGGAGCGACAGGCGACCATTCGCCGCATGGTCGAGCAGCAGCGGCAGCAAGGTCTGCACGCCCGGCATCCCGCTGGGGCTGCCCGGATAGGGCTTGGCCTTTTCCTCCAGCGTGTGCGGCGCATGGTCCGAGCCGATGACGTCGGGCACGCCCTGGTTCAGCCAGTGCCACAGGCCGTCGCGATGCGCGCCCGACCGGATGGGCGGGTTCATCTGCGCCAGCGTGCCGAGGCGCGGATAGGCTTCCTCGCCCGCCAGCGTCAGATGCTGTGGCGTGACCTCGCAGGTCGCGATGTCCTTGTGCTGCGCGATATATTCCAGCTCGGCGGGCGTGGTGACATGCAGGATGTGGATACGGCGGTTCGCCTCGCGCGCCAGGCGCAGGATGCGGCGGGTGGCGAGCAGCGCGCTTTCATCGTCGCGCCAGACCGGGTGCGAGGCCGGATCGCCCTCGATCCGCTCGTCCGCGCGCGCATTCATCCGGTCCTCGTCCTCGGCATGGATGGCGACGCGGCGATGCCCCGAGGCGAGCACCTCGGCCAGCCGCGCATCCTCCGATACCAGCAGGTCGCCGGTCGAGGCGCCCATGAAGATCTTCACGCCCGCCGTCCCCGGCATCCGCTCCAGCTCGGCCAGGTCGCGGGCATTGTGGTTGGTCGCGCCGACATAGAAGGCGTGGTCGCAGAACATGGTCTTGGCGCGGGTCAGCTTGTCGGTGATCGCGTCGGCCGAATCGGTGTTCGGCTTGGTGTTGGGCATCTCGAAGACGGCGGTCACGCCGCCCATCACCGCCGCGCGGCTGCCGCTGGCCAGGTCTTCCTTGTGCATCAGGCCGGGCTCGCGGAAGTGCACCTGGCTGTCGATCACGCCGGGCAGGATGTCGAGCCCGGTGCAGTCGATCACCCGCCCCGCATCGCCGCGCGCGCCGATTTCCACGATCCGGCCGTCGCGCACCCCGACATCGGCGCGAACGGGGCCGCCGGGGGTGTGGACGGTGCCGCCGGAGAGAAGCAGATCGAAGGTCATGGCAAACGGGCCTTTCGCATAGGGTCGCGCCTTCCTACCTTGCGGCCATGACCGATGCCACCCCGACGTCCGCCTCCACCGTCACGACCGCAACCACGCTGGCCGATCGTCGCCTGATCCGGGTCGCGGGCGAGGATGCGCGGGGGTTCCTCCAGGGGCTGGTGACGCAGGATGTCGTGGGACTGACGCCGGATGCCCCGCGCTGGGCCGCGCTGTTGACGCCGCAGGGAAAGGCGCTGTTTGACTTCTTTCTCTGGGCCGAGGGCGATGCGGTGCTGGTCGATGCGGAAGCGCCGCAGGCCGAGGCGCTGGCCCGGCGGCTGGCCATGTACCGCCTGCGCCGGGCCATCACGATCGAGCCCGTCGAGGGATTGGCCGTTCACTGGAGCCCGGATGCCGAGGGACGCCCCAGGGATCCGCGCCTGCCCGAACTCGGCCATCGCTGGCTGGCCCCGGCGGGTGACGCGGCCAGCGGGTGGACCGCGCACCGCCTGTCGCTGGGCGTGACCGAGGGCGTGGCCGAGTTGGGATCGGGCGAGACGCTCTGGCTGGAGTGCAATGCCCGCGAACTGAACGGCGTCAGCTTCACCAAGGGCTGCTATGTCGGCCAGGAAAATACCGCGCGGATGCACCACCGCTCCAAGGTCAACCGGCGGCTGGTCGTGGCACCGCTAGGCGAGGCGGGTGACCGGACCCGCGCAACCTATCCCGAACTGGGTCTGATGGTCGAACATCGCCGGGTGGAATCGTTGGGTGATGCAATCCGTCCCGATTGGCTGACGGCGGCGTTGCTGGCGGATCAGGACTGAGCGCCTGAGCGGGTTAGTGTGACAGGGCCTGGGTAAGCCTGGCGGTCGGCGCGGCGAGGACATGGCCGACCTGGGTTGCGATCGTGGCCGCGGCAACCAGTCCGAAAATGCCGAGCGCACCGAACTGCATCGCCTGCGACAGCGAGCGGCTGCGCTCCATGCGACGGGCGGCATCGATCTCCCCCGCCATGCTCTGGCGTGATACGCGTCGCTCCTCGACGCGACCTGCGCCCGCTGGGCGGGTCTCCAGACGGGGTTCGTTGACCATCGCCTCCGCGCTGATGACGTCCTGCGTCCTAACCCCCGAGAAGCGATCGCGCCGCCATACGACACGTCCGATCACCACCTGGCTGCCGCGCCGCAGGTCGAGATACTCGCCCGGTGCGAGCGGATCGTCGCAGGCGATCATCATGCCGCGGGACGAGATATTGTGGATGCACGCATCGCCCCAGCCTCGGACGGACTTGATGCGACAGGGGATCAGAACCTGTCGGCGCGCTTCGCGGTTTTTGTAGCCCGGCCCCGACCGCCCCATGGCAGTTCCCTTGCTGCTTTCCTGTTGGAATGATCAGCCCATAAAGCGCAGAGACAAAGAAAGGATGAATCGCCTTTCATGGGTGCTCGAAAGCGATCCGTTGCCGGGTAAGCGACTGAGGACCGATCGCCGTTCAGGCTGAATGCCTCACATTCCTCCCCCTGCAAATGGACGAATGATGTGAATGTCGATCCGGCCTTGGTGTCGATGATCCCGAAAGGCGCCTTGAGGGCGCGTTTGCGCCGCCCGCCTTGAGCTCCGCCTGGCCCGCCCCTGCGGCAGGGAGCCGTAAAACCGGCGAAAGAATCCGACCCCGCCGGATACCATAAAAAAAGGAGGCCGGCTTTCGCCGACCTCCCTCTTTCGCAATCAGCCTTGGCTGAGCGTGGCTTACTGGCCAGCGCCCGGACCGTAGGTGATTTCCACGCGACGGTTCTGGACCTCGCGGACGCCGTCGGCGGTCTGAACGCGCAGCTTGTCGCGCTGTTCGCCGAATGCTTCCGTCGCGATCGAGCCATCGGGGATCGAGTGCGAGGTCATGTACGCCTTCACCGCGTCGGCACGACGCTGCGACAGACCCATGTTGTACTTCGGCGTACCCGACGTGTCGGTGAAGCCTGCAACCATCACGCGGGCATTGCCGCAGCTCTGGTACTGGGTGATCGCGTTGTCGAGGATCGACGCTGCTTCCGGAGTGATGTCCGACTTGTTCCACTCGAAGAACACGATGAACGGACCCGGCGAGCACGGCACGGCCTCGGGAGCCGGCGGCGGGGGCG
>DXIH01000170.1 GCA_019112965.1 Candidatus Sphingomonas excrementigallinarum | reverse complement strand
CGTGGTGGCGCAGGCGACCGGAAAGGTGCGGGTGCCGCCAGCGCATGTGACGCATTTCGCGAAATGGTCCGCCCTGCCCCGCCCGCCGCGCTTTCGGTTACGCCACATCAAGCGAACGCAGAATTTGGCGGGCATTGCATTGGCACGGTTGCCTTAAGTCGAAAGCCAGCAGTGTTTTTGCGCTGACCCGGACGGAGCGCGCGTGCTTTTGGCATCAAGCTATTGCAGTTCCGCTCTTGCGACCTGAAAGCAAGACCGCCGCGGTCGGATTCCAGGCTCCGCACGGAGACGGGTATAAGCAATCTGCATGGCTGGCGAAGAGCAGACGGAGCGTCTGCAACCGTTGTTCCCACAAGCCACGACAGACCTTGCGCGAAGGATTGACGGATGCTGCGCCTTCTCATGTCCGTCAACCGCAGCGGCGTGCGGCGGTGGCGCCCACAAGACGTCGCACACTTACTAAAAGCAATGGCCGCAATGACTACGGACCCCAACTCCAAAGTGATTGCCGATTGAATAATTCGCAATGCATAATATCATTCGCATCGATTAGAAAATAAGATCTGATTCGCGTATATTTCAACAGGGTGATGTATTTCGATAGGTATTTTCTTTTATTCCCAATGGCATACTTAACCTTTCTATGTCCTTGATGGCTCACGATAAATCGGACGCATGCAATGCCAAGTGAGATTCGCAGGCGTAACGTACCTACCAGCCTTGCATGCAAAGAGGCGGCAGAGTGGATGCCTTGGACAAATGTGGGAATAGTCATCCAAGGCCTGCAGGATGAAGTCATTGTTTTAGTGTCGAAAGGGGCTGGCCAATGCTTTCGCTTTCATCAAATCGCATGCGGGCCTTGGCGGTCCCATTGATCGGAATAACCCTGCTCTCGATCCCTTCGGCCTCCATGGCGGGAACGAGAACGGCTCGGGACATATCCTGGGGCAAAGCGGGCATCAGCCTGGACACCTACCGCCGCGACGCGATGCAATGCGGCATCAGCGGCGCCAAGGTCGACATTACGGGCCGACAGGATACCCGCGACGTGCTCGATGCGACACACAACCAGGACAAGGAGATCGACCGGGCCACCGCCAGGTCCCAGGCCAAGGGCGGCCGAACGCTGAGTCCCGAGGATTTCAACCAAATGATACGCGACTATAGCAGCATCTATCAACGCGGCATCCGCGGCGGCGTCGCGCGGACGCAGGGTTTTATGCAAGATACGGTCGCCACCTGCCTGCGCACGCGCGGCTATACACCGTTCCGACTGACCAAGGCTCAGGTCAGGGCGCGAGACCGGCTGCGCACGGGAACGCTGGAGCGGCGACGCTATCTGTACGAACTGGCCTCCGACCTCATTGTTCTGAGCAACCAGGGCCTGGAAACGCAGCAGGCCACCCCGGAATAGGTTTTACGTCCCGACCGCATTCGGGGGCAACAAACCCGAAACGCCGCAGCGACGGAGCAGGACGGCGACGCCTAGACCGTGATGGCATTGCGTTGAACCAAGGAGAACCCCTCCCCTTCGGGGGAGGGGTTGGGGTGGGGCCTCGCCACGGGCTGCGCGCTTGCGGAGGCGCCCCACCCCCGGCCCCTCCCCTGAAGGGGAGGGTTGAGTTCATCTCATGTCATCTTGCTCTAGCCATCATCCGCCTGCCGGTCTCTCGAAACGCAATCCGGCCCGTCCCGCCCTGCATTCGGCGTCCACTGACGCCACGAGCGCGAGGTGCTGACATTGTAGGATTCTGAGCGTTCTGCTGCGTCATCGACGGCGGGGCAGCCATCCGCCGCTTTCCGATCGGCCGGTCTACGGTTGCCCCGCCCGCTTCACCGGCGCCATCGCAAAGGTCCGCGACAGGCCGTGGTACAGCTTTTCGCGGCAGATCAACTGGCTGACCCCGTCGGCGATGAAGGCGGTGGCGAACATCGGCAGCATCAGGCCCCGGCTGGCGGTTGTCTCGGACAGGATGATGACGGCGGTCAGCGGTGCGCGGACCACCCCCGCGAAATAGCCGACCATGCCCAGGATCACGATCGCCGACGCAGGCGAATCCGGAAAGACCGAGCGCAGCAGATTGCCCAGGCCCGCCCCGACCGACAGCGACGGCGCGAAGATGCCGCCGGGAAGCCCCGCGACAGCGGTGGCCAGCGTCGCCAGGAACTTGGCCGGGCCGTACCAGAGCGGCGCATCGACCCCGACGATCATCGCCCGCGCCGCACCATAGCCGGTGCCCCAGGTCAGCCCGGTGCCGACGCCCAGCCCCGCGACGACTACGCCGCACAGCCCGGCGAACAGGATCGGCTGCGCCTTGCTCCACTGGGTCACGCGGTTGGTGCCTGTCGCCATCATCAGCATCAGCCGGGCAAAGCCGCCGCCCGCCAGCCCGCCGACGATGCCCGCGACCGGCGCGACGATCAACGCGGTCACGATCGGCATGTGCGCGCCGATCAGCCCGAAATAAACGTAATCGCCCTGCGCCGACTGGGCGACCATGCCCGCGATCGCGATGGCCGCGATGACCAGCAGCGTGACCTTCTGCTCATAGGCCGAGGCGAGTTCCTCGATCGCAAAGAGCAGCCCGGCCAGCGGCGTGTTGAACGCCGCCGCGACACCCGCCGCGCCGCCCGCGATCAGGACCGCGCCGCGCAACGGCACGCCCAGGATACGGTGCGTCACCCCCATGATCGCGGCGGCGATCTGGACCGTCGGCCCTTCGCGACCGACCGATGCCCCGCCCAGCACCGCCGCCAGGGTCAACCCGGCCTTGGCGATCACCGTGCGCAGCGACACCAGCCCGCCGGTCGCCTGTTCGGGATCGGCCTGCGCCGCCATCACCTGCGGAATGCCCGATCCCCGCGCGAGCGGCGCGAAGCGCCGGGTGAACCAGACCAGCCCGGCAAACAGCAGCGGGGTCACGACCAGGGGCGCCCAGTGATAACGGCCCGAGAAATGGTGGAACATCTCACCCGCCGCGTCGGCCGCCTCGGCAAAGACCGTCGCCGCCAACCCGATCGCAACCGCGCCGATCAGGATCGCCAGCCGGGTGCGGAACTTGACCGAGCCCGGCCCCTGCTTCCGCAGCAGCGCACGATAACGCGCGGGCGTCCATTTCCGGAAGGAGGCAAGAGGCGGACTCTGATCGGTCATGTCCGGCCTCTACACCCTTATCACCCCACAAAACCAGCCGAACCGGACGATATACCCCCGTCCCGCTCAGGGCAGCGGAACCGCGCCCTTCACGGGGGCCGGACTCGTCATCGGCTTGCCGGGCACGACGACCCGGCCGATCATCCGCGCGCCCTTTTCGTCGCGCTTCAGCTCGATATCGACGCTGTCGACCGTCTCGTTCGTCCGGCCGAAATTGCGGAACAGATGCGCGGTCAGGATGGTCGCGCCATTGGGATCGATCCGGTCGGGTGCATAGACATTGGCCTGCGCCGTATACGTCCCCGGCGGCGCGGCGTGGATCATATATTCCTCCGGCCCATAACCACGCGTCATGTCCCGCGACAGCCGACCGCCGATCGCGGTGCGGTTGTTGTTGTAGATCGCCCGCTCGCGAGTCGGCTCGTCGACCCAAAGGTCCATGTCCGAGGCATCGGTGGTCCAGTCGATGACGACGCGCACATCGACATCGAGCAGCATGACCAGACGCGGGTCCATCTCCACCTTGCCGCCCAGCTTGCGCAGGCGCGGCAGCAGCGCATTGGCCTCGTTCAGTGCGATCAGGTCGACGCCTTTCCACTGGTCCGCCTGCGGATGGGTGGCGATGCCATATAGCAGTGTGATCGCACGGGTCAGGTCGGCCTTCGCCTGCGCCGGATGGGCGGCGGCCCGGCGGGCGAGCGTCAGCGCGAGCAGGCGGCGCGGCTGCGGTCGGTCGGGATCGAGCACCGCCTGCCGCTCGCGCAGTTCGACCGCGCGATCCCAGTCGCCATAGCGCTCCAGCCGGTCGGCGACCATGCCCAGGGTGGTGTCGTCGGCCGTCGGCAACTCCAGCGCCGAGAGCGCCATCTCGCGCGCCTCGGCCATCCGGTCGCGCCTGGCGAGCCAGGCGGCGGTGTCGAGATAGAAGATCGGCAAGGCGCCATGCCGCGCCTCCGCCTCGCGGAAGCGCTCGGCAAAATCGGCGGGCTTTCCGTCATACAGCTCCAGATAGGGGCGATCGGGTTGCCATGCGTCGATCTGGACCGAGGGGGCCGCCGGAATTGTGCTCACCTTGCTGCCCGTCACCATGATGTTGTCGGTCGCCGGACTGACACGCGGCGCCGGAGGTGCGGGGGGAGCCGCAGGGGCCGCAGGTGCAGACAGAACCATCGTCTCCGGCGCGGGTGGCGGAGGAGGTGGCGGCGGCGGCGTCGGTGGCGGTGGCGGCGGAGGGGCCATCATGGGCGAGGG
>DXIH01000169.1 GCA_019112965.1 Candidatus Sphingomonas excrementigallinarum | reverse complement strand
ATCAGTCGTCTTGCCCGGAACCAGCGACGCAATCCGCGACCATTGCGCCTCGCTCAACTCGTAACGCTTGATCCCCATCGCTCCCTCCGCGATTCAACACGGATGCCTATGAATCACCCTGCAACGGGTTTTGGAAGCCTGAATGTCGATCCGGCCTAGTTTGGGCCGGATCACCGCAGCATGGCCGCCACATGACAAGGCTGTTCATATCGTGACGGCAAACGACGAAGCGAGGACGCCGGGCGGCGGAGCGATTTGCGATGCGACGGGTTGTATTCGGCCGACCGCGCTGCTAGGAGCGCCCGACGATGCGGCCACAGTTGTTCTGCGGCCGCTTTATCCTGTTTTGCCGGAGCAATTCGTTTTTATGCAGATCATCGTTCGCGACAACAATGTGGATCAGGCCCTTCGCGCGCTCAAGAAGAAGCTGCAGCGGGAAGGCGTGTATCGCGAAATGAAGCTCCGTCGCCACTACGAGAAGCCCTCGGAAAAGCGCGCTCGTGAGCGTGCCGCGGCCGTGCGTCGTGCTCGCAAGCTGGAGCGCAAGCGCGCCGAGCGCGACGGCGCCCGGTAAGCGTCTCGCCGGATGGCGCCATGCCCCTTTGCCTCCGGCGAAGGGAATGGCGCGATCCGGCATCGGCCGACTCGTGTAAGGCGATTCGGCCTGCGCTTGGAGCGCTTTATTCTCTGAACGCCCACGCACAGAGCGAGAAACAGGCATGTCCGTAACCGCTGTCCCCCTTCGTCCCGTCCGGCGTTCCTATCTGGTCTGGATATGGGTTGCGGTGGTGGCGGCCGTCGTCGTCGCCGCTCTGCTGGCGCGTCAAGGCGATGCCGCCCTGGTGCGCGAAGCGCGCGGCCCGGGTGTCACGACGACCGCGTCGGGCCTTCAGTACAAGGTGATCGCACCGGGTCAGGGCGGGCCGCACCCAACCGCCACCGACGTGGCGCTGGTCAACTATACCGGCCGCCTGATCGACGGCACCGTCTTCGACGCCTCGAAGCAGCCGACGCCGATGCCGCTGTCGAGCGTGCTGCCGGGCTTCGCCGAAGCCCTCAAGCTGATGCCCAAGGGTTCGAAGTACCGTTTCTGGCTGCCTGCCAAGCTCGGCTATGGCGATCATGCAAACGGCCCGATCCCGGCCAATTCGGAACTGGTGTTCGATGTCGAGATGATCGACTTCATCCCCGAATCGGTTCTGCGGCAGATGCAGGCGCAGCAGTCGATGATGGGTGGAGCTGGCCCTGGCGGAATGCCCGGCGGTGCTCCCGGCGCACCGTCGCCCCGCTAAGGCGCATTCGCCAACAACGTTTCCGATCGGATCGAGATTGCCGGAGCCCCCAGGGTTCCGGCGATTTTGCGTTGTGGAATTGGTGGCGGGAATGAGTATCCGCCCGCCACAGGCAAAAGGGAGGGCGTAAGCACCGGCGCGGACCTGGGCCGGATCGATCGTCACGTCATTCCTCTCCTTTGCATGGGAGGTGGCAGGCCGAAGCCCTGACGGAGGGGTGTCCCGGTCGGAGAGGTTGGATCTGCCCTTGCGGGCACCTCTCCACTATCCTTTGGAGGATCCCGTTCCCCTTCAACGACTCCCCTGCAGGACTCCCTCTTCACCACCCCGGCGAAGGCCGGGAGCCAGTCGCCGGGCGACTGTAAGTTACTCTTATGGTTGCCCAACTGGACTCCGGCCTTCGCCGGGGTGGTATGTGTTCCTGAGCGACGTACCGACTTTCGCAGAGGAATCCTTCAGGGGAGGGTGCCGGAGAGTGGGGCTTTATGGCACGTGTGCAGCCCGTGGCGAGGCCCCACCCCAACCCCTGCCCTGAAGGGGAGGGGCTCTCCTTGGTTCAACGCAACGTCATCACAGTCTAGAGGGGCGACTACAGATCGCCGTGGGCTTGTCTGGTGGCTGTAGCGGGCAAGGAAGGGCCAATTGCCCGATGGACGTCGCGAGGCATATTCCTGCGTCTGGCGAGTCCAAAGGCCGTTATCGAAACGATGCCTGTGCAATCATCGGGCTGACCGTGCCCCCCGTTCGGGCGTAGCGTAGCAATCCAGATCGGGGCCGAGGCGTCTTGGTCGGGAAGGGCGCGGGCGCCGGGCGACGCAGACTCGCGCGGGTCGGGCCGCTATGTCTAACAGCCAAAATCGGACCATCTCCGCCGAGCAAAAAAATAGCGGCCCGAAGGCCGCTATTCCTTTCAGCCGTGAGGCTGAAGCAACTTAGTTGCTGTCGGCGTTGTCGTCCGAATCGGCGACCACGACGATACCGGCAACAACCGCAGCAGCCGCCAGAACGGCGACGAGGATGCCACCGCCGGCCAGGCCGTTCTTCTTGGCGGTCGGAGCCGAAGCGCGAACCGACTTCGAAACCGAAAGGCTGGCAGCCGGGTTCGCAGCCATCGCCGGAGCGACGGTCATCGAAACGGCGGCAGCGGCGACGAGAAACTTCCCAAGACGCATGTCGAACTCCCTTAAAATTGTCAGTAGGGCCATGGCACGCAGATCGTCCCAAGGCAACCCCACCAACGAGCATGGGACAGTTATGCTCCCACACTGATGCGGCAATGCAACATTACTTTACCGCTTTGCGGCTATACGTTGCTTTGCCGAAAAACGGAATGCCCCGACAAACGTTTCGGCTCAGTAAAGAGACGTCAGGTGGAAAAAATCTCGCGCGCCTGATCTTCCAGCATCAGCGCGGTCAGGCGGTCGCTATGATAGGCGCCGGTGTCGATCCCGATTCGATGTGGCAGGATTTCTGCCTCTTCCGCCACGGTATGGCCATGCACCACCATCTTTTCGAGCGGGGCGCGGTGGTCGAGAAAAGGGTCGCGAATCCAGCGCGTTTCGGCCAGCTTCTGGTCGGCGATCGGGATGCCGGGGCGGACGCCGGCATGGACGAACGCATAGTCCCCCAGGATCATGATTTCCTTCAGACCCTCCAGGAACGCGCGATGTTCGGGGGGGACGACGGCGTTCAGTCGCTCGACGACCTCGGCATAGTCCAAACGCTCATAGTCTTCGGCCGTGACGCCGTAGCTCAGCATGGTCTCACGGCCGCCGATTCGGCAGAACAAGCGGAGCGCCTTGTCGTCGCCATCGATCGCCCGCAGGAAAATCTCTTCGTGATTGCCCATGATGCAGTGAATTTGCGGATCACGAGCGCATAGCCCGCGAATCCGCTCCACCACGCCCGCCGAATCGGGGCCGCGATCGACGAGATCGCCCAGGAAGATGATATGCCGATCGGCGGGGGGCCGGGCGGCATTGTCCGCGTCGATCCGGGTTAGGATGGCATCGAGCAAATCCAAACGGCCATGAATGTCGCCGACGGCATAGACCCGCAGGCCGGGCTCCATGGCAGGTACGAAATCAGGAACGCGCTTTCGTAGATTCAGCAGCTTGGCAAGCATGGATGGTTTGATGTCCGCTATAGGCGGTTGTGCTTAGTCCCGACCGCGCGCCCGTGCAATGCAACGCAAGGGATCAGCTCTGGTCGGGCCAGAGCCCGCGGGTATCCAGGACAATCTTCCCCCGCCGCTCGTCGAGCGGAACGGATCGGAAAATGTCGTGGTCGACCAGAACGATCATCGCCCGGCAAGTTTCCAGCGCGGTGTCGATATCGATCAGGCGCGCGCCGGTTCCGTCGAAAGCGCGGGGCAGGGCGGTGGCATAGGGTTCGACGATATGGACGCGCTCGCCGAACCGGGCGGCGAGGGCGGCGGCGACCTTCAGCGCGGGGCTTTCGCGGAAGTCGTCGATATTGGCCTTGAAGGCGAGGCCCAGGCAGGCGACCGGCCCGTCCTGTGCCTCGATCATTTCGGCGGCGCGCGCGATGATATGGTCGGTCTTGCCGTCATTCACCTCGCGCGCAGTGCGGATCAGCGGCGTATTGGCGGGGTCGGCGGCGACGAGGAACCAGGGGTCGACCGCGATGCAATGCCCGCCGACGCCGGGGCCGGGCGACAGGATGTTGACGCGCGGATGGCGGTTGGCGAGCCGGATCACCTCCCACACATCGACGCCCAATGTGTCCGCCACTAGGCTGAGTTCGTTGGCAAAGGCGATGTTGACGTCGCGAAACGCGTTTTCGGTCAGCTTGGTCATCTCCGCAGCGCGCGCGGTAGTGGTGACGCAGGCCCCGCGCACGAAGCGTCGGTAGAAGGCCAGCGCCTTCCTGGCGCAACGCGGTGTGATGCCGCCGATGACCCGGTCATTGTCGATCAGTTCGACCAGGATGCGGCCGGGCAGCACGCGTTCGGGGCAATAGGCGATGGCCAGATCGGCCTGCTCGCCGGGCCTGGTGGCGCCCGGCAGCTTCAGGTCGGGGCGTTCGCGCGCGATCAGGTCGCGGACCTGCTCGGTGGTGCCGACGGGGGAGGTCGATTCGAGGATCACCGTGTCGCCGCTCTTAAGGACAGGCGCGATGGCGCGGGCGGCGTCGAGGACGAAGGTGATGTCCGGCTGGCGATCCTCGGTGAAGGGGGTCGGCACCGCAATGACGAAGACGTCGGCCGGGGCGACGGTCAGCGAGGCCTTCAGGCTGCCGCGCGCGACCACGCCCGATACCAGGCCGTCCAAATCGACCTCCTCGATATGGACGCGGCCCGAATTGATCGTCTCGACGACGGCAGGGGTGACGTCGACGCCCGTCACCATCGCGCCGGTACGCGCGATGACGGCGGCGGTGGGCAGGCCGATATAGCCCAGCCCCATTACCGTGACGGAAAGCTCAGAGTCCAAGGGCATCTGTCATGATCCTGTTGATCCGCTCGGCGGTATCCCCCGAGCCGAACGGGTTGTGTGCGCGCGCCATCGCCGCATAGCGATCGGCGTCGTCGAGCAATGCGAAGACTTCTCCGGCGATCCGGTCCTCGTCGGTGCCGATCAGCCGGGCGGTGCCCGCCGCGACGCCCTCGGGACGTTCGGTCGTCTCACGCATGACCAACACCGGCTTGCCCAGCGCAGGCGCTTCCTCCTGCACGCCGCCCGAGTCGGTCAGCACGATATGGGCGACGTCCAGCGCGCGGACGAATTGCGGATAGTCGAGCGGCGCGATCCGCGCGATGGCGGGGTGGTCGCCCAGGACCTCATCCATCACCGCCACGACATTGGGGTTGGGATGCATGGGAAAGAGGATGCCGACATCGGGCCGCTCGGCGATTTGGCGCAAGGCACGCGCGATCGCGGCCATGCCGCCGCCGAAATTCTCGCGCCGGTGAGTGGTGACCAGCAGGATCCGCTTGCCCGCCAGCCGCGACAGCACGGGATCGAGACCCGCCACCAGCGACGGGTCGGCGGCGATGCGCTCCTTGGTCCAATGCAGCGCGTCGATCACGCTGTTGCCGGTGACATGGATCTTGCCCGGATCGATCCCCTCGGCGCGGAGTGCAGCGGCGGCGGTGTCGGTGGGGGCGAAGTGCAGCGCGGCGATCGGGGCGATCATCCGCCGGTTCACCTCTTCGGGCCAGGGCTGATAGATATCGCCCGAACGCAAGCCAGCCTCGACATGGGCGACCGGCACCTTTCGGTAATAAGCGGCCAGCGCCCCCGCCATGGCAGTCGCCGTGTCACCCTGCACGACCACCATCGCCGGGCGCTCGGCATCCATCACCTCGCCCAGCCCGGTCAGCAGCCTCGCGGTCAGCCGGTCGAGCGACTGGCCCGGCTCCATCAGGTCGAGATCATGATCGGGCGTCAAACCGGCGATCTCGAGAACCTGATCGAGCATCCCGCGATGCTGCGCGGTGACGCAAACGCGCACCGGCACGGTGCCTGAATCACGTAACGCCCTGACAACAGGGAACAGTTTGATCGCTTCCGGCCTTGTGCCGAAGATGATGAGGATCGGGGGGCGGGTCATCGGGCGATTCGTAACCTGTCGCTTTTAAGGACACCCTAATCGCATCCCGGTGGCGCAAGGCTATGTTGCGCCGCACGATCCGGCTAGAGTCATATCGATCCAGGGAGGTTTCATGACGATCAAGAAGGTTCGCAAGGCTGTTTTTCCGGTAGCGGGGCTGGGGACGCGTTTTCTGCCTGCGACCAAGTCGATGCCCAAGGAAATGCTGACCGTCGTCGACAAGCCGTTGATCCAATATGCGGTCGAGGAAGCGCTGGAAGCGGGGATCGAGCAGATCATCTTCGTCACCGGCCGTGGCAAGGGCGCGCTGGAGGATCATTTCGACATCTCCTACGAACTCGAAGCCACGATGAAAGCGCGCGGCAAGTCGCTCGCCGTGGTCGAAGGCATCCGCCAGAAGCCGGGATCGCCCGTCTATGTCCGCCAGCAGGAGCCGCTGGGCTTGGGCCATGCCGTGTGGTGCGCGCGCGAGATCGTCGGCGACGAGCCCTTTGCGGTGCTGCTGCCTGACGAGCTGATGGTTGGCGGCTTCATGAAGCAGATGGTCGAGGCCTATGACCAGGTCGGCGGCAACGTCATCGGCGCGCTGGAGGTCCCCGACAGCGAGACCGACAAATATGGCATCATCTCGCCGGGCAAGCAGGACGGCCGCCTGACCGAGGTCACCGCTTTGGTCGAAAAACCCAAGGGCAAGGCGCCGTCGAACCTGATGATCCCCGGCCGCTACATCCTCCAGCCTGAGGTCATGCAGATCCTCGACGCACAGGAGCCGGGCGCAGGTGGCGAGATCCAGCTGACCGACGCGATGGCCAAGCTGATCGGCAACCAGCCTTTCCACGGTTTCACCTTCGACGGGCAGCGTTATGACTGCGGCGACAAGGCGGGCTGGCTGACCGCAAACCTGGCACTGGGCCTGGCGCGCGAGGACATCGGCCCGGCGGTGCGGGAGTTCGCCAAGAACCTGCTCGGCTGATCGGGTTTCAGCGTTGTCGAAGGGGGCGGAGCCGAAAGGTCACCGCCCCTTTTTTCATTCCTCCCCAAGCTATGCTTGGGGAGGGGGACCATCGCGCCAGCGATGGTGGAGGGGCATTACCCTTTGCGGCGCGATCGGGCGAGGGCAGGATCATGCCCCTCCACCACCGGGCTGCGCCCGGCGGTCCCCCTCCCCATCGGAGATGGGGAGGATTAAGACGGTTAGCGCCTGTCCGCCCGTCGTGAGAGCCAGCCGAAGGTCAGCAGGATCACCGTCGGACACAGCATCGTGTTCCAGATGTCGAACCAACTGGCAGGCAGATTGCCTTCATCCGTCGCATAGAAAGGCTGGAGCAGGTCATAGGCTTCGTTGATCGTCTCGATCACCAGCACGGTCAGCCAGCAGCGCCAGTCCCAAGGCTTGCGCCGCAGGATCAGCGCCGAGAGGGTCAGGATCGCCACGCCCGCATAGGCGTGCAGCGTGCTGTCGGGCAGGCCGGTGACCTGGCCGATCCATCCCTTGTCGCCGGTCCAGTCGAGCCAGCCGGGCGGCGGCGTCGGCCGCGCGCTCATGCCGCCACCGCGATGACATGGGCGCAGCGGCACCCGGGGTCCTTGGGCAGGGCCAGCGTGCGGAAGCGCATGGTCAGCATGTCGGCGATCAGGATGCTGCCCGCCGTGTCGCGCCCGAACGACGCGATCGCGCGCAACGTCTCCAGCGCGGCGAGGCTGCCCATCACCCCCGTCACCGGCCCCAGCACGCCGTCATCGGCGCAGGTCAGCCCGGCCTGGTCGGCCGCCTCGCCGACAAAGCAGCGGTAGCAGGGCTTGTCCGCTTCCCAGCCGCGATAAACGGCCAGTTGCCCCTCGAACTGGCCGACAGCGGCCGAGACGAGCGGGATGCGCAGGCCCAGCACGGCGTCGGCGACCGCCAGCCGCGTCGCGAAATTGTCGCAGCCGTCCAGCACCACGTCTGCGCCATCGATCAGCGCGGCGACATTGTCCGGCGTCACCCGCGTCCGGTGCACCGTCACGGAAACATGCGGGTTGAGCCGCGCGACATGGGCGGCGGCCGCCTCGACCTTGGAAAGCCCGCGATCGTCGGTGGTGAAGATGGTCTGGCGTTGCAGGTTGGACGGCTCGACCACATCGTCATCGATCAGCACTAGCGATCCGACGCCCGCCGCCGCCAGATACTGGATGGCCGGGGAGCCGATGCCGCCCGCACCGATCACCGCGACCCTGGCCTGCTTCAGTTTCAGCTGCCCGCCCCCGCCGAATTCGCGGAGCACGATGTGGCGGGCGTAACGGGCCAGTTCGTCGTCGTTCAGGATCATCCCGGCCATGTATAGGTGATGACCGTGCGATACCAGCGATCGCCGGGGATCATGGTGCGGTGCGCCAGGTGGCGTACCATGCGCTGTGCCACGCCTGCGCTGAACTGTTCGACCGTGGGGCAGCCGATGGCCAGCGGCACCACGCTGTCGGCATTGCCGTCCGCGCTGATCCGGATGGCGAGCGGTACGACCAGCACCATCTGCGCGTCGCTGACCTTGGCGCGGGTGCAGCGCCCGGCGGTCACTTCCTCGCGGACGAAGCGGACCATATCGGGTCCGGCGGCGGGCAAGGTGAGCGCGGCCAGCGTCGACCAGTCATGCGGCGGCTCGGCGGCGCTGGGGGGCGTCGTGGGGACAAGCGGCGTGGGCGTGGTCGCCTGCACCGCAGCGGCAAAGAGCAGCGCCGCGATCACCGGCCGGTCGATCCGAAGCCGCCGGCACCCCGCTGCGTCGAGTCGAGTTCATCGACCTGGGCAAGGGTCGCGCGCTGGACGGGAGCGGGAACCAGCTGGGCGATGCGTTCACCGCGCACCACCTCGAACGGCTCTTCACCCAGATTGGCAAGGATCACCTTCACCTCACCGCGATAATCCTCGTCGATCGTACCGGGCGTGTTGAGGCAGGTGATGCCGTTCTTGAGCGCCAGCCCCGAGCGCGGGCGAACCTGCACCTCGTAACCGGGCGGGATCGCGATGGCGAAGCCGGTCGCGACGGCGGCGCGCTTGCCCGGTTCCAGCGTCAGCGTTTCGGCCGCGACGACATCCATGCCCGCCGCACCGGGGGTCGCGTAGGCGGGTAGGGGAAGCCCCTCGCCATGGGGCAAATATTTGATGGCAATGGAGATTGGTGCAGTCGTCATGACCCTGCTTGTAGCGCATCCGCGATACGTTGCGCGAGCCCCCTGGCCACCGCGTCCTTCCCCATCCGTTCCCAGCTTTCGACGCCATCGGCGGTGACGAGATGGACACGGTTCGCGTCGCCGCCGAACACGTCGCCCGATACGTCGTTGGCGACGATCCAGTCGGCGTGCTTGCGCAAGCGCTTGGCGACGGCATGGTCGATGACATGCTCGGTCTCGGCGGCGAAACCAACGACCAGCGTGGGGCGGTTCGGCGCGGCGGCGACGGTGGCGAGAATATCGGGATTCTCGACCAGCGTCAGCGCAGGGGCCGCGCCGCCATCCTTCTTCACCTTCTGCCCCGCCGCCTCGACCCGCCAGTCGGCGACGGCGGCGACCATCACGGCGGCATCGGCGGGCAGCGCGTCGGCGACCGCCTGCGCCATGTCGCGCGCGGTTTCGACATTCACGCGGGTAACGCCCGGCGGGGTGGGCAGCGTCACCGGCCCGGCGACCAGCGTCACCCGCGCGCCCAGCGCCGCCAGCGCGCCCGCGATCGCAAAACCCTGCCGCCCCGAAGAGCGGTTGGCGATGTAGCGCACCGGATCGATCGGCTCGTGAGTCGGCCCCGCCGTTACCAGCACATGCCGTCCCACCAGCGGGCGATAGACGGGGGCGAGTTTCGCCTCGATTGCGGCCATGATCGCGGGCGGCTCAGGCAGGCGGCCGGGGCCGAACTCGCCGCACGCCATCGCGCCTTCGTCGGGGGTCATGACTTCAACCCCATCGGTGCGCAACTGCGCCACGTTGCGCTGGGTCGCGGGGTGAAGCCACATGCGCACATTCATCGCAGGGGCGACCAGCACCGGCGTATCGGTGGCGAGCAGCAGGGTCGTCGCCAGATCATCGGCATGGCCGCCCGCCATCCGCGCGATCAGATCGGCGGTGCCCGGTGCGACGACGACCAGATCGGCCTCGCGGCTGAGCTGGATATGCCCCATCTCCGCCTCGTCCTTCAGGTCCCAGAGTGTGGTGAAGACCTGATTCTCCGACAGCGCGGCGAGCGTCATCGGCGTGACGAAATGGCTGCCCCCCTCGGTCAGGACGCAGCGCACGCTGTGCCCACCTTTACGCAGCAGACGGATCAGCTCGCAGCTTTTATAGGCGGCGATCCCGCCCCCGACGATCAACAGGATATGGCTCATCGCACGACTCGCGTCACGGTGATGCGTCGCCGCTCGCGCGCGGCGGCGATCAGCTCGCGAACCGCATCAGGGGCGAAGACGACGCCGAGGAACAGAAGCGGTGCGACTGCCAGCGCAAAGGCAGGCGCGCCGGTGACGAGGCCGAACAGCGCATAGACGGCCAGCGTAATCCCCGCCCGCCGCGCCACCGGCTGCCGCCAATGGACCCATCCCAGCGCCGCCAGCACGGCCAGTGGCAACGCGATCGCAACCGGCAGCACGCCCAGTCCGCTGGCCGAGGCGATGGCCGCCAGCCACTCGCCGGGCGACTGGAGCGCGATGGGCGAGGGGATGGCGGGGTCGATCGGGCCGACCATGGCATTCAGCCGATGCGCGTGGGCGGCGTAGAGGATCATCGCGACGGCGGTCGCGCCGATCCACCCCGTCGCCTCACGCTCCGCCCCTGCGCGCCATGCGAGGAAGCCCATCAGCAGCGCATGGAGAAGCGCCACGGGGCTGAGGATCATCGCGGCCAACCCCAGCGCGACGGCGGTCGGCATGGCGTCGGGCCGCCGCTGCACCAGCGACAGCGCGATCAGGAGTGCGGCCCACACTTCCGGCACCGCCACCATCGTCCGGTCGAGCGCAGGGTAAAGCCCGGCGACGAGCAGGACGATCGCCAGCGCGCGGGGGCCGCGCCCCTCGAACAACGGCCAGCACCGCCGTGACCAGGCCGCAACGACCGCCAATCCCAGCAGGACGAGCACCCATTGGCCGATCCGTGGTGGCAGCAGCGCCAGCGTCACGGGAAGCGCGGGCAACGGCACCGCCAGCACCACGGGGCGCAGCGGCCGCCCATTCTCCCGCAAGGCATCGATCGCGGCGGAATAGAAATCCTGCCCGTGTCGCACATGGTCGAGGATGGCCGCCGACACCGGGGTCAGCCGGTCGCCGAGGGTAGAAGTATCGCCACCGCTCCAGAACGTGACGACGATCATCACGAGCAGCAGCGCCAGCACCCCGATCGCGATCGGCGGCGTCATGCCCGACAGCCGCCCCGGCTGGCTCAGCCAGAGCGGCCGCGACAGGCGGCGCGAGGAGACGGGGGGCGCGCTGCCCGGCATGCCTATCCCAGCATCCTACCGAAGCACGGCGAAGGTGGCCGCGACCCCGGCGGCGGCCGACAGCATCGAGATCAGCGCATAACGCCAGCCGCCACCGATTCGCACGACCTCGATCTGCTTGAGCGGCGGGGCGGGCGGCTCGCCACCCGGCGCGGGGTAACGCGCCTCGATCCGGCGGACCAGTTCGGGCAGGCGGGCGAGCGTCTGCACATCCTCGATCAGCCGGTCGGCAATCTTGGCTTCGGGGCCGAGTTCGGTGCGAATCCATTCGCGAACAAACGGTGCGGCCGAGTCCCAAAGGTTGATGTCGGGATCGAGGCTGGTCGCCACGCCCTCCACCATCACCATGGTCTTTTGCAGCAGCAGCAGATGCGGCTGCGTCACCATGTCGAAGTCGCGGGTGATCGAGAACAGGCCGTCCAGCATCATGCCGATCGACATGTCCTTGACCGGCAGGCCGCGCATCGGCTCGCCCACCGCCCGCAGCGCGGTCGCGAACTCGGCGACATTGTGGTGGGCTGGCACATAGCCCGCCTCGAAATGGATCTCGGCAACCCGCTTATAATTGCCGGTGATCAGGCCATAGAGGATTTCGGCCAGCCACACCCGCGCGCGCCGGTCGATCCGGCCCATGATGCCGAAGTCGATCGCGGCGATCTTGTTGCCGGGAAGGGCGAACAGATTGCCCTGGTGCATGTCGGCGTGGAAGAACCCTTCCGCGATCGCCTGGCGCAGGAACGCGCGCACCAATGTCTGGGCGAGGTGCGGCAGGTCGTATCCGCCCTCCACCAGCGCCTGGCGGTTGGACAGCTTGATGCCATCGACCCATTCGACCGTCAGGACCTTGGCGGTCGAGCGCTGCCAGTCGATCTGCGGGACCATGAAATCGGGCTCGGCGGTCATCGCCTCGGCGAGTTCGGACGCGCTGGCCGCCTCGCGCCGGAAGTTCAACTCGCGCAGCG
>DXIH01000168.1 GCA_019112965.1 Candidatus Sphingomonas excrementigallinarum | reverse complement strand
CTCCAGCATCATCGTGCGGGTCACGACCTGACCGGCATGGCGCGCCAGGAATTCCAGCAGGTTGAACTCACGCGCGCCGACCGGGATGATCTTGCCCGCGCGCGTGACCGTGCGCGCCAGCAGATCGATCTCGAGATCGCCGACGCTCAGCTTGGTACGGGTCGGCTCGGACGCGGCGCGGTCGGATCGGCGGACCAGCGCCTCAATCCGCGCCGACAGCTCGGCAAAGGAGAAGGGCTTGCACAGATAATCGTCCGCGCCCGCCTTCAGCCCGTCGACCCGGTCGTCGACCGTCGCCAGCGCCGAAAGAACCAGCACCGGGGTCGAGATGCCCGCCGCGCGGATTGCGCTGACCATCGCCAGCCCGTCCAGGCGCGGCAGCATCCGGTCGGCGATGATGAGGTCGAATATACCCTCGCTCGCCAGGAACAGGCCGTCGCGACCGTCCCCGCACTGCTCGACGGCATACCCCGCCTCCGCCAGACCCTTCGCCACATAGGCGGCGGTCGAGGCGTCATCTTCGACGATCAGGATTTTGCGGCTCATCGGTTCGTCTGCTCCGTCATTGGGCGACTTTCATCATTGCGTCATGTCCGGGTCGCTCTATCCCGGACCACCGCTGCTGCCGCCAACAAGAGGCCGGCGGAAAGCGTGTCTCCGCCGGCCTCGACGGCACCCCCGGGAGTGTCGGGCGCCGAGCTCTACGAACTCTGTGGCCCAAGGGCTACAGCGCGGGGGGATACCCTGGGGTGACCATAATGTGACAAATGCGTCATCCATCCCGAACCCCCTTCGGCCGATCGCGTTCTGTATTTTCGAGCGAACAAAAAGCCACATAAATTCTTATGCTTCTGGCCTTTTTTAAGATTCCGACAACTCTTTCCGCTATGGTTCGCACATGACGATGGAAGCCCCCCTTGCCATCCCCGCGCCGTTCGACGAGGAACGCCGCCTCGCCACGCTTCAGGCGCATGCGCTGCTCGACAGCGAGCCGGAGGCGGAGTTCGATGCGCTCGTCTCGCTGGCGGCCGATATGCTGGGCTGTCCGGTCGCGGCGCTGACGCTGGCAGATCGCGATCGTTTCTGGGTCAAGGCAGCGGTCGGCCCCCTGCCCCGGCAGATGCCGCGAGAAATCGCCTTTTGCGACCATACCATCCAGTCGAGCGACGTGATGGTCGTGCCCGACCTCAGTTCCGACCCGCGTTTCGCGGTCAATCCCTTCGTCATGAGCGATCCGGGCACGCGCTTCTATGCCGGGATGCCGATCCGGGTCCCCGACCTGAACGGCGCGCCCCAGGCGATCGGCTCGCTCTGCGTCATGGACGCCTCGCCCCGGTCGTTGAGCCCGGCGGGCGAGCAGACGCTGCGCCATCTGGCGCGACTGGCCGAGGCGCTGATCGCCGCGCGTGCCATCGCCAAGCGGGCCACCACCATGGCCGAACTCAGCGAACGCCAGGCGGCCGATCTGCGCGCCAAGGACCGCACCGTTCGCCAGGTCGAGCGGCTGGCGATGATCGGGTCATGGCGGATCACCCTCGCCGACGGACAGCCTATGTGGTCCGAAGGAGTGTACCGCATCCACGAGCTTCCCGCGGGTCGGAAATTCACCATCGACCAGGGCCTGTCCTATTACCCCCCCGACGCGCGCGAAGTGCTGCGCAAGACGATGGCGCAGACGATACGCACCGGCGACCCGTTCGATATCGAACTGGACTTCATCACCGCCTTGGGCCGCAAGCGACGGGTCCGCGTGATGGGCGAGCGCGAGATGCTGGACGGTGAGCCGCATGGCCTGGTCGGCATGTTCCAGGACGTGACTGAGCGCCACGCGCTGGAGACCCAGCTGCGTCGCAATGCCGATACCGACGCGCTGACCCTCTTGTCCAACCGTGCTGCGTTCGACCGGACGCTGGAGGCGGCCATCGCGGAGTCCGCCGCCAACGGCACGCCGCTGGCATTGGCCCTGATCGACCTGGATGGTTTCAAGCTTATCAACGACACGCTGGGCCATCCGGCGGGTGACGAGGTGCTGCGCATCGTCGGCCAGCGCCTGCGGTCGGATCTGTTGAACGACAGCTTCGTCGCGCGGCTGGGCGGGGACGAGTTCGGGGTGATCGTCCGCGACGAGGCGCTGCTCACCGATACCGAGGCGCTTCGCGTGCGGATCGAGAATCTGCTGACCATCTCGATCACGATCGATACGATCACCATGAGCTGTGCGGGGACCGTCTGCGTGACGCTGCGCCCCGAGGATTGCCACACCATTCGCGATTTCATGCATCATGCCGACAGCCGCCTGTACAGCGCCAAGCGGAGCCGGGTCGGCGAGCGACGACGCGGCGACCGGCGCCGCCCGGGTTAGGAACGCTACCGTTTCGATCTTCAGCCTGCGTTCAACCGGGCCGTGTCACGGCGCGATCCTCTAAAAGGAGATCGTAGGTATGAAGAAAGCCGCCATCCTTGCCATCGGCATCGTGACTGCCACGCTGCCGGTCGCCGCCACGGCCATGCCCAATCCCGCCTCCACCTTCTGCGCGACGATGGGCGGCCGCTCGGTCCCCGCGAAGCTGGCCGATGGTGGCGCGATCGGCCTGTGCTATCTGCCGGGCAAGAAGATCGTCGAGGAATGGACGCTGTTCCGCATGTTCGACGGCAAGAAGCCTGCGCCGCGCCACAACCCCTTCCGCTGACGCGAACCCGCGCGGAGACACCGGCCCTTTCCTCTCCGGTATATAGCCCCATATAGCAGAGGCATGTCTTCGCGCGCCCGCGTCCTCGTCCTGAACTCCGCGCTCGGCCCCCTCGACTATCGTGTGCCGCATGGGCTGACGGTCGAGCCGGGGTCGATCGTCGTCGCGCCGCTGGGTCCCCGCCAGCTGCTCGGCGTGGTGTGGGAGCCGGAGCGGATGCCGTCGGACGCAGAGGTCGGCGACAATCGCCTTCGCCCGCTGCTGGGCGTGGCCGACGCGCCGCCCCTGCCCGATGCGCTCCGTCGGCTGATCGAGTGGACGGCGGATTATTATCTCGCGCCGCCCGCCGCCGTGGTCCGCATGGCGCTGTCCTCCACCTCCGCGCTGGAGGGCGCGCGCACCGTTACCGAATATCGTGTGACGGGCCATGTTCCCGATCGCCTGACGCCGCAGCGGGCGCAGGCGCTCGAGCGGATCGGCGATCGGCAGGGCCTGATCCGCGAGTTGGCGACGATGGCCGATGTCTCCGACGCGGTGATCCGGGGACTCGTGAAGAACGGCGCGATCGAGGGGGTGGAGGTCGATATCGACAGCCCCTTCCCGCTGCCCGACCCCGACCATCATCGCCCCGAACTGTCCGAGGATCAGCGCGCCGCTGCCGATATATTGGTCGCAGGGGTCACCGCCCATGCCTTCCAGCCGGTGCTGCTCGACGGCGTCACCGGATCGGGCAAGACCGAGGTGTATTTCGAGGCGGTGGCGCAGGCCATCGCCGAAGGGCGGCAGGTGCTGGTCCTGCTCCCCGAAATCGCGCTGACCGAACCCTTTCTGAAGCGCTTCCACGACCGCTTCGGCTGCGAGCCGGTGGCGTGGCATTCGGGCCTTCGCTCGTCGCAGCGGCGCCGCGCCTGGCGGGCGATCGCCAGCGGCCAGGGCCTGGTGACGGTCGGCGCGCGCTCGGCGCTGTTCCTGCCCTATGCCAATCTCGGCCTGATCGTCGTCGACGAGGCGCATGAGACCAGCTTCAAGCAGGAAGACGGCGTCCATTATCACGCGCGCGACGTGGCGGTGATGCGCGGCAAGTTCGAGCCCTGCCCGGTGATCCTCGCCTCGGCCACCCCCGCGATCGAGACGCGGCAACAGGTGGCGCTAGGCCGCTATACCGAGGTCAAGCTGCCCGGCCGCTTCGGCCCGGCACAGATGCCGACGATCGAGGCGATCGACCTGATCCAGAACCCGCCCGAGCGCGGCCGCTGGATCGCACCCAAGCTGGTCGCCGCGATGAAGGACGTGCTGGAGAAGCGCGAACAGTCGCTGCTCTATCTCAATCGGCGCGGCTATGCCCCGCTGACCTTGTGCCGGACCTGCGGGCATCGCTTTCAGTGCCCCAATTGCACCGCCTGGATGGTCGAGCACCGGCTGGTCCGGCGGCTGGCCTGCCATCATTGCGGCCATGTCCTGCCCACGCCGCGCGCCTGCCCCGAATGCGACGGCGAGGACACTTTGGTCGCCTGCGGCCCCGGCGTCGAGCGGATCGCGGACGAAGCGACCGCGCTGTTCCCCGAGGCAAAGATCGCCGTCGTCACCTCCGACACGATATGGTCCCCCGCCAAGGCGGCCGAGTTCGTCGGGCGGATGGAGGCGGGCGACATCGACATTGTCGTCGGCACGCAGCTCATCACCAAGGGCTATCACTTCCCCAACCTGACGCTGGTCGGAGTGATCGACGCGGACCTCGGGCTGGACGGTGGCGATCTGCGCGCGGCGGAGCGAACCTTCCAGCAGATCCGGCAGGTGTCGGGGCGGGCGGGGCGCGGGGCCAAGCCGGGCCATGTCTTCATCCAGACGCACAGCCCCAAGGCGCAGGTGATGCAGGCGCTGGTGACGGGCGATGCGGACGCCTTTTACGAGGCGGAAACGGAGGCGCGTCGCGACGCCGATGCGCCGCCCTTCGGCCGCTATGCCGCGATCATCATCTCCTCGGAGGATCAGGGCGCGGCGCAGTCCACCGCCAACGCGATCGCGCGCGCCGCGCCGAAGGTGGACGGGATGCACGTCTTCGGCCCCGCCCCCGCCCCGCTGGCAATGCTGCGCGGGCGGCATCGGTTTCGGTTGCTGGTCCATGCCCGGCGCGCGCTGGCGGTGCAGGATGTCATCCGCGAATGGCTGGGCGGGGTGGAATGGTCCGCGAAGGTGCGCGTCGCGGTGGATGTGGACCCGTATAGCTTTTTGTGAGGGCATTTCTTCTTACCGACTCGCAAGCGAGAGGAGATACCCCCCCCTTCTTCCTCCCCTCCCGCAGGCGGGAGGGGTCGGGGGAGGGCATGAGGTCTCACAGAGAGCGTCGCCCGGGGCTTTCCCTCCCCCATCCCCTCCCGCCTGCGGGAGGGGCGTGCTTGGGGCACGGGCGTCCCGTGGCCTTCGACTTCGCTCAGGCTGAACGGGCCGAGTGGTACATTGCCTATTCCCCACCGCCGTTCAGCCTGAGCGAAGTCGAAGGCCACGCCCCCCGCCCACCACAAACGAAAACGGCCGCAGCTTTCGCCACGACCGTTTCAAAACCCAGCCAAGGAAAATCCTTACCCGGCATGCTCCGCCAACACGGTCAGGCCCTTGGGCCCCACCTCGGCGAAGCCACCACGGATCTGGATCGACTCCGGCTCGCCCTTTTCGGTGCGATAGACCTGGATCGCGCCATCGCGAATCGTCGACATGAAGGGCGCATGGCCCTCCAGCACGCCGAAATCGCCCTCGGTGCCGGGGACGACCACCATGTGCACATCCTCCGAGCGGAGGAGCTTTTCGGGGGTCACGAGTTCGAAGTGCAGCATGTCAGGGTCTCGTTTCAATCGCGCGGTCGAACGCGGTGATGGCCGCGTCGAACTTGTCCCGGCAACCGGGATTGCAGAAGCCGACCACCGCGCCGCGATAGACCGTCAACCCGTCGTCGCTGATCGGCTTACCCGACCAGGGACAGACGTCGTTGACCGCATCCTCGCGGCGCGGCGCGGACATCAGGCTTCCTGGGCCAGCTTCTCGGCCTTGGCGACGGCTTCGTCGATGCCGCCGACCATGTAGAAGGCCGCTTCCGGCAGATGGTCATATTCGCCGTCGACCACCGCCTTGAACGAGCGGATCGTGTCTTCAATCTGGACGAACTTGCCCGAAATGCCGGTGAAGACTTCCGCGACGTGGAAGGGCTGCGACAGGAAGCGCTGGATCTTGCGGGCGCGCTGGACGGTCAGCTTGTCCTCTTCGGACAGCTCGTCCATGCCCAGGATCGCGATGATGTCCTGCAGCGCCTTGTAGCGCTGGAGCAGCGACTGGACCGCACGCGCCGTCTCATAATGCTCCTGCCCGACGATGCGCGGCTCCAGCACGCGGCTGGTCGAGTCGAGCGGGTCGACGGCCGGGTAGATGCCCAGCTCCGAGATGGCGCGGTTGAGCACGGTCGTCGCGTCGAGGTGGGCGAACGAGGTGGCGGGCGCCGGGTCGGTCAAGTCGTCGGCGGGCACGTACACGGCCTGAACCGAGGTGATCGAACCCTTGTTGGTCGAAGTGATGCGCTCCTGCAGCGCG
>DXIH01000014.1 GCA_019112965.1 Candidatus Sphingomonas excrementigallinarum | reverse complement strand
GCTTCTCGGGCGGCGAGAAGAAGCGCAACGAGATGGTCCAGATGGGCATCCTGAACCCCAAGTTCGCGATCCTCGACGAGACGGACTCCGGCCTTGACATCGACGCGCTGCGTATCGTCGGCGACGGCATCAACCGGATCATGCGCGCGCCCGACAAGCCGGTGCTGCTGATTACGCACTACCAGCGGCTGCTCGACTATGTGCAGCCCGACAGGGTGCACGTGCTGGCCGATGGCCGCATCGTGCGCTCGGGCGGCCCCGAACTCGCGCTCGAGCTGGAGCGTGAGGGCTATGCGGGGGTGGACGCATGAGCGTGGCCGTTTCATTCCTCCCTGCGCGTAGCGCGGGGAGGGGGACCGCTCGGCGTCAGCCGAGTGGTGGAGGGGCATTCGCCCCTTGCCCCTCCACCACCGCTACGCGGCGGTCCCCCTCCCCATCGAAGATGGGGAGGAATTGATGGTGGACGTTCTGGAACTCCCCTCGACGCGTCAGGAAGCATGGCGTTGGGCCGATATCGACGCGCTTCGCCGGGCGGCGGAGAGCGAGCGAGCGGGGCCGGTCGCGGGCGCGGATCGTTTCCTCGATCTGCCGGGCGCGCGGTTGCTGTTCGTCGACGGCGTGCTGGATGAAAACGCCAGTGACCTCGGCCCGGTCCAGCTGACCCAGATCGACGCCAGCGACCATCCGCTCGGACGCCAGGCGCTGGGGCGTGGCTGGTCGCTGCGGCTGGAGCGCGATGCGGTCGCAGAGCCGGTGCAGGTCGTCCATGTCGCCAGCGGCGCGGCCAACCATCTGCCCGCCGAGATCGTGCTGGCCGAGGATGCGGCGGCGCAGGTCTATGAGACCTATGTCGGGCACGGCTGGACCAACCGGCTGACGCGGGTGACGCTGGCGGCGTCGGCGCGGCTGATGCGCGCGGTGCGGCTGTTGCAGGACGACGGCTTCGTGTCGCTGCGCGAGGAAGCCGAACTGGGCGAGGGCGCGAGCCTGACCGCGACCTTCCTGGCGGCGGGCACGATGGGCGTGCGGATCGATGGCGGCATCACCCAGACCGGCGACAATGCCTATGCCGAGTTTGGCGGCGCGCTGCTGACCAAGGAAGAGTTGAAGCAGGAGTGCGCGGTCGCTCTGCGCCATGCCGCGCTGAACGGCCAGAGCCATCAGCTGTGGCGCGCGGTGGCTGCCGACCGCAGCCAGGCGAGCCTCGCCGCGCGGGTCGAAGTCGCGCGCGATGCGCAGAAGACCGACGGCGAGCAGAGCTTGCGCGGCCTGCTGCTCCAGCGGACGGCGACGGTGAACCTGAAGCCCGAACTGGAAATCTTCGCCGACGACGTGAAATGCGCACACGGCGCGACGGTGGGCGAACTCGATGCCAAGGCGCTGTTCTACATGCAGAGCCGGGGCATCCCAAAGCCCCGCGCACAGGCGCTGCTGACCCGCGCCTTCGTGGCGGACGCGATCGACCGCATCGGCAACGAGGTGGTGCGCGAGGCTTTTGCGGCGGACGCGGATGCGTGGCTGGAGGCGGCGCTTTGACGACGACCATCCAAATCCTCCCCATCACCGATGGGGAGGGGGACCGCCGCGAAGCGGTGGTGGAGGGGCTGGCCGGGCGCTGCCCCTCCACCATGCTGCGCATGGTCCCCCTCCCCAAGCATAGCTTGGGGAGGATTTGATGGCGGTGGCTTCACCATTGGACCGGGTGGCGGACTTCCCCGCGATCCCGGACGGCTGGGCCTATCTCGACACTGCCGCGACCGCGCAGAAGCCGCAGGCCGTCATCGACGCGATCACGCGGGCCTATGACACCAGCTATGCCACCGTGCATCGCGGCGTCTATCAGCGCTCGGCCGACATGACGGTCGCCTATGAAAAGGCGCGCGAGGCGACGGCGCGGTTCATCGGCGCGGGGTCGGCGAACGAGATCGTCTTCACGCGCGGCGCGACCGAGGGGATCAATCTGGTCGCGCAATGCTGGGCGGCGACGCAGCTGAAGGCGGGCGACCGCATCATGCTGTCGATGCTGGAGCATCACTCCAACATCGTGCCGTGGCAGATGGTCGCCGAGCGGCTGGGCGTCGCGATCGACGTGCTGCCGCTGACGGCGGATCACCGCATCGACCTGGACGCGATGGCGAAGATGCTGACGCCCGCGCACAAGCTGGTGGCGCTGGGCCATGTGTCGAACGTGCTAGGCTCGGTGCTCGACGGGCGTCGTGCGGCCGATCTGGCGCATGGCGTGGGCGCGAAGATCCTGCTCGACGGATGCCAGGCGGTGCCGCGCGTGGCGGTCGATGTGAAGACGCTCAACTGCGACTTCTACGTCTTTTCAGGCCATAAGCTCTATGGTCCGACCGGGATAGGCGTGCTGTGGGCGCGGCCCGAGCTGCTGGAGGCCATGCCCCCCTATCAGGGTGGCGGGTCGATGATCGACCGGGTGAGCTTCGAGAAGACCACCTATGCCCCGCCGCCCGGCCGGTTCGAGGCGGGGACTCCGCATATCGTCGGGGCGCTGGGGCTCCATGCCGCGATCGACTATGTGTCGGCCATCGGCCTGGACGCGATCCATGCGCATGAGGCGGCCTTGGTCGCCCAGGCGCGCGAGGGGCTGTCGGCGATCAACTCGGTTCGGTTGCTGGGGCCGGAAGACTCGGCGGGAATCGTCAGTTTCGCGGTCGAGGGGGTTCATCCCCACGACATCGGCACCATATTGGACGAGAGCCGGGTGGCGATCCGCGCAGGGCATCACTGTGCGCAGCCGCTGATGGAGGCGCTCGGCCTGCCCGCCACCGCGCGGGCGAGCTTCGGCGTGTATAACGGACCCGATGACGTTGCGGCGCTGGTGGACGGCGTCCGGCGGGTCACGAGGATTTTCGGATGAGCAGTTTCAAGATCGAAGAGGTCGAAAGCGTCGAACAGCCGCCCAAGGCGCGCGTGCAGGACGTGGTCGAGGCGCCTGCCGAGCGGCAGCGCGACTACCTGTCGGGCTTCCTGTCGCAAAAGCCGACCGCCGACGATCCGACCCAGCCGGGTGGTGCGCTGTACGATGGTATCATCGACGCGCTGAAGGATATTTTCGACCCTGAGATCCCGGTCAACATCTATGACCTGGGTCTGATCTACGGTGTCGAAGTGACCGAGGGCGGCCATGCCGTCGTCACCATGACGCTGACCACCCCGCACTGCCCGGTTGCCGAGTCGATGCCGGGCGAGGTCGAACTGCGCGTCTCGGCGGTGCCGGGGATTGCGACGGCGGACGTCAATCTCGTCTGGGACCCGCCCTGGGACCCGCAAAAGATGTCGGACGACGCCAAGCTCGAATTGGGGATGCTCTGACCATGGCGACCACGCTGCGTCCGCGTCCCGCCGCGCTGAACCTGACGCCCTCGGCGGAGGCGCGGATCGCCGAGCTGATGGCGCGCGCGCCGGAGGGGGCGATCGGGGTCAAGCTGTCGACCCCGCGCCGGGGCTGTTCCGGCCTCGCCTATTCGGTCGATTACGTCACCGAGGCCAAGGCGTTCGACGAGAAAATCGACACGCCCGGTGGGACGCTGTTCGTCGATGGCGGGTCGATCCTGTACCTGATCGGCTCGACCATGGATTGGGTTGAGGACGACTTCACCGCCGGGTTCGTGTTCCAGAACCCGAATGCCAAGGGCGCGTGCGGGTGCGGGGAGAGCTTTACGGTCTGAGGAGAGGGGCGTTCCTTGCCCCACGCTTTGACCTCCGTTCGCATTGAGCGAAGTCGAAGTGCACGTCCTGTACCATCCCGAGTCCCTTGGCCTTCGACTGCGCTCAGGCTGAACGGGGGTTTGGGATAGGGGCATCGCAACTCCTGTTCCCCGGCGAAGGCCGGGGTCCAGTTTTCTTCTTCGTCGAGATGGCGGGACCCCGTCGGAAGGGAGGCAAAGGCCCCGCGCCCGCGAAAATGCGCCGCAACTGGACCCCGGCCTTCGCCGGGGTGGTGCGGAGCTTAAACCCGGTGATCCAGCTTCAGACTGGCCCCATCCCACTTCACCGCCAGATCGCGATAGTCCGTCACCGTCGCATGGGCCGTATCCATCGCACCCCGGTGGGTTTCGGTAATCACCACCACTGTCATTCCCGCCGCCTCGGCCGCCGCGATCCCGGCGGGGGCGTCTTCGAAGGCCAGGCAATCCTCCGGCGCAACGCCCAGCCGCTTGGCGCCGAGCAGGAAGCCGTCGGGCGCGGGCTTGCTCCGTTCCGCGTCTTCCGCCGTCACGAACACGCCCGGCAGCGGCAGGCCTGCGGCCTTCAACCGCACCTCCGCCAGCCGCTTTGGCGCGGAGGTCACGATCGCCCAGCGATCCGGCGGCAGCGCGGCCAGGAACGCGGTCGCACCCCCGATCGGCACCACGTCGCCCACGTCCAGCATCTCCGCCTCGGTCAGCGCATGGGCTTCCGCGACCGGATCGACGCCCGGCAGGTTCAGCCGCCGGATCGTCTCGACCGACTGGACGCCGTGAATGGTCGGCAGGAACGCCGCGACGTCCAGCCCCTGCCGCTCCGCCCAGACGGTCCAGGCGCGTTCGGCAGACGCGATCGAACTCAGGATCGTCCCGTCCATATCGAACAGGAATCCGCCGAAGCGCCGGGTCGGTAGGGATATGGTCATTGGGGCGTGGTCATTCCGGCTCAGTTGGCCTGGAACACGCCGCAGGCGATACGCCCGCCGCTATTGCCGCTCGGGTCGGTCTTCAGATCGTCCGCGCCCGCATGGATCACGATCGCCGAGCCGTCCGCATCGAGCAGCCCCGCCATGGTCGCGCCCGGCAGCACCACGCCCAGCGTCCCGCGCCCGTCATTGCCGACCGTCATGTTGGGCATGTCGCCTTCATGCGGCCCTTGCGGGTTCATGCTGCCATGCTGGCGCTGCGTGGGATTCCAGTGGCCGCCCGCCGTGGTGAAGTCGGGTGCGTCGCAGCGGCCGACGGTGTGGACATGGACGCCGTGCATGCCGGCTGGCACGTTCATCGCATCCAGCGTCACGCGCAGTCCGCCTGCGACTTCAGTCGCGGTGGCGCGGCCCGCATCGGCGCCGGTCGCGGTCTTCAGCATTGCGGTTGCGCTGGCCCCGTTCGGGGTGGGGGAACCCGTCTCCAACTCGGTCTGGTCGCACGCCCCCAGGCCCAGTGCGACGGTGCCGATGGTCAACAGCGTAAGATATTTCATGACGGAAGCTCCCTGTTCGATATGGCTGCCCGCGGCGTGTTACCCGCCGGTATCAAGCGGCCAACGCATCACGGGTTCATAGGATGCGCCGCCATGGCCCAGATGGCTTTGATAGAGGACCAGATGCGCCATCGCGAACGGCGCGCTCGACAGGCCCGCATGGACGGCGCGCCATCCCTCGATCTCGGGTGCGCGCCCGGCCGAGCCGGGCAGGCGGGCGAGCGTGATATGCGGCATATAGGCGCGCGGTTCGGGCGATAGTCCTGCGCGGATACAAGCCTGGTCGACCTTGCGGTGCAGGTGCGCCAGCGCATCGTGCGGCGTGACCCCGGCCCAGAGCGTGTCGACCCGCCCCCTGCGATCGAAGGTACCGACGCCCGAAATCCGTAACCGAGGCGCGGGGGCATGGACCTGGCCCAGCGCGGCGGCAATGTCCTCGGCCACCGGGCGGTCCACCTCGCCGATGAAGCGCAGGGTCAGGTGCAACTGCTCGTCATCCTGCCAGCGAGCCTGGGGTACGCCGTCCATCGCATCGGCGAGCATGTCGCGGATGGCGGGCGGCGGGCGAAGGGCGACGAACAGGCGTACCATGACAAAACATGTCTATCGCATTGCGTAAGCGTAACGGGAACCTCTCCCGCTTGAAAAGCGTCGCGGACAGAGCGATATTTCCAACAACCGGCACATGGCCGGGCAAAGGAGCAATAGTTCACCATGGCAAACTGGTCTGATCCACGGCCGAGCGCCGCGCCGTTCGGAACCACAGCCACCACGGGCTCGACCGCCTATGACGCCGGTCTGCGTTCGTACATGCTGTCCGTCTATAATTATATGACGTCGGGCGTGCTGCTGACGGGTATCGTCGCGCTGCTCTTCGCATGGGGTGGTCGCGACAGTATGGCCGCGCAGGTCTTCCTGCACGGCGGCGCGCTCCGCTACGTCATCATGTTCGCGCCCTTGGGCTTCGTGTTCGCGCTCAGCATGGGCGTGACCCGGATGAAGACCTCGACGATGCAGCTGCTCTTCTGGGCGTTCGCGGTCGTCATGGGCCTGTCGCTGTCGACCATCTTCCTGGTCTATAGCGGCGGTTCGATTGCTGGCGCGTTCTTTGCGACGGCAGCGGGCTTCGCGGCGCTGAGCCTGTATGGCTACACGACCAAGCGTGACCTGTCGGCGTTCGGCACCTTCCTGACCATCGGTCTGGTCGGCCTGATCGTCGCCAGCCTCATCAACCTGTTCATGCAGTCGGGCACGATGGCCCTGGTCATCAGCTTCGTCGGCGTGCTGCTGTTCGCTGGCCTGACCGCCTATGACACGCAGCGGACCAAGTCGATGTATTATGAGGTGCGCGGCACCAGCATGCAGGACCGCGTGGTCATCATGTCGGCGCTGAGCCTGTATCTCGACTTCATCAACATGTTCATGTTCATCCTGCGTCTGACCGGCTCCAGCCGCGACTGATCGGATCGACAGACCGGAACACGGGGCTCGGCGGCATGTCCGCCGGGCCTTTTTTCATGCGAAGGGGATGCGGCCATGCGCCTGTCGATCGATGTGACGCTCGACTATGTCCTGAAGGAACCGGCCGATATCCTGCTCCAGATCGAGGCGGCGGCGACGCCCGACCAGCGACTCGAGCATCAATCGCTGACCATCTGGTCCGATCACCCGGTCGCGGCAGTGCGCGGTGAGGACGGGATCGGGCAACGTTGCTGGGTGAGGGCCGATCATGGCCTGCTCGCCCGGTACGAAGCGGTGGTGGCGATCGATCGGCCTGCCATCCGGCTGGAGGGGCTGGCCGCGACCCCGGCCTGGGGGCTGTCGGGCGACCTCATCCCCTATCTGCTCCCTAGCCGTTACTGCGAGTCCGACCGGCTGGAGGGCTTCGTCCGACAGCGTTTCGCGGGGCTTTCCGGCGGTACGATGGCGGCGGCGCTGGCCGATTGGGTGGCAATCCGCATGACCTATCGGTCGGGCGGGTCGAGCGGGACCACTACCGCGCTCGACACCTTCGGTTCGCGCAGCGGGGTATGCCGGGATTACGCGCATCTGCTGGTCGCGCTCGCGCGCGCGGCCGAGATTCCGGCGCGCTGCGTCGCCGCCTATGCGCCGGGCGTCGATCCGCCGGATTTCCATGCGGTGGCGGAACTATGGCTGGAGGGCGGCTGGCACCTGATCGATGCGACCGGCATGGCGCAGGCCGACGAGATCGCGCGCGTCTGCGTCGGGCGCGATGCCACCGACATCGCCTTCATGACCGTCTTCGGCGAGGCGCAGCTTTGCGATCAACGGGTTACGGTGCGGCGGTTGGACGAAGCGGAGTAGGAACGCTTGCCCCGTCCGGCTCGTTGATCCTGTCCACTATGATGGGGAAGTGACATGAACGACAGCATCGACGATCGCGCGCTGGACAGCGTCTCGGTCGCGCCGGGCGGCGAGCAGGCCGAGGAGGGCAATCGCCCGCGTCCCCCCGAACAGGATGCCGGGCAGGATTCCGACATCACCGCAAAGCTGGACAAGAATCCCGAGGATGTCGACGCACAGCTCGACGAAAGCCTCGACGAATCGATGGATGCCAGCGACCCGCCCTCCAATACCCAGCCCGGCCGGGATGGCCCGGCCGAGTCGTCGGGCTATAGCGAGGCGGATCGCTGATCCATTCGACCGGATCCAGGGGGCGGGGGTTTTCGACGCCCGCCCCCGCATCCCATGACGCTGTTACGTGATCGCAACGAACATGCCGATTATGTCGAAAAATGCGCTCAAAATAGGAAATTGATTGCGGCGATGGCCGTTCGTCGCAATCTATGTTGCGACGCGGCGCATTTCATGTTCGTCTGTCCAAGGCCCGTTCAGCGTTGCGTTAACCAAATGGGCGCATGATGACCGGGTTAGTTTCGAATGGGCGGGGTGACGATATGGGATCGAGGAGCAGACCAGCCGAAGGCGCGATGACTTTGGCGGAAATGAAGGAATTTGCCGGGTTCGCTGCGTCGACGCAGCGCTATATCCGACGGTCGCTCGATATCGGGCTGGACCGGGAGGACGCCATGGCGCGCTGGTCCCGCGACGTGATCGAGGCGGCGAGCATTCGCGCGCAGGCCCGGCTGTATCGTAACCTGCCCGACATTCGTCATCTGATCCCGGTCGACAGCGGCCTGGAATCGTTGGAGCCCTTCATGGCCCCATTCGTCACGATCGCGGCGTTCGATCTGGGGCAGGGGCGGCTGACCAGCTTCTCGGCGTTCCGATTCCTCTATGAACGGCTGGTCGGTGCCGAAGTGCGTCCGTGGCTGCCTTCGGTATTCTGCGCGGCGGCGGCCTTGCCGCATCTGCATCCCGAACTGCGGCGGCAACTGCTCCAGTCGATCAGCGAAGCGGCGGCGACCGCGGCTGGCTGGTCCAGCCGTCAACCGGCCTTCTTCCCGCACTGGGTGGAAAAGGTCGATACGAACGGCACCTCGCTGGCCAACTGACGAGACGTGGTGGCGGGCCGGGGGGTGCCGCCACCGCTACCGACAGGCGCGCCAACCCATCGCACCGCGATAGGCCTGGTCCAGATGGAAATGGTCGGCATGCGCAGCATTATAGTCGGGCGACAGCGTCGTCGCGAATAGATCGCAGGCCCCGTCGCGGACCCGGTGCAGGAATTGCCCGACCGCGCCCTTGTCCCGCCAGTCGCGCACCACGCGGATCTGCCGCCCGTCGCTTAGCCGGAACCCTGCGATATCGACGGCATTGGCACGCGCATGTTCGCTCCAGTCACCCCCGCTGCGCCCGTTGATGCGGCGACAATTATAGCTGCCCAGATGGTCGATCGCGACCACCTCGGCCCCCAGCAATTCGCGCGCGGCCGGTTGGACCGCGTTCCATTCCCAGAGCGCGAGTGACGCGGCCACCGGGCAGGATATGCCGAGCGTCGCGGGCCGGTAGCCGATCGACCGGACGCCGCCATCGGCCAGACGAACCGCATCGTCATAGCCGCATTGGTCCCCCGCCGATCTGGGGGGGAGGGCCGTGTAGCGAATGCCCGCCCGGTCGAGCAGCGCCAGGCATTGCGCCTTGTCCTGCGTCAGGGCGGTCAGCTTGCGCCCGGTAAACAGGCCCACGGGCTGCCCCAGGTCGAGCGGCGCCCACGGCACGTCCTGCGGATTGCGTCGTATCCAGCCCCAGAGCAGCAGTGCAAGCATCGCCAGTCCGGCGATCATGACCAGCGCCGCCGTCCATCGCCGGAGCGCCCGCATCATCCGCGCTCCGCGCTGGCGACCGGCTCGGCGGTGATCGGATAGCCCAGATCGTCGGGGATGCAGATCGACGGTACGCCGTTGCGTTCCGCCCGAAAGGGAATGATCCGACGGATCGGCCAGGCGCGCGCGTCGGCGCTGGCCTCCGCGAAATCGCGATACAGCGCCAGGCGTTCGAGCGTCCGCCGGGTCGGGTAGATGATCCGGATGGCGCCGCGATCCGCCTCTGCCAGCGCGGCGCGCGCGGTCGTCCAGATGGCGCGCACCGTCTCGCCGCCATCGATCAGGGGGTGGGCGTCACCGCGTGCGATCGGCGCCAGATAAAAGCGCGCGTCGAACCGTCGCACCGGAACATGCTCGGGGCACCAGCGGGCGAAGGGCGTCAACGCCTGCATGTCGAGGGTGAGGCGATGATCGCGGAGCGCTTCGGCGAAGGGGCGGCCCGATACCATGGCGGCGCGCAGGGTGGTCAGCGTCGCGGCGTCGGGCGCGGGAGTCAGGCCAACCGCCAGTCCGACTTCCTCGATCGTCTCGCGGATCGCGGCGATGCGGGCGGCGGCCTCATCCGCATCGGGCGCATCGACGGGCACCATCGCATGGTCGCCGGGGTCGACCCGCCCGCCGGGAAAGACCATCGCACCGCCCAGAAAGGCCAAGGCCGCGCCGCGTTCGACCATCAGGATTTCGGGCCCGTCGCCGGAGTCTGCGCCTTCGCGCATCAGGATCAACGTGGCGGCGGGGATGGGATCGGGGATCATCGCGCGACCAACGCATAAGCCGCGTCGTCGGGACCGTGTATGGCGATGTCGGACGCGGCGACGAACATGCTATTTGTCGTCTAGAGCGGGATGACAGGAGATGAACTCACCCCTCCCCTTCAGGGGAGGGGCCGGGGGTGGGGCGCCTCCGCAGGCGTGCAGTTCGTGGCGAGGCCCCACCACAACCCCTCCCCTGAAGGGGAGGGGCTTTCCTTGGTTCAAGGCAACGTCATCACGGTCTAACCTACAGTCGCCCCACAACTGGATCCCGGCCTCCGCCGGGATGGCGGAGAGGGCGTTTTGCAGGGAGTCCTAAACGGGATTCTCTATGGACCCGACGACGAGACAGATGGGCGTCAGCCCGCGAGTTCGCGCAAGCCGTGGGCGAGGCCCGGCCAAGACCCCATCAGAGGATCAGCCGCCATTGCTGGCTGGCCTGCTGGCCGCATGTCCCCAGGCGTATCGCGGCACCGGCGGCGAGGTTGCCCTTGTTGTCGAGGCAATTGCGGGTCGAGCGATTGCGCAGCATAAACCAGCCGTCACCGCTCGGTATCATCTCCCATTGCTGCGTGAGCGAGGAGGTGGCGGCCGCCATCGTGGCCGCGGCATCATTGCCGTCGCCCGATGCTTCGATCATGCGGCCGTCGGCAAGATTGGCGAGGGTGATGAATCCGTCGGCATAGGTCACGCGCCATTGCTGCGCGCTGCCCGCGACGGAGGCGTCCTGCGTCGGCGCCGAACCCGCGGCGGCCTGCAAAACCTTGCTGCTCGATCGGTTCTGAAAGCGTCGGTTGCCCGCGATCGCGGCCGTGGCATCCTCGCCCAGGCCCATATCAAATACCTGTGCACTCACGATCTGCGTGTTGCGCTGCGCTTCGAAGAACTCGTCATCATAATTCAAGCCATAGGGCCAGAAATGCTGTCCGTCGGCATTCAGATAGGCATTGGGGCCATCAAAGGCCTTGATCCGCGCGGTGGTACGAGCGCCGGTAAAGCGGCCGCCGCTGACAAGGCGTCCCCATTCATCGGTCGTGCCCGATCCGAACCAGTGCGCCAGTTCATGCAGGGCGACCCGGCGATTGATCGTCCCGCCGAAGCGGATGGTCCCGCGGTAGCTGGCATCGGCGGTCGGCGTGCCTGCGCTGTAGGATACATAGACATTGCCGGTGAAGGCCCCCAGCGTGTTGCTCTGGCTGACCGCGAAATCCATCGCATCGCGAATGGCGGTCGCCTTGTCGGCAGGAGTGCCGGGGTCGAGCGTATAGCTGAGCGTCCCCAACTCATAGGGCGCGATCGCTGCGCTTGTCGGGGATGGCGATGGCGACGGCGACGGCGAGGGTGACGGTGATGGCGTCGGACGGGGCGATTCCGTCGGAGCCGGAGTAGGTGCATTATCGCCGCCGCAGGCCGCCAGCAGCACGATCGACCCGAGGACCGTCACGGCGTATCGCTTTGTTCGCATCTCAGGTTCAACTTTCCAAACGCGATGGATAATCGCAAGGGTCTGTCAGGGCGTAAGAAGCAGGCATCATCCTATGAAATTCGGTACGGCGATGGGATGTGCCGGGGTAAAATAGTCGGCACCGCGCCCGGGGACGCGGTGCCGGAAGATAAGCGTCAGAAGCGGAAGCGGAGACCGACGCCGTAATAGCGGCCTTCGTCGCGCACATCCTGCGCATATTCGTAACCGTAATTATCCGTCGAGAAGTTGTTGAATGGCTTCGCGAGCAGGTTGGTCGCATCGACGCCGAGCGTGATATCCTTGGTGATGTCGTAGCTCATGGAAAGGTCGAGGCGGCTGATCGGCTTGGTGCGCCATGTGGTCGTACGATTGAGAATATCGACGCCATAAGCCCGGACATAGCCGTCCCGCCAGTTGTACGACAGGCGAGCCTGGATGCCGTTGCGTTCGTAGAAGCCGGAAAGATTATAGGTCCAGTCGGACAGGCCGGTGATCTTGACGAGCTTGCCATAGGTGAAGACGCCGGTCTCGGTATTATATTGCGGCTGGCGGTTCTTGCCGTCGATATAGGTGACGTTGGCCTGAACGCCGAGGCCCTTGAGCGCACCGGGCAGGAAGCTGAAGAAGGTCTGGAAGTTCGCCTCGACCCCCTTGATCTTGCCGTCACCCGAGTTTTCCGGCCGGTTGACCTGCATGAACCCGAAGACTGGGTCTTGCACATAGCGCGTGAAGTAATCGATGAAGCCGTTGACGTCATGGTTGAACGCCGCGACCGTGACCGATCCCGATTTGGAGAAATAATATTCGAGTGAAACGTCGTAGTTATGCGACGTAAGCGGCCGGAGGTTGGGATTGCCGCCTGAGCCGAAAGCCTCGATGCGCGAATTGGGATCGGTCGGATCGGCCGGCCGGGTGGGATCGCGTACCACCCGCTCGATATAGACCGCCGGATTCAGCGTGCCGAAGTCCGGGCGCGTGCGAGTGAAGGTATAGCCAAAGCGAAGCTGCAGCTTGTCGGTGAACATGATCCGCATGCTCGCATTGGGCAACAGGTCCAGATAGTTCTGATGCACCTCTCGCGGGGTCGCCGTGGTGACGGAGCCCACGGTGATGGCCGAGAGCCCCGAGTAGCGGCCTACGCTGTTAACCGCACGCAGGCCGAGGACGCCGTCGATCGCGATCGAACCGACATCGAAGCCATATTTCGCCTGCAAATAGGCCGCATAGCTCTGTTCCTTCGCGTGGAACTGCGAATAGGGGTCCATCGGGACCGTTTCGCTCTGGAACCTGGTGAGTGCTTCCTTGTACCCGTCATCTTTGGGGTTGAGCGCGACCAGCTGCTGAAGCGCCTTGCGCGACAGATCGCGCAATTGGGCTTGGCTGCCGTCCACGCCCTGGAAGGTGGGGACGAGGTAGCTCGTAAAGCCCTGAACCGCCCCGCGGAACGGATTTGGACTCATCGAGAGCTTACCGATCGGCAGGCTGGCAAATGGAATCTTCAGTTGCTCGGTATAGGCGTAGCGATTGCCGGTAATGTAATTGGCGTCGCGATTCGTCACGCGATAGCCGAACTGAAGCTTGCGCAGCAGCGGCATTTCCGGTTCCAGCGTCAGGTCGGTGCGCCACTGCCAGCCCTTGCCGTTGACCTTGTAATCCTTCTCGAAATAGCCGCGCCAGATATAGTTGGCGGGATTGGAGAAATCATAATCGGGGAAGGAGAAGGCCGCGCCCCCCTCATTGATGAAGTCGACCTTTACCGTGGGCGCCGTGGTCAATGCCGAGTCCAAGCTGTGCTCGGTATTGCGGTAGTTGCTCTTGCTATAGGCGAAATCGGTCGACAGCGTGGCGATGCCGCTGTTCCATTTGCCCCCGGTCGCGATCTGGAACGTGTTGGTGGCATCGCGGTTGGTCGAGCGATAAATGCCGGGGCGATAGCCGCCCGACTTGGTCATGCTCTTGATCTGGGTGGTATTGCCGACCAGCACGACGTCGCTCAGCGTCGGCGCGGTGCCCTGCGTCTGCCCGGGTTGCACCGGCGCACGCCCGCGCAGATCGACGTCGAAATTGTCGGTGACATTCAGGCCGCGATAGCCTTGGTAAATGCCTTCCAGATAGATTTCGGCGTTGCTGGCGGGGGCCCATTGGAACGAGAAATTGCCCGACGGACGATAGCGCTTGCCGCTCGGATTGTAGAGGCCGACGCTGTAGGGATGGCGAAGCGGCGTGGTCGCGGGCTTCGGCGTGATGATCGATGCGGGGCTGGTGTCGGTGATATTGGTGCTGTTGTAGCGGATCGCGTTGTGGAATTGCGACTGCGCATAGGTCAGATTGACCAGAAGCCCCATCTCGCCGATGCCGGTGTTCCAACGATCCGACACCAGGATGTTGCCCTGCGGGTCGAACAACCGGCTCTGGTCGTTATAGGTGCCGCGCAGGCCGCCCGCGATCTCCCGACCCTTGAAATCGAATGGGCGGCGGGTTCGGACATTGACCAGACCCGCAAGGCCCGGTTCGATCAGGTCCGCGGTGCCCGACTTGTAGATCTCGATCGCGGCCAGTGCCTGAGCAGGGAAGTCCTGAAGCTGGGCGCGCCGCAGCTCAGCGGTGAAGATTTCGCGGCCGTTATACGCGGTGGCGACGTCGGGCAGGCCGCGGATCAACACGCCGCTGACCTCGTCATTGTAGCGCTGCACCTGGACGCCGGCGAGGCGGGCGAGCGTTTCGGCGGCGGTGTCGTCGGGTAGCTTGCCGATATCCTGGGCCACCACGACGTCGATGATCGAGTCGGAGTTCTTCTTCAGCGCGGCCGCGCTTTCCATGCTGCCCCGCAACCCGTTGACCACGATGTCATTGGACTGTTCGGCGGACGATGCATCCTGGCCGGTGTCGGCATCCTTGGATGGCTTCGATTTCTTGTCTTCACTCGCCCCGCTGCCCGCTTGATCCGCCGTGTCCGTCCCGGCAGGTTTCGCAGCAGGCCCGTCACTCGCATGTGCCCCGGGATATCCCGCAGCCAGCGCCTGCGCAGGCATGATGAGCAGCGCTATATGGGCTGCCGACAGCATCAATATGTGGCGTTTCATCGCCCCCCCTTCCCCGATTGTGCTGCCAGCCTCATTGCCGTCCAGCGCAGGAAATGTCAGACAAGGGTGGCTTTTGAGTCAATGAATTGTGACAAAATGTATAAATAATTTTCTATGCATGTGTATTTTATACAACATACCATTTATAATACTTGAGCGATCCAAACTGAAGTGGTCAAGGTGAGTTATCTGTAACCACCTGAAAAAGTCGTATATTTCTATGCTCTAGCGTTATTTTCTGGAGGTGACTTTTCAAAACACAACAAGGCGTCAGCTTCTTCTTTGGCGCAGAAGCCAAAAGAGGTCAGCGGATGCCAACGGCAAGCCAAAGATTTCAGGCAATTGCCATCATATTTGTCAGTCAATAAAGCTGGCAAAATAGGGTGGTTTCAGAATGCAGATTGCCGCCCATTGCAGGACGCGGGGGCAGCGCCGACGACCCGCCCGTCAGGGCGGCTCGATGCGCTGCTTCGTCTTGCCCGGGCAGGCCATGGCCGGTGTCGGCGGTCGAACGGAGCGGCGCCCGTTGATCGAATGCCGGATAGGGGACCCCTGGTCCATCATCCGTCCCGACCTGGCATGGCCTTCACCGGCAGCTTGATCGCGGCGCCGGGCATCAGCGCAGATGCTCGACGACGGCGGCGATATCGTCTTCCTGATGACCCTGTCGGGCCGCCGTGTGGAAATGGGATATCGCAGGCGCGGCCATCCGCGATTCGATGCCCATTTCCTTCATGGTCCGTTCGGCATAGCCCAGGTCCTTGGCCATCAACGGAATGAGGAATTGCGGGGTGTAGACACGCTGAATCATCCGGTCGCCGACCGCATTCACCAGGGGGCTGCCCGGCGCACCCGTGCCGATCAACCGAAACGCCGCCTCGACATCCAGGCCGCTGCGCTCGATCGCGACCATGGCTTCGGCCAGCGCGGCGACCTGCACGCCGCACAGGAAATTGTTTATCAGCTTCAGCATTGAGCCGCTGCCGCTGGGGCCGAGATAGATCGTCTCCGAGCCCAGTACGTCGAACACCGATTGTGCCTTGGCGACGCTTGCCGCCTCACCGCCGACGAGAAAGCGCAACGTGCCGGACGCGGCCTACACACGACTTCCCGTCACGGGGGCATCGAGCAACGAAATGCCATGAGCCGCGGCCTCGTCGAAGAGCTTGCCGATCCAGCCATGGGTCAGCGTGCTGCATTCGACCGCGATCGTGCCCGGCCGCATCGCGGCGAAGGCACCATTTTCGCCCAGCCAGACCTGCCGGGAGGCATCGTCGTCGGCCACCATGGCGATGACCAGGTCGGCCTGCGCCGCCGCATCCGCCGGTGTCGGCGCGATCACCGCACCGGCATCCGCCAGCGGCGCCGCGCGCGCTGCATTGCGGTTCCACACCGTGACCGGCATGCCCTGTTCGAGCAGACGGCTGGCCATGCCCGATCCCATGATGCCGGTGCCCAGAATAGCGATTTTCATCATCACTCGATCACCTCGAACTTGGCCAGTGCCGCTTCGTTGATCGTCAGACCCAGGCCCGGCACATCGTCATCGAGATCGATGAACCCGTCCTTGGCGACCGGCTCGCCCTGGAAGATGTACCAGAACAGTTCGTTGCCGACCTCGACGTCGACGGGCGGGAAATATTCGGCGATCGGCGAATTCAGGCTGGCCATCACCACATGGTAATTGTGCATCTGCCCGGCATGCGGCACGACCGGGATTGAATACGCCTCGGCCAGCGCCTGGATCTTGCGCGCGGCGGTGATGCCCCCGACCCGGTTGGTGTCGAACTGAATGTAATCGAGGGCCCGTGCCTCGATCATTTGGCGGAAGCCATAGCTGGTGAATTCATGCTCGCCCGCCGCGATCGGCGTGCTGCCGAACCGGCGCAGCTCGTGATAGCCGTGCACGTCGTCGGGAATGATCGCCTCCTCCAGCCAGCGCAGGTTGAAGGGTTCCAGCAGGCGCATCATCCGCTTTGCGTAATCCAGGCTCCAGCCCATGTACGCGTCGGCCATGATGTCGATCTCGTCGCCGACCGTCTCGCGGACGGTGCGGACCAGATCGATGTTGCGCGCCATGCCCTCGGCCCCGTCGTTCGGCCCCCAGCCGAAGCGCAGCTTCATCGCGCCATAGCCTTCGCCCTTGTAGCGGCTCGCCTCGGCCGCCAGATCCTCGAGCGCGATCGAATAGAGTCGGCTGGCATAGACGGGGATGCGCGGCTTGGTCCGGCCCCCCATCAGGCGATAGCAGGGCTGCTTCGCCGCTTTTCCCATCAGGTCCCACAGCGCGATGTCGATCGCCGAGATGGCGACGATCGCCACGCCCTTGCGCCCGAACGCCATGGTCTTGCGGTACATGTGCTGCCACAGGAACTCGGTATCCCAGGGATTCTGGCCGATCAGCAGCGGCGCCAGATACTGGTCGATCATCTGCTTGGTGATGCGCGGCGACAGCGCCGCATTGCCGATGCCCACCAGACCCTGGTCGGTGAAGATCTCGACGATCAGCCAGCCGTGGAAGGTGAATGTCGCCATCGTCTCGCGCGTCATCATCGGCGCCACCAGATCCATCGGATTGGTGCAGAAATGCGGGGGCAGGGGCTGGGTCTCGCCACGCCATTCCACGACGCGGGTACGGACTTCGGTGATCTTCACGAATGAACCTTTCGGGTGAAATCGAGACGGTGGATGACGGGAATCGTGGCGCAGATGAGCGCGAACGCAGTGACGTGGAGCAGCGCGGCGACGACGAGGACGGGGGTGTAGCCAAGCCCGGCGTCGAGCGCCCAGCCCGCCGCCTGGCCCATGACGATGCCGCCGAACGCGCCGCCCATGCCGACCAGCCCGGCAAGGCGGCCGAGCGCGCTGCGCGGCACCAGGTCGGTCGGCAGGGTCATCACCAGCGTCGACCAGCTCTGCTGCCCGAAAAAGGCCAGGCTGAAGAGGAACAGTACCGCCGGGATCGATTGGGTCAGGGGGACCAGCATCACCCAGGGCATCAGCGCCGCGCTGATCGCCAGCGCGATCTTGCGCGCGGCGTTGACCGAGCGCCCGCCCGCCAGCAGCCTGCTCGACAGCCAGCCGCCCAGCAGGCTGCCGACGCCCGAGGCGGCATAGGGGATCCAGCCGATCGTCGCGGCCTGCTTCAGGTCAAAGCCATGCGCCTCGAACAGATATTTGGGCAGCCAGAACAGGTAGAAATACCATGCCCCGTCGCTGAGGAACTTGGCGCCGACGACGCCCGCCACCTCGCGCCGACGCAGCAGCGCGCGGAGCGTCGGCGTGTCGCTTGCATCGACGTGCGTCTCGCGGGGGACGGCCGGGGTGCGATAGCGGGCGAACCACCACGCCGACCATGCCAGCCCCATCGCCCCGGTCAGGAAGAACACCCAGCGCCAGCTGGCCAGCCCGAACCAGCCGACCCGGGCGAGGATCAATGCGATCAGCGGCGGCGCCACGACCGCGCCGACCGCCGTCCCGGCGTTGACCAGGCCGATCGCCGCCGCCCGGTCGCGCGGGCCGAACCATTCGGCGACGGCGCGGGTCGCGGCGGGAAAGCCGCCGCCCTCGCCGATGCCGAGCAGCAACCGGCTGGCGGCCAAGGCCACCACGCCGCCCGCCAGGCCGTGGCTGGCGCAGGCGAGCGACCAGAAGATCATGATGACCAAGAAGCCGCGGCGCGTGCCGATCCGGTCGAGCAGCCAGCCGCCGCCCAGATACATCAGCCCATAGGTCGCGAGGAACGCGCTATCGAGGAACGCCTTCGTCTGGTTGCCGATCGGGATGTCGGCCTCAATGAACTTGATCGCCCAGGGCAGCGTCTGCCGGTCGAGATAGCTGATCGCGATCGCCGCCGCGATCAGCAGCGCAATGCCCCAGCGCCCCGCCAGCGCGACACCCGCCGCAGGACGGTCAACGGCCATCGATCACCAGCAGCGCGACGCCCTGTCGCGGCAAACCGACGGTGAAGGATCGCCCGCCGCGCGTCGAACCCGTCGCGGCGACCGTCTCCTCGTGCATGACCGAGGCGGCCTCCAGCTGCTTATACTGCTTGTCGTTGGGCGACTGGGGCGATCCCATGCGCTGCCACGCGGTAAAGGCGTTGGCGTGGTCGCCATCGACCCGCCACAGCGTCGCCGACGCCGCCTTCGTCCCCGCAATGTCGAGCTTCACCTGCGCGACCGGCCCAGCCACGTCGTCGTCGTGGTAATGCCACAGCAGCACCGCGATCCGTCCATCGGGCGTCCGCGTCGCCAGCGTGCCGATATCGGCCGATCCCCGCACGCCGTCCTTCATGATCGTGTCGAGCGGGATCTGCGCGTTGCTGGTCGCGGCGATCCGCTCCGGTCCCATCTTGGCGAACAGGCGGAACACGTTGAGCACCGGCAGGTCGACCCCGTTGGTCGACAGCTGTCGATAGCCCGCGAACCAGGGCTGATTCTCGAACTCGAACGCCCAGGACAATACGCCGTCCAGATTGACCCGCCGCCGCACCGCCAGGTCCCAGATCCGCGCGAAGCTGGCCGCGGTGTAGCTGGAATACATGGTGCCGTTGCGATAGGCGTTCTCGGGGCCGGGACAGGCGGCGCAGCCCTCCGGATCGCTTTCGCCGATCACCACCGCCTTGTTCGCCAGCGAGGGGATCGAGGTCACCTTGCCGAAGCCACGATCGACTTCCCGAAGCTGGGTGGCGATCCCCATGCGCACATGGCCGTCGACGAACTCCGGCTGCCCCTTGGCATGGAAGGCGAGGAAGTCGGTGGGCGTGCCCGTCTGGCCGGTGGCATAATTGGTGCCGCTGGACACATGCTTCAGGAAGGCGTCCATAAACTCGCCGCCCGAGCCCGCCGTGTCGGGCCCGCCCACCCTGGCGGTCGGCAGGGCGCGACGGACGCCGTCGATGGCGTAATCGTGCAGCTTGAAGAAATCCTCGCGCGACGCTTCCCAATAGGCGCCGTTCGGTTCGTTCCAGACCTCGAAATACCAGCGCTCGACCTCGGCCCGGCCATAGCGTTCGATATTGTGCCGGGTCCATTGATAGACCAGCTCGCGCCACTTGTCGTAGCTCTTGGGCGGATAGGCCCAGCCCGAGATGATGTGATGATAGGCGAAGCCCGGCCGCCAGCTGTGCTGATAGGGCGTTCCGGCCGGCGCGGTCGTCATCGCCTCCGGCATGAAGCCGATCTGGAGGTAGGGCCGAACGCCGCGCGCCAGATAGGTGTCGATGATCCGGTCGACCGTCGTCCAGTCATAGACGGGGTTGCCGTTCTTGTCCTCGGTATAGACGTTGGTGCTGCCCCATTTGAAGGCGGGCGTACCGTCGCCGGTGTTGAGCAGGTTGTGCGCGCGGAAATAGACCTCCCCCTCGCGCAGCTTGCCCAATTCGACCAGCAGCTTGCGGCCGTCCTTCATCGTCGCATAATTCGGCTCGTCCGCGCCGAAGAAGCGCCAGACCGGCGGCAGCGCGCCGACCGGCTTGCCCGCCTCGACCGTGACCGTCACGTCGCGCACCGCCGCTTGCTGGGCCGTCGCTGCGGCAGGGCGGGGGGGGGCGGACTGCGCGGCGGCGGGCGATCCTGCCAGCATGGCGGCAGTCATTGCCGTCATGGTCGCGAAACGGGACATCGGGTCTCTCCTCCAAACGCGTATCGAGTCATCTTCGCGCCAGAGACGACCGTCGCACCGCCGCGCAGCCGTTCCTCGCGGTCGGGCAGGCGGCCGTGCCTCGGGTCATGCGACAGCGCATGGCGGGGGGCTGCACCGCTGCTGGCCGACGCTCCCCCCTTTGCGCCTGCCCCAGCCTTGATTCGAAATCTTGTACGACCAGATTGCGCAAACTTCGCTGCGGAACGCAACACCAAAATCTCAATATGGAAAACTGGTCGCACAAGATTGGTGATTAAAGGGGTTGACGGAATGGCGGCCGCGCGGTCCAATTGCGCCATGGTCGAAGACGACATCTTCTTGGAAATTCCCTCGCACCGTCCGGTCGGCATCCGCAGCGGCATCGCGCATGACCTGGGGGTCGCGATCGTGAGCGGGCGGATGGCGCCAGGTACGCCGTTGCTCAGCGAAGAGCGGTTCAGTGCCGAAAACAATGTGTCGCGCGGGGCCTATCGCGAGGCGATCCGGGTACTCGCCGCCAAGGGGCTGGTGCAGAACCGGGTGAAGAGCAGCACGCTGGTGACCGAGCGCAGTCGCTGGAGCATGCTCGATCTCGACGTGCTCGGCTGGATGTTCGAAGCCGGTCCCGACCCCGAGTTCATTCGCGGCATCTTCGAACTGCGCAGCATCGTCGAGCCCTCGGCGGCGGCACTGGCGGCCAGGCGGCGGACCAGTCGCCAACTTGCCCAGATGGGGCACGCGCTGGAGGAGATGGGGCGTCACGGCTTGCTGACCACGGAGGGGCGTGCCGCGGACAAGACGTTCCACCTGCTGATCCTGGAGGCGACCCGCAACGAACCGCTGGTGACGTTGTCGAACTCGATTGCAGCCGCGATCGAATGGACCACCCGCTTCGCGCGGGACGAGGGCAAGCAGAACCGTGATCCCATGCCCGACCACCATGCCGTGTACGAGGCGTTCGTCGCCGGAAACGGCGCGGCGGCGGCGGCGGCCATGTCGGTTCTGGTCGACAACGCGTTTGCCGACACCGGCATCTACGTCCCCGAAGACCCCGTTCCGTTCATGTCCTGATGGGACGCGCAGGCGGTGGCGATCGTCGATCCCGCCCGCTCCGGCGCCCACTCATCCCCTTATAGAAAGGCTCCATCTTGTATCGTACGGTCATGACCGGCTTGACGCCGCTGCTGCTGCTCGGGTGCAACGCCTCGCCTTCGTCGCAGCAACCGTCGGCAAAGGATTTGCCGCCGCCGGTCAATTACGGATCGGTGCAGGCCAAGAAGGTGAAGCCCTTCAAGATCAAGCCGGTCGCGACGTTCGATTCCCCATGGGCGCTGGCCTTCCTGCCCGACCAACGGATGCTGGTGACCGAAAAGCCCGGACACCTTTGGCTGGTGACCGCCACCGGCCAGAAGACGCCGGTCGGCGGCGTGCCGACCGTGCATTTCGAAGGGCAGGGCGGTCTGTTGTTCGTCGCGACGTCGCCCGCTTTCGCGCAGGATCGACAAGTCTACCTGACCTATTCCGAGCCGGGCGAAGGTGGTGACGGGCTGGCGCTCGCCCGCGCGACGCTCGATCTGACGGGCGCGCAGCCGATGCTTCGCAATCTGCAGGTCATTTGGCGCCAGTTGCCGCGCGGTGCGGGCGGCCAGTTCGGCGGCTATATCGCCTTCTCGCCCGATGGCCGCTACCTGTTCCTGACATCGGGCGAGCGCCAGCGCTTCACCCCCGCGCAAGACCCCGACCAGGCATTGGGCAAGATCCTGCGCCTGACCCTCGACGGCAAGCCGGCCCCCGGCAATCCGGGTGCCGGAAAGGTCGGCGGGACCAGCATCGGGCTGATCGATCCGTCGGAGAATTCGGGATCGGCCGCCAAGGCGCCGGTTCGCACCGTCAAGATTCCGGCTCCCAATCTGACACCGGCCGAAACATGGTCCACCGGCCACCGCAATCCCTATGGCCTGGCCTTCGACGCCGAGGGGCGGTTGTGGGAAACCGAAATGGGGCCGCAGGGCGGGGACGAACTGAACCTGATCGAGCCTGGGCGCAATTATGGCTGGCCCGTCGTGTCGTACGGCAAGAATTATGACGACACCCCGATCCCCTCGCATGCCGGGAACCGCAAGTTTCAGGAGCCCGCCCTGTACTGGACGCCGGTGATCGCACCGGCGGGGCTGACATTCTATAACGGCCGCATGTTCCCCGAATGGCAGGGATCGGCCTTTGTCGGTGGACTGGCCTCCACCTCGTTGAGCCGAATCGCGTTTGACAATGGCGTACCCCGCGAAGCCGATCGGTGGGATATGGGCGCGCGTATCCGTGCGGTCATGGCCGGGCCGGATGGCGCCCTATGGGTATTGGAAGATGGCTCGGGCGGTCGCCTGCTCCGATTGACGTCGCAACGCGCGGGCTGACGCGCATCCGGCAGGCTATTGCAGGTCGATCCAGCGGTCTTCGCCCATGCGCGGGCGGGGGCCGTTCGGATCGCGTGTAACCGCGATCGAGGGAAATGACCGATCGAAAGCCTGCGGCACCAACTATGTGATGGGGGTTATATAAGAGGCGATCGCGAAAGGATCCGTCTCTTTTCATGGGCGGCTGGTGGAGCTGAGGGGAATCGAACCCCTGACCTCTGCAGTGCGATTGCAGCGCTCTCCCATCTGAGCTACAGCCCCGCCGCGTATCCCGACCATGGTCGGGAGCGACGCCATTAGCCGGTGATCGGGGGCGACGCAACACCGCTTTGCGGGCTATCCTCAAAAAAATTCCGCGGCTTTCGGCCTTCCGCATCACTCCATCCGTCGCGGCTGGCGCGCCGCCAACGGAACATGTCCGTTCGTGCCTCATTGAAACACTCGGAAGGTACGACCCGCCGGACGAGCGGCGTCGGCCCCCGCAGGATCGAATTTCAGGAGGGTTTAGGATGGCTTACGACCGCTATTCCCGCGACGCCAATCGTGGCGACCGCGACTTCGACTATGGCCGGGATTATGGCTCGGGGCGCGACTACACCTATTCCAGCGCTCGCGACTATGAAGCCGCCGGTGCGTTCGACGACGACCGCAATGACAGCCGCAACGACAGCCGTCGCGGCTATGGCGCGCGCGATTATGGCAACCAGGGCTATGGCCGTCAGAGCTATGACCGCGACAGCTATGGCGCGTCGCGTCAGGATTTCGGTCGCCAGGACTTTGGCGGCCACCAGAACGAAGGCCGTTACGGCGAAGGCCGCTCGGGTCATTACGGCGCCTATCGTGGCGGCGAGACCCGCTATGATCGCGACTCCGGCCGTGAAACCTACCGTGGTACGTCGAGCTATGGCGATTCATCGCGTGGCTATGGCTATACCGGCGACCGCTACGGCCGGGACGACCGCCAGGGTCGCGGTGATTATGGCCGCAGCGACTATGGTCGTTCGGGCTATGACCGCTCGGACTATGGTCGTCAGCAGCAGTCGGGCCGCGACTATGGCCGCCAGCCGCAGGGCTATGACTATGAGGATCGCGGCTTCTTCGCCCGCGCCGGGGACGAAGTCCGTTCGTGGTTCGGTGACGAGGAGGCGGAACGCCGCCGCGAAGCCGATGCGCGCATGGACGAGCGTTACTACGCCCAGCAGGACCATGACTATAATCACTGGCGCTCGGGCCAGATCGCCGCGCTCGACCGCGATTATGACGAATATCGCAGCGAGAACCGCACCAAGTTCCAGAACGAGTTCTCGAGCTGGCGCACCGAGCGCGAAGGCCAGCGCGGCCTTCTGCCCAAGGTGAAGGAGCACCAGGAAGTCGTCGGTTCGGACGGCAGCCATGTCGGCACCGTCGACAAGGTGCGCGGCGACCGCATCCTGCTGACCAAGAACGACAAGGATGCGGGCGGCCAGCACCATTCGATCCCGTCGCGCTGGCTGAAGTCGGTTGAGGACAAGGTCACGCTGACCAAGACCGCCGAGGAGGCCAAGGCCCAGTGGCGGGACGAGGAAAATGCGCGCGCCATGTTCGGCGATCGCACCAATGAGAATGACCGTTACGGTCAGGCGAACCGCTATTCGCAAAGCGGTGGCCAGGCCAGCGGCCAGACGAGCGGTTACGGCCAGAGTGCGACTGGTACGACCGGCTCCACCCAGAACACCACCGGGACCGCCACCGGCAGCACGGCAACGACCGGCACGACGACGGGCACCACCGGCACGACCTCGGACACCAATCGGGGTTACTGATAAAGAAAAACGTCACGAATGAGTGACTTTTCTTGGAGGGCTCGGGTGGATTTCACCCGGGCCCTTTCCCATGTCCGCTCCCACGCAAGAAAAGGATATGATGATGAAGGCTTGGACCTTGGCGGCCCGCCCCAAGGGCACCCCCGTCGACGGTGACTTCGCGCTGGTCGAGCGCGACCTGCCCGCGCTGAACGAGGGCGAGGTGCGGGTCGCCAATCGCTGGCTGTCGGTCGACCCCTATATGCGCGGTCGGATGAACGACACGAAAAGCTATGTCCCGCCCTTCCAGCTTGGCGAGCCGATGCAGGGCGGCGCGATCGGCGAAGTGGTGGAGAGCCGTGCCGATAACATCCCGGTCGGTACGCTGGTCAGCCACATGGCGGGCTGGCGCGACGAGGCGGTGCTGCCCGCCGCGCATGTCCAGCCGCTGCCCGATCTGGGCGTCGACCCCCAGGCCTATCTGGGTCAGTTCGGCTTGACCGGCATGACCGCCTATTATGGCCTGCTTCAGATCGCCGAAGCAAAGCCGGGTGAGACGGTGTTCGTCTCGGCGGCAGCGGGCGCGGTCGGATCGACGGTGGTTCAGATCGCCAAGGCCAAGGGCATGACCGTTATCGGATCGGCCGGTGGTGCGGAGAAGTGCGACTGGGTGCGCTCGCTCGGCGCGGATGCGGTGATCGATTATAAGGGCGGTAAGTCGGTGGTCGACGCGCTGGGCGAGGCTGCGCCCGATGGCATCGACGTTTATTTCGACAATGTCGGCGGCGATCATCTTGATGCCGCGCTCGCCCACGCCAAGCTGCATGCACGGTTTGCGATCTGTGGCATGATCGATGTCTACAACGACTCGAAGCCGACGAGCCTGAAATACATTGCGCGGATGATAGGCAACCGCGTGCGGATGCAGGGCTTTATCTTCGGCGACTTCAAGCATCAGGCGGACTTCTATCGCGATATGGCCGCGATCCTAAAGGATGGCGGCTTGCAGCGCGAAGAGACGGTGTTCGAGGGGTTGGACCGGACACCAGAGGCATTCCTGGCGCTGTTCACCGGCGGCAACAAGGGCAAGATGCTGGTGAAGTTGTAAGGCGAGACCCCTTTGCGCCCCGCCCGCAGGCGGGAGGCTGGGGGAGGGGCATGCTTCGAGCGGTGTCGCCTGGGGCTGGCCCTCCCCCCGACCCCCTCCCGCTTGCGGGAGGGGGAT
>DXIH01000167.1 GCA_019112965.1 Candidatus Sphingomonas excrementigallinarum | reverse complement strand
TCCTCCAGGACATGCAAATGGGGGGCTGGCGTCATAAAATTTTCGCTCGAACGTGTAACGAATGTCAGGATGGAGCCCTGGCAGTGATCACATCGCCGCAGCGAATGGGCTGCATGCTGCGGTATCTTTGTGCCCATTTTGCCAAAAGCCAGCTATGGCACACCAGTGGCCTTCTCTTTGCGTTTTTTCTGACAGAAGCCTGTGGTTTGACGCCGCAGGCCATGGGATGGGTTCTGGGGCTGACGCTGTTCCTTACCGGATTGGCGGACCTCGCGCTTGGGACAAAGCTCGATGGTCGGATTGCGGATGCGGCGACCGCAGCGACCTTGCAGGCGCGGGCCGCGCCTGCCGTGGCGGCCTGCTTTCTGCTGTTCGCGATCACGCCTCTCATCCCGGCCGATTGGCGGGTGATATGGGCGCTTGTGACGCTAAGCGGGTTTCGGCTCCTCTATCCGCTGGTCGACGTGGCGCAAAACGCCCTGGTGCCGCTGATGACGCTGGATACTGCCGTGCAGCGCCGGTGGCTGGCGGCTCGGAACGTCGTGTCGAGCTTGGCCGCTCTGGCGGTCGTCGCCCTCGCGGCCCCGCTGTTGATAGCGGGGCGGAGTGCTCTGATCTATCCGTTCTGGGCCGCCATCGTCGCCGGGGCCATGTGGTGGACTTCGGCGTGGGCGGCGGGGGCGTCCTGGCCTGTAAGGCCGACTCCGAACCCACCGCAGCAGGAGGGCGCAAGGCCCGTCGACTTGCCGATTATCCTGCTGGCGTTGGCGGCGATGATGTTCACGGTGACGTTATTCCGCACGTTGGAGCCCTATTTCACGGCGTTCGCCAGCCACAGGATCGAGCTGATGCTATGGGCCGCGATCGGTGCGCCGATCAGCCAGCCGCTTTGGGTGCTCTGGATCGGCCGCCATGGCATGGCGCGCGTTCTGCTCGGGATGGCAGCAACCCTGCTGGTGGCAGCGCTACTCCTCACCGATCCGATCCGGGTGTCCGCTATCGGTGGGATGGCTATCGGTATGCTTTTCGGCGCGGGAACCAGTGGTCTGTGGCTGGTCCTGTGGGCCATGATGACGCAGCGGGCCGTACCTAGCCGGGCGTTGCGTTACGTCGGTACCTTCACATGCATGTCGAAACTGGCGCAGGGCGCTGCCATGCTGCTCGTTGGCCGGATATTGGCGAGGACACCGTATAGTCAGACCTTGGCCAATCCCGCCTCACCGCCCTCGCGGTTGATGATGACGGCGTTGGTCGCGACGGCGGGGGTGGCGATCGGACTTGGCGTATATCGGCGCGGGATCACCCGAACAGCGTCTGTTGGAACAACAGCGAAGCGGCACCGACCGGCGCACTCCATTCCGGTTCCAGATCGGCCACGATCAGCTGGGTAGCGGGGGCGCGGCGCCCTCGGCGGGCAGGCAGCGATCCTTCGGGCCAGCGTGCGCCATCTACGATGGCCTGCGCCAGCGCCCGGGGGATGCGGCCGCCCACGATGATCGCCTCGCAGTCGATCATGAACCGCATCGCGTTGAAGAAGTAATCGAAATCCGCACGATGGGCCGTAAGCCATTGCGCCACACCCGGCCAGTCGAGGTCGAAGCGCGCGACCAGATCGGCGACGCTTTCGGTGGCAACGCCGTGCCCGGCCAGCGTCATGCGCAGGTTGGGCAGGTTCGGCGTGGTGCGACCCGACAGCGGGAACAGCCCGGCGATCTCCCCGGCATTGCCATGGCACCCGCGCCACAGCCGTCCATCCAGCACGAGCCCGGCGCCAAAGCCCGCCGCGATGTTGACGTAGCAGAAGCTGTCGAATCCCGCTCCGGCCCCCAGCAGCCTTTCGCCGACGGCCCCAGCACTGGCGATATTCTCGACCTGGCAGGCCATACCCAGCCTTTGCTCGATCGTCTTGCGCAGATCGACTAGACCCCATTCCGCGATCTCGTCGGCTGGGTTGAGCATATCGGGTGCGACGAAGTAACCCGCCACCGCCACGCCGATCCCGCACAGCTGGTCGCGGTTCGCGCCCGCGTCCGCCAGCGCTTGTTCGCCGAACGTCGCGGCCCCAGACAGGATCGCGTCGCGCGGCATATCGGGCCTGGTGAGTTCCCGGCGCGCGCGGATCTGTCCTGCCAGATCGACCAATATGATGTCGGCGCGGTCGGTCATCACCGACAGTCCCAGGCTGAACGCCGCATCGGGAACGATATGGACGGTCGCGCTGGGAGCGCCGCGCCCCGCCGCAACGGTATCGCCGATCCGCACCAGTCCGGCGGCGGCCAGCTCCTCGGTCGCACGAAAGACGGCCGTGCCCGACAGACCGGTGTCACGCACCAGCGTGGCGCGCGACACGGCACCGTGGCGGCGGATCATTCCCAGGATCATGCGCGCGCGCGAGGTCAGCGCCTCTTTCATCATGTCGCCCTTCTAACCTCATCTCGGGTCTTGTCGCCAACCATCGTCAAACTGTCAAATTAATTGCATACAGAGTGTAACGAAATATTTGCAGAGGGGCGTAGCTGTGGTGACAAGGTTTATGGGGCGGCGGATAGTGGCGTCGCTGGGAACGACGGCCATCGGATTGTGGCCTGGAAGCGCGCTTGCGCAGCAAGCCATGGCGACGCCGCAGTCCGAGACGCAGTCCAGCCCTCAGGGCGAAATCGTCGTGACCGGCTTTCGCGCGTCGCAGCGTTCCGCCATACAGGCGAAGAAGAAGTCCGACGTCATTCTGGACGCGGTGGCGCAGGACGATGTCGGCCGCCTGCCGGATCTGAACATCGTCGAAGCGAGCCGCCGGATCGCGGGTGTCTCGGTGGTGGGCGGCGCGGACCCGACGAAGAACCGTGATATCTATCAGCGAGCGACGATCAGGGGCCTCGACCCGCGCTACAATTTCGTCACCCTCGACGGTATTCCGCTCGCCTCGCCCGATTGGATCTATCGCGGCGCGCGGCTGGACATGCTGCCCGCCTCGCTCGTCTCGCGGATCGAGGCGATCAAGAGCGTCACGGCGCAATATGACCCGCACGCGCTGGGCGGACAGATCAACATCGTGTCGAAAAGCGCCTTCGATCAGCATGGCGAACGCTTCTTCGTGATGAACGCCAATGGCGGCTATAACGACACGTCCGGCAAGCTGGTGCGCAGCGGCGGGCCATCGGTTCGGGCCGATGCCACCGCCTCGACGCTGTTCGGCGTGGATCGGACCTTGGGCGTGGTCGCCTCGGTCGAGTATCAGCGGCTGCCCTCGACCGCGCGGGCCGAACTGCCCGGCGACACGTTGGGGGCGGGGTGGAGTTATTACACGCCGGGGGGCAAGGCGACACCGTTTCCGAACCTGTCGACCGGCTATCTCGTGCCGATCCGCAATCAGGATTATTTCTTCGAAAATATGCGGACCCGCCTGTCGGGTAATTTGAAGCTGGAATGGCGGCCCGATGATGCGACCCAAATGTCGCTGTTCGGAGGCTATTATCACGATACCGACACGGAAACCCGGTACGAGACGCTCGCACTCCCGACGGTGACGTGACCCCCGTTTCTTCATCCAGGTGGAACTAGAGACCGGCCCATTGAAGGGACGGACGGAATGAAGCGGAAGCAGTTTTCGGAAGAGCAGATCATCGGCATCCTGAAGGATGCCGAGGCGGGGGCGGTGGTGACGGAGCTGTGCCGCAAGCACGGGATGTCGAGCGCGACCTACTATGCGTGGAAGGCGAAGTTCGGCGGCCTGGTGGTGTCTGACGCAAAGCGCCTGCGGTCGCTTGAAGAGGAGAACGCGCGACTCAAGCCGCTGCTGGCGGACACGATGCTCGACAATGCGGGGTTGAAAGACCTGCTGTCAAAAAAGTGGTGATGCCCGCCGCGAAGCGGCAAGCGGTCGCGCATCTCCAGGCGACGCTGGGGATGAGCGAGCGGCGGGCGTGCACGGTTGCCGGAGCGGATCGCACGAGCATGCGGTATCGCTCGTGCCGGGCAGATGATGGCGACCTGCGGTCGCGTTTGCGTGAGCTGGCGCAGCAGCGCCGGCGGTTCGGCTATCGGCGTCTGCACATTCTGCTTTGCCGGGACGGCATCACGATCAACCGCAAGAAGACCCAGCGGCTCTACCGCGAGGAGGGCCTGACGGTGCGTCGTCGTAAAGGACGAAGGCGTGCTACAGGCAGCCGGGCACCCGCGCCGGTGCTAACGCTCCCCAATCAGCGCTGGAGCCTGGACTTCGTGCACGACCAGCTCGTTACCGGTCGACGGTTCCGCGTGCTCAACATCGTCGACGACGTCACGCGCGAATGCCTCCGGGCGGTAGTGGACACGTCAATCTCGGGCCGGCGGGTCGTGCGCGAACTGGCCGATCTGATCGCCGAGCGCGGCAGGCCGAAGATGATCGTCAGCGACAATGGGACTGAACTGACGTCGAACGCGGTGCTCGTCTGGTCCGGCGATACCGGCATCGAGTGGCATTACATCGCGCCGGGCAAGCCGACGCAGAATGGCTTTGTTGAGAGTTTCAACGGTCGCATGCGCGACGAGCTGCTCAACGAGACGCTGTTCTTCACCATCGGTCAGGCCCGCTCGATCCTGGCGCGCTGGGTCGACGA
>DXIH01000166.1 GCA_019112965.1 Candidatus Sphingomonas excrementigallinarum | reverse complement strand
CTGGGCGTCGAGCGCCTGGGCCTGGGCCTCGCTCAAGCCCGCCATGTCGCCGACCGTGGTGATGCCATGCTGGGCCAGCGCCTGGGTCAGCTTGGGGCCCAGGCCCTTGAGCAGCGTGATCGGCTGATCCTCGGGCCGAGACGGTTCGGTGGGGGCGGGCGCGGCTTCGGCGGCCGGGCTGGCGGTCATCGGCGCAGCGGCGGCGACCGGCTCGTCGTTCAGCGGCTCGTCCGCGAAGACAGGCTCTTCGGGCGCGCTCGGCGTCGGCATGACCGGGGTCGCGACGGGCGCAGGCGCAGACGCAGGCGTCGGGGCCGGAGCGGGAGTCGGGGCGGGTGCAGGCGTAGGTGCGGGCGCCGGGCTCGCCTTGGGCTCGGTCAGCGAGGCTTCGCTGATCGGCTTGCGGTCGGGCTGGCGCACGGCCAGCCCGGCTTCCTGCGCATTTTCCTCCACCCGGCGGGCGGCCTCTTTGCGGCGGTGCTTCAGGCGCATGCCCACCACGATCATCGCGATCGCCGCCAGCGCGACGATGGCGAGCAGGACGAAATGGATGGTCGTGATCGCCGCCACGCCATCGGGAATGAGGCTGGTCGCCGGTGCTGCGGTCGTATCGTTCATGGTGTTACCCTATCCACCCATTGCCTCAAGGGCGAGCGTCGCCCCAATCGCTGGGATCAAGCCTCGGTTCCCGCTTCGCGCGCAACCTCGCGCCAGCCGATGTCGCGGCGGCAAAAGCCGTCGGGGAAGCGGATCGCATCGACCGCGCGGTAGGCGGCGGCTTGTGCCTCCCCCACCGTCGCGGCGCTGGCGGTCACGGCCAGCACGCGGCCGCCGCTGGCGACCAGTTGTTCGCCGTCCATCTTCGTGCCCGCCTGGAACACCACCGCGCCGGTCGCCTCTGCCGCGTCGATCGCCTGGATCGCGCCGCCCGCCCTGGGCGTGCCGGGATAGCCCGCCGCCGCCATCACGACGGTCAGCGCCGGATCGTCCGAGAAGGCGGGCGCGGGCAGTTCGGCCAGCCGCCCCTCGGCCACCGCCAGCATCACCGCCAGCAGATCGCCCTGGAAGCGCAGCATCAGCACCTGGCACTCGGGATCGCCGAAGCGGGCGTTGTACTCGATCAGCTTCGGCCCCTGCTCGGTCAGCATCAGCCCGGCATAGAGCACGCCCGAAAAGGGCGTCCCCTCGGCACGCAGCGTGTCGACGGTCGGCCGCACGATCCGGTCGATCGCTTGTTGCTCCAGCTCGGGCGTCAGGACGCGCGCGGGGCTGTACGCGCCCATGCCGCCGGTATTGGGGCCGGTATCGCCGTCGCCGACGCGCTTATGGTCCTGCGCCGAGCCGAAGGGCAGGAGCGCCTCGCCATCGGTCAGGACGAAGAGGCTGGCCTCCTCACCCTCCAGAAATTCCTCGATGACGACCTCGGCACCGGGGACCGAGAACAGGTCGGTGATCGCGCCCTCGGCCTCGGCCTTGGTGAAGGCGACGGTCACGCCCTTGCCCGCCGCCAGGCCATCGGCCTTGATGACGACCGGCAGGCCGAAGGTCGTCGCGAGCGCGGCCTGCGCCTCCGCCAGCGTGTTCACCCGGACATAACCGGCGGTCGGGATGTCGGCGCGGCGGCAGAGATCCTTGGTGAAGCCCTTCGAGCCCTCCAGCTGCGCGGCGGCCTTGCTCGGCCCGAATACGGGGATGCCCTCGGCGCGGAGCGAATCGGCCAAGCCGTCGACCAGCGGTGCTTCGGGGCCGACCACCACCAGGCCGATGGCGTGGTCCTTCACGAAGGCCACCACGGCGGCGTGATCGGTCGCGTTCAGGGCCACGCAGGTCGCATGGCTCGCGATACCGGGGTTGCCGGGCGCGGCGTAGAGCGTATCTAACCCGTTCGACTGTGCCAGCTTCCACGCCAGCGCGTGTTCGCGGCCACCCGATCCCAGCAGCAGGACGTTCATGCCCGATCCTTATCCCTATGACGAAAGTGCGAGGCTGGTAGCCGAGGAGATCGCCGGCGACAACGCACTCGCATTGTCGGTCGGCGAACTCAGCCTGAAGCTGAAGCGGATGGTGGAGGGCGAATTCGGCCATGTCCGCCTGCGCGGCGAGATTTCCGGGTACAAGCGCGCGACCTCGGGCCATGTCTATATGAGCCTGAAGGACGAGAACGCGGTCATCGACGCGGTGATGTGGAAGGGCGCGGCCAATACGCTGCCCTTCCAGCCGCAGGACGGGGTGGAGGTGATCGCGACCGGCCGCCTGACCACCTTCCCCGGCCGCTCCAAATACCAGATCGTCGTCGAGCGGATGGAGCTGGCGGGCGCGGGCGCGCTGATGGCGCTGTTCGAGAAGCTGAAGGCAAAGCTGGCGGGCGAGGGGCTGTTCGCCCGCGAACGGAAAAAGCCGCTTCCCTTCATGCCGCCGGTCATCGGCGTCGTCACCTCGCCCACGGGGGCGGTCATCCGCGACATTCTCCACCGGCTGGAGGATCGCTGTCCGACCCATGTCATCGTCTGGCCCGTCAAAGTGCAGGGTACAGGCTCGGCGGACGAGGTTGCCGCCGCGATCCGGGGCTTCGATGCGATCCAGCCCGGCGGCCCGGTGCCGCGTCCCGACCTGGTGATCGTCGCGCGGGGCGGCGGTTCGATCGAGGATTTGTGGTCGTTCAACGAAGAAGCGGTCGTCCGCGCGGTCGCGGACTGCTCGATCCCGATCATCTCGGCGGTCGGGCATGAGACGGACACGACTTTGTGCGACTATGCTGCCGACCTGCGCGCGCCGACCCCCACGGCGGCGGCGGAGATTGCGGTGCCGGTGCTGGCCGATATCCGCCTGACCGTCGCCGCGCATGGTCAGCGCGCCGAACGCTGCGCGCGTCGCTATGTCGAGCGGGGCCGCGAGCGGCTGGAGGCGATGGCGCGGCTGCTTCCCAAGCGCGACCAGTTGCTGGGGCCGCAGCGCCAGCGGGCGGACGAGGCGGGCGCGCGGCTGGATCGCGGGCTGGAGCGGCGGGTGACGCTGGCGCGTGGTGGGTTGGACCGGGCGGGCGCGGCGCTGCGTCCTGCCATTCTGGAGCGGCAGGTGGAGCGGGGCCGCGACCGACTGGCTTCGACCTGGCGGCTGGTTCAGTCGCTCAACCCCGATCGTATCCTGGAGCGCGGCTATGCCCGGATCACCGCGCGGCCCGGCGGCGAGACGCTGTCTTCGGCCGAGGCGGCCAGGGCGGCCGACACGCTGACCCTGCGTTTCCGCGACGGCACGGTCGATGTGGCCGTCGATCAGGCCGGGGTTGAGCGCCCCGCTGCCAAAACCTATGAAAAGCCCAAGCGGGAGCCCAAGGTCGACCAGGCCCATTCGAAACAGGTCGGGCCGGATCAGCCGACGCTCCTTTGACCCGAAAGTGACCCAGATGCTCATGTCGAACACCGATCGCCCCGCGAAGCTCCATTATATGGCCAATGGCTTTCGCGTCCTGTCGCCGGGCGATCATGTCGTCTGCGCGGTGACCGGACGGCGCATCGCGCTGGAAGACCTGAAGTACTGGAGCGCGGCGCAGCAGGAGGCCTATGCCGATGCCGAGGCGACCGCCAAGGTGCTCGGCCCGCAATGAGGGCTTGGGGCGGGGCATTCGCGTTGCTGCTGGCCGGATGCGTGGCACCGGCCGAGCCGATGGCGGCACCCGCTGCTACCCTGGCGCCGCGCCCCGCTTCGACCCCCGTCGCCATTGCCCTGACCCCGTTCCGCTGGACCGGACAGCTCAGCCAGGGCGGTCTGATCCGGGGGCAGGCGCCGACCGGCGCGGTGTCGGTGACGCTCGACGGCCAAGCCGTGTCGCTGGCCCCCGACGGCGCATTCCTCGCCGGGTTCGACCGTGACGCAGGACCATCGGCCGAATTGGTCGCCACACTGTCCGATGGGCGCCAGGTGCGCCAGCCATTGACCATCGCGCCGCGGGACTGGCGGATCGAGCGGCTGAACACGCTGCCCAAATATCCCGTCCCCGATCCCGAATTCCAGCGGCTTCGCCCCCCAGAACTGGCCCAGATCCGCGCCGCCCGCCTGGCAGTGACCGATGCCGAGGGCTGGCGCCAGACGCTGGCATGGCCGGTGACGGGGCGTATCTCGGGCCTGTTCGGGGCGCAGCGCATCTATCGCGGCGAGCCGGGCAGCTATCATTCGGGCACCGATGTCGCGGTCCCCACCGGCACCATCGTCCGCGCCCCCGCCGACGGCGTCGTGATCCTGGCGGCGCAGCAGCCCTTCACGCTGGAGGGGCATCTGCTGATGCTGGACCACGGCCAGGGATTGAACAGCGCCTTCCTCCACCTGTCGCGCATCGACGTCCGCCCCGGCGATCATGTCCGCCAGGGCCAGCCGATCGGCGCAGTCGGCGCCACCGGCCGCGCGACCGGCCCGCACCTCCACTGGAGCCTGCAATGGCGCGGGCGCAAGCTCGACCCGCTTTTGGTGACGGGGCCGATGCCGTGACCCGGTCAGGTCAGCGGATGCGCTTGACCAGCACCGAGCGTCCGCCCGCTATCGAAGCGCGATAGCCGCTGAGCGGCGCTTCCTTCAGGACGATCTTGTCGCCGGGGTCGGGGGGAAAGGTCAGTGCATCGATCGTCTGCCAGACAGAGCCATTGGCCAATTCTAGGTTCCACCGGCCATAGCTGTTGGCCGCCTTTACCGACGCGATCTTGGTATCGATCTGGCGAACCTGGGTGGTGTCGTCGTCCTTGCCACCACCGAACATATCGCTTGTCGGCGTGGCAAGGCCGAACCGGGACTGTTTGCGGGCGATGACGGTCTTGCGGTCCATCACCATAAGTTCGCCGGATGCGCGCGAGGCCAGAATGGTTGCAGCGGCGCGGTCATAACAGGCCAAGCGCGCGCCATCCTGGGCGATGGCCTTGCACTGGGACAATTCATCGACTTGGCGGACGGCGACGCCATCCTGTGCACCGGCAGGGATGGCGGCCAGGATCGACATCGTTCCAGCAAATGCCATCAATCCGTTTCGCATGTTGATCAATTCCCGCCTGCTCGACCGGAGCCATCCGACACGGCCCGTTGGGCAAGATCGCGGCTTGCCTCGCGCTGACGGGCCCATTCCTCGCGTGTCATGCACAGCTTTTTGGCTTTCACGAACGACCCCGTCTCGACGATACGGCGACAAATCTGCTTGTCGGCTGTGGCCGGATCTACAGGGGGTTTTGCGGGCGTGGCTGCGGTCGAACTTTGCGCCGCCAATGCCAGAACTAGACCAAGCGTCATCGTGCATCTCCCGTTGCGAAGGACGTTCGGTACGCCCCCGCACGAAGATATCCGCCCGGAACACGACATAGGCAATATGCTTCTTTTATTACCTGATCGGCGATTTGGGCCCTGCTAACGGCCACTCACCACCCTCCTGTTGCACTTATGCTACAACGCAGCAAAAAGGTCATAATCTTTCAAAGAACGATTGTATAAGGTTTTGCCAGCCGGTTAGGCTGCCCCCAGCAGCAGGGTTAACCTGCGCTAATGATCGGCCCGGTCAAACGGGCGACAAAAGGGGTTAGATATGAAGCAGTTCATGCGAGGCCAGTTGCTGGCGTCCAGCTTGCTGGCCGGAAGTGCCATTTTCGGCGCTGTTCCCGCTTTCGCGCAGACGACGGATCAGGCTGGCAATGCGCCGGTCGCCGCGCCAACCGCCGCGCAGGAGCCCGGTGTCCAGACCAACGAGTCCACCAGCCCCACGACGCAGGGCGGTGACGTCGTCGTCACCGGGACTCTGATCCGCAATCCGAACATCATCGCGACCAGCCCGGTGACTGTCGTCAGCCAGGAGGAAATCCAGCTCCGCCAAGTCAACGTCGCGGAGCAGATCCTGCGCGAACTGCCGGGCGCGGTTCCCTCGATCGGTTCGCAGGTGAACAACGGTAACGGCGGTGCGTCCTTCGCCAACCTGCGCGGCCTTGGCACCAACCGCAACCTGATTCTGCTCGACGGCGCACGTATCGCGCCCGCAGGCCTGGGCGGCGCGACCGACCTCAACAACATTCCGCTGGCGCTGATCGAGCGCACCGACGTGCTGACCGGCGGTTCGTCGACCACCTACGGCGCGGACGCGGTTGCAGGCGTCATCAACTTCATCACGCGCAGCGACTTTTCGGGCGTCGACGCTTCGCTGACCGACCAGATCACGGGCAAGGGCGACGGCCACAGCTATCGCGCCGAACTGACCGTTGGTGCCAACATGGATGACGGCCGCGGCAACGCGGTGCTGAGCCTCGGCTATCAGGAAACCGACCCCGTCTACCAGGGTGATCGCGATTTCGGCGTGCAGTCGATCGATTCCTACACCGGCGCGGCAGGCGGCTCGGGTACGACCGTCCCGGGTGTCTTCTCGACTGGCGCGGGTACGCGTCAGCTGAACAGCACCGGCACGGCCCTGGTTCCGATTTATTCGCGGTTCAACTTCAACCCGTACAACATCTATCAGACGCCGTTCCGCCGCTTCAACATCTTCGGTTCAACGAAGTATGAAGTGTCCGATCACCTGGAATTCTACAGCCAGGCGATGTTCTCGAAGAACACGGTTTCGACCATCATCGCGCCGTCGGGAACGTTCGGCAACACGCTGACCATTCCGATCAGCAACCCGTATCTCTCGGGTGGTGTACGCGACACCTTCTGTCTGAACGCCGTCGATGCCGATCCCAACACGGCAGGCCGTCAGGCGCCGACTCAGGCGCAGTGCAACAGCTATTACGGTGCCACCAGCACCACCGATCCGAATTATCGTACCTTTAATACCTCGGCATCGCGTCGCTTCGTGGAGGCCGGGCCGCGTATCAGCGAATACACGACCCAGTTGTTCAACATCCGCGCAGGTGTCCGCGGCGCACTGGTCGGCAACTTCAACTACGACGTGTTCGGCGCCTATGGCGAGAGCGAGAACGTTCAGCGCCAGTCGGGCAACGGCCTGCTGTCGCGCCTCCGTCAGGCGGCGCTTGCGACCAGCACCACGAACTGCATCAATACTGCTAATAACTGCGTTCCGATCAACCTGTTCGGTCCGGCTGGCAGCATCACCTCGGACCAGCTGGGCTTCCTGCTCGGCGTGAACACCAGCAGCTCGGTCCTGACGACGCTCGGCACCTTGCGCGGCGTCATCTCGGGTGACTTCGGCGTGTCGAGCCCGTTTGCTGAAACTCCGATCAGCATCGCGTTCGGTGGCGAGTATCGCAAATATACCGCCCGCACGACGTCGGATGCCGCCACCCAGACGCCTGGCGAAGTGCTCGGCAACGGTGCGGCGAGCCCGGATGCCAGCGGTCGTTACGACGTGAAGGAAGGGTTCGTCGAACTCAACGTCCCGGTCGTCGAGGACAAGCCCTTCTTCCGCAGTCTGAACCTCGAAGCGGGTGCCCGTTATTCGGACTATTCGCGCTCGGGCGGCAACTGGACCTGGAAGGTCGGCGGCAGCTGGGAGCCGGTGGCTTCGTTCAAGCTGCGCGCGCTGTACAACCGCGCGGTTCGCGCGCCCAATATCGGCGAGCTCTTCTCGCCGGTCGTGACCGGGCTCGACAACCTGGCGGTCGACCCTTGCGCCGGTGCGGCGCCGACCACCAACGCCAATCTGCGCGCGGTCTGCCTGGCGCAGGGCGCTCCGGCATCGACCATCGGCAACATCCTCAACGGTTCGTCGGGGCAGATCAACACTACGGGCGGCGGCAATCCCAATCTGGGCGTCGAAAAGGCTAGCACCTTCACGGTCGGGGCGGTGATCCAGCCGACCTTCCTGTCGGGTTTCTCGCTGACGGTCGACTATTACAACATCAAGGTCGACAATGCGATCGGCGCGCCGACCGTGGGTGACGTGATCAACGGCTGCTTCGGCAATCTGACTGCGGCGAGCGCGACCAGCGCGGCATGCACGGGCATCCGTCGTAACCCGCTGACCGGCGGCCTCGACGGTAGCGCGGCGGATACGCTCGGCCTGCCGGTGCCGCTGGCCAATATCGGGCAGTTGCTGACCGACGGTATCGATCTGGCGGCGAACTATCGCCACAATCTGGGCTTCGGCAAGCTGACCCTGAATTTCATTGGCAACTGGACCAGCCGTTCGAAGTATCAGGCGACGCCGACCTCGATCTACCGCGAATGCACCAGCTATTATTCGGTGAACTGCGGCTCGATCCAGCCGGAGTTCTCGTTCAATCAGCGCACCACGTTGACCATCGACAAGGTCGATCTGTCGGTCCTGTGGCGTTACCTGGCCCCTGCCAAGTATGAGCCTCTGGCGCTGGCTGACGATATCGCGTCGGGCGGCGGCCCTGTGGCTGCTTACCAGCGGATCAAGGCCTATCACTATTTCGACCTGACCACGCGCTTCCAGGCAACCGATCGTTTCTCGCTGCTGTTCGCAGTGCGTAACGTGTTCGATCGCAAGCCGCCGTTCGTAGGCTCGTCGATCGGTTCGACCAGCTTCAACAGCGGCAACACCTATCCGTCGACCTACGATCCGCTGGGTCGTCTGTTCTCGGTCACGGCGCGCGTTACGTTCTGATTTTATAACAGGACTGCCTCAGGAGGGCGGTGGCTTCGGCCACTGCCCTTTTTTTGTGCGTCGCTGGGAGCACGCGATCCTCGTGACTCGGCTGCATGAGGCAGCGGACAAACCCTTCCCACCACCCGATTTCGATCTGGCTTTGCTGTTTCAATTTTCTTCCAAACTTATGTCAAAAATATTGTCGCAAAATGTATCAACGGCGCCGTATCCGACACGTCCTGCAATCGATATCAGGGCATTGCGTAAGGGTGCATGTCGTATCCGTCATGATGTAACGCGTGGTTACCTGTTGCATTTTTCCCATCTTTACAACGGCACTGCTCCGTACCAATCAAGCAACATTCGGTTACGGAATGGAAATTCCGTTTCATGAAGTTGGGTAGACTGGCGAGCCGAAATCGGACGCCGGATGAGAAAAGGGGTGTAGACCATGACCTATTCGTGGATGGGGCCGCGCAAGTTGAGCCTGTTGGCCACCGTTGCGCCGCTGTCGATGCTGTTGAGCGCGCCCGCGCTGGCGCAGAGTGTGCCTGCCGCCAATCAGAATGCCGAAGCCAATGCCCAGGTGGCGCAGGGCGCCGAACAGGCGGATGCGGGCACCGGGGGTGATATCGTCGTCACCGGCTCGATCATTCGCGGTGCCGATACCGGCGTTTCGCCGGTTTCGACGATCACCGCCGAAAATCTCGACGCGCGCGGCATCAACACGGTGCAGGCGGGCATTCAGGCGCTGGCATCGAACAACGGCCCGGCGCTGACCAACTCGTTCACCGCCAATGGCGCCTTTGCCAGCGGCGCCTCGTCTGTGTCGCTGCGCGGCCTGTCGACCAACTCGACGCTGGTGCTGTTCGACGGCCTGCGCGCCGCATATTATCCGCTATCGGATGACGGTACGCGCAACTTCGTCGACCTGAACACCATCCCCGACGACATCGTCGACCGCGTCGAAGTGCTGCGCGACGGCGCCTCGTCGAGCTATGGCGCGGACGCGATCGCCGGTGTGGTCAACATCATCACCAAGCGTTCGGTCAAGGGTGTGATGGGCCGCGCCGAGGCAGGCATCTCGCAGCGCGGCTACAATGCCAATCAGCGCGTCTCGCTGACCGCGGGCACCGGCGACCTCGATGAGCAGGGCTACAACGCCTATGTCAGCGGCTTCTATTATCGCTCGGAAGGCGTCCGCGCGAGCCAGCTGCCCGCGCCCTACAACACCAGCGACGAGCGCGGCATTTGCTCCAACCGCACCGGCAGCCTGGTCTGCGGCCCAAACAACATCGCCAACGGCCTGGATGCGAACAACCAGTATACCAACGGCTTCGCGATCAACACGCCGAACTTCTATGTGCGGCCTGCCGATGCGACCAACACGACCGCGCTCGGCCGCTATCAGCTGCTGAACCCGGCGGCGGGCTGCCTCACCGGCAATCCGTACAATCCGACCGCGGCCGAACTGGCGCTGCCCGCCAACGCCACTGCACCGGGCACCGTCTGCCAGGTCGACAGCCAGCGCCTGTACGGCAACATTACGCCGGACATCGAACGTGTCGGCGGTTCGGCGCGCTTCACCGCCAAGATCGGTGACACGTCGGAAGCCTATCTGCAGGTCAACTTCCAGCAGGCAACGACCAGCTATACCGGCACCCCGACGGTGATCCGCGCCAATGCGCCCGCCGGTATCCTGTTCCCGCAATATTCGACGTCGCAGAATCCGACCTCGGCGATCGACCCGAATTCGGCGATCCTGGCGCTGCCGGTCTATGTCTGCCCGCGCTCGACGGTCGGCGCCTGCAACGCGACCAACGGCACGCTGAACCCGAACAACCCATTCGCCGCCGCAGGGCAGGTCGCCCGTCTGGTCGGCACGCTACCCAACAGTTTCGAATCGACCCAGACCCGCAGCCGAGTCTATCGCGCCGCCTTCGGGATCAACGGCACGATCCTGAACGATGTCGACTACCGTTTCGACGCGACCGCGATGCACACCGATCTGCGCCTCGAGCAGAACGGCTATGTCTACATCCAGCACCTGCTCGATGTGATCAAGGACGGTAGCTACAACTTCGTCAACCCGGGTCTCAACAGCCAGGCGACGCTGAACTATCTGACGCCGACCAACATCACCAACGACAGCTCGGACCTGCTCCAGGCCCAGTTCACGCTGGGCAAAGCGATCATGGCGCTGCCGGGTGGCGATCTGCGCGTCGCGGTCGGCGGCTCGATCTTCTACGAAGCGATCGATGCGCCCAGCGCCAATTCGGACGAAAATGGCCCGACTCAGCGTTATTTCCGCCTGAACGCGTTCGGTACCAAGGGTAACCGTACCGTCTCGTCGGCCTTTTACGAGGTCAACGCGCCGGTGGTGGATCAGCTGACGCTGAACGCCTCGGGCCGCTATGACCATTATTCGAGCGGTCAGAGCGCCTTCTCGCCGAAGTTCGGTGCGATCTTCAAGCCAATCCGCCAGGTGACGCTACGTGGCACCTATTCGCGCGGCTTCCGCATCCCGTCCTTCGGTGAGGCGAACGCGCTGCCCACCACGGGTTACGTGACCCAGTCGTTGAGCAGCATTCCCGATGCCTTCCTGCGCCAGTACAGCATCAATCCGGGCGCGGGTCAGATCTGTTCGCAGAAGACGCCGACCAACTGTTCGGGCTATATCTCCAACTACTCGATCGGCCAGACGACGCTGGCATCGCAGGATCTGGCGCCTGAAAAGTCGCGCAGCTTCACCGCCGGTATCAAGGTCGATCCGGTGCGCGGCCTGTCGCTGACCGTCGACTATTATAACATCCGCAAGACCGGGGCGATCACCACGCCCGATCTGTCGCCTGCGATTGCAGCCTATTATGCGGGCACCGCGATCCCCGGCGGCTTCACGGTCATCCCGGATGCGGTCGACGTGAACAACCCGAACGCCACGCCGAAGATCGCCTTCGTCCGTTCGCAGCTGATCAATGCCCAGACGATCAAGTCCGAAGGTATCGATTTCGGTATCAACGGCTTCTACGATTTCGGTTCGTTCCGCTGGAACACCAACCTGAACGCCAGCCTGATCCTGGAGCTGAGCACGACGGTGGACGGTAAGCGCCAGACCTATGTAGACACGCTGGGCAACTTCAACCTGACGGCCGGTTCGGGCACGTTCGAGTGGAAGGGCAACTGGGTCAACACCTTCGACTTTGGCGACTTCGCGCTGACGGGTACGGTCAACTACACCTCGGGCTATGACCTGTCGGCCATGGACCAGGGCGACGCGTACAAGGATTGCGGCCAGGCTCCGGCTTATTTCGGCTGCCGCGTGAAGAGCTATATCACCGCGGACGCGAACGCGTCGTTCAAGGTCAACGACAAGTTCACATTCTACGTGAACGTGCTCAACGTCTTCAACCGCCTGCCCCCGGTCGATCCGGTCACCTATGGCGCGTATCTGTACAACGCGGTGCAGGGCGGCGACGGCATCTTCGGCCGCCAGTTCCGCGCCGGCGCCAAGTTCAACTTCTAACCCCAGGGTTCGCTTCGGCGGATCCCCCTTGCAGGGGCGGTTCCTTCGGGAGCCGCCCCTTTTTTCGTCAGCCTTCTCTGCCATTGCAGTTCGACTCGATGCCCTTCGGGACGGCATGCATAAAATCAACATGTGTATTATAGATGTATTACAATAAACCGCATTTGCTGAACCTTTCGACAATATCGGCGCGAATGTGATGAAATTTGAAACAATATGCAAAATATTGCCGTATATGTGTGGCATTTGTGCATCCAGCGGCATTTAAAATAGAATAATATATGAAATAAGCTTTCGAGGCGGGTCATTCTCCTGACATATGTTTGTCATCGTCCGATGCGGGCGATCGACATTGCCGCCGTGGGGTGGCCGCAAAGGGGGAATGCGAAACGTGATGGAACGGGGATTTTTCTCGCGAACGATGCTGCGAAATGGCGTTGCGTTTCAAGCGATGGCCTTGCTGGGCGCCGGTCTGGGAGGCGTCAGCCTTGCCTCGGTTGCAAGCGCGCAAGGCTTCACGCAGGTTATCGCGACAGGTAGGGTTCTTGGCACTGACGGCAAAGCGATTGCCGGGGCATCGGTAACGGTAACCTCGAATGCGCAGGGGTTCTCGCGGACTGTCACGACGGACAGCGATGGCAATTATCGTATCCCCGCATTGCCGATCGGGGCCTACACCTACACCGTATCAGCTGAGGGCTATGACAGCTTCACGGACAAGTCCGTCGACCTGAACCAAGGCTCCTCGGCAAATCAATTTACGCTGGCTTCTGTTGATGCCGCTGGCAGTGGGGATATCATCGTCACGGCCGGTCGTCTCCAAATTGCCGATTTCGATCGCAATACGGTTGGAGCAGTCGTGCAGGTGGCCGATCTGGCCGCTCGCGTTCCGATCAGCCGAGATCTGACGTCGGTCGTTCTGTTGGCGCCGGGCACGGCAGCAGGCGATTCTTCGTTCGGTAACCTTCCCGCTATCGCAGGCTCGTCGGTCTCGGAAAATGCGTTCTTCATCAACGGGCTGAACATCACCAATCAGCGAACCGGCCTCGGCGCTGCAAGCGTGCCATTTGAGTTCTACAATACGGTTGAGACCAAGGTTGGCTCGATCTCCGCGGAATATGGCCGCTTCACCGGTGCGTTTATCAATGCCACTACCAAGTCGGGTGGGAACGAGTTCCACGGTGGCGTGCTGGTCAACATGGTTCTGGACGCCCTGCGCGAAAATGAACCGAACACGCTGTATGCGTGGAACAAGGATGATGTGCGTGAAACCAAGCAGGCGATCTTCAGCCTGTCCGGTCCGATCATCAAGGACCACCTGTTCTTCTACGGTTTTTACCAATCGAACGACTATAAATCCGAAGATACCGGCTTGGCTGCCAACGCCAACTCGTCGATCGAAATTCGCAATGCGCAGGGCGTATTGACAGGCCGTCAGGCCATTCCGCCCTTCAGCACGGGAACATTTCGCAACGTCTATCGGAACACTTCACCCTCTTATGGCGGTAAGGTGGATGCCGTCATCGTCGATGGGCAGCGGTTGGAATTCACCTATTTCAACACCAAGGATCGCAGCACCAGCACCCAGTATAATGTCGTAGACGCTCAGGGCGGCGCCTATGATAGCCGCTTTGATCCGGCTGGTCCCAGGACCGGTCCTTACGCCGGTCAGTCGACATATCTGGGCGGCAATGAAAGCTATGTCGGCCGCTATACGGGTCAGTTCGCGCAGTGGCTGACCCTGTCAGGCGCCTATGGCAAGACCAAGAGCCGTGGCATCAGCCTGCCCTATGACACCGTAAATCCCGGTATCAGCGACCAGAGCGGCCAGTTTACGCCTGTGCTGATCGGGAATCCGTCGGTAACGATCGCCACGAATAACGACGAGCGTGAATTTTATCGCGGCGACGTCGATCTCTACTTCAGCATTGCTGGCGATCACCACATCCGTGGTGGCTATGATCGCGAACTCCTGACGTCAGTCGCACAGACCGACTATACCGGTAACGTATTCTGGACCTATTTCAATTCGGGGCCCTCGGGCGATGCTCGTGTTT
>DXIH01000165.1 GCA_019112965.1 Candidatus Sphingomonas excrementigallinarum | reverse complement strand
CTCGAGAACCTGCACGACGACCGGGCCCGAGATCATGAACTCGACCAGATCGTTGAAGAAGGGACGCTCCTTGTGCACCGCGTAGAAGCCCTCGGCCTGCTCGCGGGTCATCTGGATACGCTTCGAGGCGACGACGCGCAGGCCGGCTTCCTCCAGCATCTTGGTGACGGCGCCGGTCAGGTTGCGGCGGGTTGCGTCGGGCTTGATGATCGAAAAGGTACGGTTCGCGGCCATGATGGTCACGCAGCTCCTGAATAAGTGAGTGGCTGGAAGTGGCGCCGCCCTAGTCGGGGCGGGAGGGCATTGCAATGTCTTATGGTGAAGCGGCGCTCCCTGCTCCTTTCCTCCCCTGCAAGGGGAGGGGGACCAGCGAAGCTGGTGGAGGGGTGTCCCCGCTGATGGTGACACCCCTCCGTCAGTCCTGCGGACTGCCACCTCCCCTTGCAGGGGAGGAATGCATCAAGCCGCCTGTTCCCAACGCCCCTGGTCGTTCTGTTTCCAGTATCGCCGCTCGACACCCTCCCGGTCGGCCAGTCCCTTCCAGGCGGTGCGTGCCTCGCCGATACGGTCGCCGTCGAAGAAGTGAAACGCCCGGTCGAACGCCAACGCCTCGTCGCGCCAGACCCCGTCCGCCAGCGCGACATGCCGCGCTCCGTTGGTCGGCTGAACGTCGCCCGCGATCAGCACGGGCTGGGCGGCGTCATCGCCTTCACCCGCCTGGGCATGGGGCAGGAAGCCGTCCGCCGGGATCATCCACAGCTGCCGGTCGAGTGCGGCACGCTGGACGGCATCGCCGCTGACGATCAGCAAGCGCCCGCCCCCCGACATCACCCGCTCGGCGATGACGGGCAGCAGACGGTCGAGCGGCGCGATCGTCAGATGATAGAAATCGACCTGCATCGCGCCGCCCTGCCCCTTATGCCTCGAACCGATCCGCGACGAACTGGTCGAGCAGGCGCACGCCGTAGCCCGTCGCGCCCTTGTCGTGGTTGACGCCCGGCTTGTCCGACCAGACCATGCCCGCGATATCGAGGTGCGCCCAGGCGACACCTTCGTTGATGTAACGCTTCAGGAACTGCGCCGCCGTGATCGAACCCGCACCGCGCGGGCCGACATTCTTCATGTCGGCGATCTGGCTGTCGATCAGCTTGTCATAGGCATCGGCCAACGGGAAGCGCCAGAGCTTCTCGCCCGTCGCGGTGCCCGCCGCCAGCAGCGATTCGGCCAGCGTGTCGTCATTGGCGAACAGGCCACCATGTTCGCTGCCCAGGCTGATAATCATCGCGCCGGTCAGCGTGGCGAGATCGACGATGGTCGAGGGTGAATGGGTCTTCTGAACCCAGGTCAGCGCGTCGCACAGGACCAGACGACCTTCCGCGTCGGTGTTGATGACTTCGATCGTCTGACCCGACATCGAAGTGACGACGTCGCCGGGGCGCTGTGCATTGCCGTCGGGCATGTTCTCGACCAGACCCATGACGCCGACGACATTGGCCTTGGCCTTGCGCGCCGCGATCGCCTTCATGGCACCGGCAACCGCACCGGCGCCGCCCATGTCCCACTTCATGTCTTCCATGCCCGCTGCGGGCTTGATCGAAATGCCGCCGGTGTCGAAGGTAACGCCCTTGCCGACCAGCGCCAGGGTCTCCGCATCCGCCGCGCCGCCGTTCCACTTCAGGACCAGCAGGCGCCCTTCGCGCACCGAACCCTGGCTAACACCCAGGAGCGCGCCCATGCCCAGGTCACGCATCTGCGCTTCGTCGAGCACCGTGACTTCCAGGCCGAGCCCCTCAACATCGGCAAGCACACGCTCGACAAAGGTCTCGGGATAGAGCTTGTTGGGCGGCTCCGAGACGAGCGTGCGGGTCAGCTCGAGCCCGCCATTCACCGCATGGACACGCGCATAGGCGGCTTCCGCATCAGCCCCGCCACCGACGATCGCGATCTTGGTCAGCGTCGGCTTGGAGGTTTCGGGCAGCTTGGTGCGATACACGTCATGACGCCAGCCCCGCTGGACCGCCGCACCGGCAAAGCTCGCGACCGCCTCGGCAGCGGGCTTGGTCGACAAGCCGGTCAGATCGACCGAGGCCGAGGTAGCGTTGGTCAGCAGCTTGGCGGTCAGCGCCCCACCAGCCTTGCGCCAGTCCGCTTCCTTGCCTTCGCCGACACCCAGCAGCAGGACGCGACGGGCCGTGCCGCCGACCGTGGCGAACAGCTCGACGATCGAACCGGCCTCTCCCTTGAAGCGGGCGGCGTCGACCGCCGCCTTGGCGAGTGCGGCCGCACCCTCCCCTTCGATCCGGCCGGTATCGACCGCATCCTTCTGGAAGGGAAGGACGAGCACGTCACCGGCTTCGACGGTGGAGGTAAAGGCGATCTGCATGGAAACCCTCTGCTGAACTGGTAACAGTTGCTATCATCTAGGGTGTTGGACCGTCGTGGCAAGCGCGCGATTGCAGCAAGCCGCAGGTGATGCGATAGGCAGGCCTTTCAAGGCGTCGCCCTGCCGGGGGAGGCTGAATCATCATGTCGGCAAGGACGGACCAGGTATCATCGTGCGAAGAATGACGCTTCTGACCGGCAGCGCCCTGCCCTTCGCCCTGTTCATGGCCGTGCCTGCCGCCGCGCAGGACCTTCAGGATCGCCCCGTCGCGCCTCCGCCCAGTGAAGGTGCGGCCCCGACCGATCCCAATCAGGTGCGTTTCAGCGCCGATCAGCTGGAATATGATATCAACGCCGATATCGTGACCGCGACCGGCGAGGTGCGGATGTTCCGCGAGGGCGAAAGGCTGCGGGCCGACAAGGTGACCTGGAACCGCAAGACGGGCAAGGTTCTGGCGACCGGCAACATCGCGATCACCAATCCGCAGGGCGACATCGCCTATGGCGATCAGATCGAATTGACCGATTCGCTGAAGGACGGCGTGGTCAACGATATGCTGGTCGTGCTGGAACAGGGCGGACGGCTCGCCGCCGTGAAGGGCATGCGGGAGGCGGACGGGACAATCAATCTCGATCGTGCCGCCTATACGCCGTGCGCGGTCGAGACGTCGGAGGGCTGCCCCAAGGAGCCCTCCTGGAAGATCACCGCCGTCCGCGTCACCTATCGCCCCGATCGCGAGCGCGTCTACTTCACCGGCGCCAAGCTCAACCTGTTCGGCCTGCCGACCATTCCGCTCCCGCGCCTGTCCGCGCCGGTCGGGCCCGGCGGCGATAGTGGTTTCCTGACGCCCGATATCCGGCTCGACCGCGTGAACGGGGTCGAGGTCGCCATACCCTATTATTGGCGCCTGGCCCCCAATAAGGGCCTGACCGTCACGCCGCACGTCTTCACCGCCGTGCTGCCAATGATGGAAGCGCAATATGAGGAGCTGAACACGCTCGGCGCGTTCCGCATCACCGGATACGGCACCGCCAGCCGCCGCAGCGACGACCTCAACACGCTGAACCCAACCGATACCAGCCAGGCGTTTCGCGGCTATCTGGATGCGGTCGGCCGCTATCAGCTCTCGCCAGAATGGAGCCTCTCCGGCTCGATGCGGATCACCACCGACCGCACCTTCCTGCGTCGCTACGACATTTCGCGCGACGACCGGCTTCGCACGACCGCCAGCCTGGAGCATATCGACGCCAACAGCTATTTCTCGCTGACCGGCTGGTATGTCGAGACGCTGCGCGTCAACGATCCGCAGGGGCAGCAGCCGATCGCGCTGCCGGAACTCGACTATCGTCGCCGGTTCGACGACGGGCTGCTCGGCGGCAAGTTCGAGATGCAGCTGAACACGCTGGCGATCAGTCGCACGGCGGGACAGGACACGCAGCGCGCCTTCGCCAGCCTCCGCTGGGATCTGCGTCGCCTGACCAACTGGGGTCAGGAAGTGACCTTTACCGCCTATGGCCGTGCCGACGCCTATAACGCGAACAACATCGCCACCACGCCGCTGGTGTATCAGGGTCTGGCCGGTTTCCAGGGACGCGGGATCGGTGCGTTGGCGGTCGACGTGAAATGGCCGTTCGTCGGCGAACTCTGGGGCGGCAGCCAGCGGTTCACGCCGCGCGTACAGATCGTCGCCAGCCCCAAGATCCGCAACATCGAAATCCCCAATGAGGATGCCCGCTCGGTCGATCTGGAGGATTCCAACCTCTTCGCGCTGAACCGCTTCCCCGGTTACGACCGATTCGAGGATTCGACGCGTATCACCTATGGTGCGCAATGGGCGCTGACCTTGCCGGGCTTCACCTTCGACACGCTCGTGGGGCAGAGTTTCCGCCTGAACGATCGGCCGACGATCCTCTATCCCGGCACCGGCCTGTCCGATCGCTGGTCGGATATCGTCGGGCGCAGCGAGTTGCGCTTCCGCGATTTCGTCTCGCTGACCCATCGCTTCCGACTGGACAAGGACAGCTTCGCGGTTCGTCGGAACGAGATCGATGCGACGGTCGGGTCGCGCACCACCTATGCCCAGATCGGCTATCTGCGCCTGAAGCGGAACATCTTCACCTCGATCGAGGATTTGCAGGACCGCGAGGAAGTGCGGTTGGCGGGCCGCGTCCAGTTCGCGCGCTTCTGGTCGGCATTCGGATCGACCGTCATCGATCTGACCGACCGATCGGAGGATGCCTTGTCACTGTCTAACGGATTCGATCCGATTCGGCACCGGCTTGGCGTGCAATATGAGGACGACTGCCTGCGGCTCGGCTTCACCTGGCGGCGCGACTATGTGAACACCGGCGACGCGCGGGCGGGCAACAGCTTCCTGTTGACTCTGGCGTTCACCAATCTCGGTCGCTAAGCCGGTATTCAGCATGGTCGACCCATATCGCGACGGTTACGCGCCCCATCAGGCGCGATGAGGATCACAGACACGGTGAAGCACGACATTCGTACCAAGGGCCGCGGCATCCGCGCGGGCGCAACGCTGATGCTGATCGCGGTCGCGACCGGCGCGCTGGCGCAGACCGTTCCGGATCAGGCCGTGCCGGACACGGGCGGGCTCAATATCCCGTCCAACATGCAGCTGTTCGGCAAGCTGGACCCCAATGTCCGCAAGCCGACCGCGATCGTCAACGATACGGTGCTGACCCAGACCGATATCGACCAGCGCATGGCGCTGGCCATGGCGCTGAACAACGTCACCAACCTGTCGGCCGAGGATCGCGACCGTCTGCGCATGCAGATCCTGCGTCAGCTGATCGACGAGACGTTGCAGATCCAGGAGGCGAAGACCGCCGAGGTCACCGTCACGCCGGACGAGATCAACCAGGCCTATGCCCGCTTCTCAAAGCAGTTCGGCAAGACGCCCGCCGAGATGAACACCTTCCTGCGGCAGGTCGGCTCGTCCGAAAAGTCGATGCGTCGCCAGATCGAAGGCGAAATCGCCTGGAGCCGCTATCTGCGCAAGCGGGTCGAGCCCTTCGTCAATGTCGGCGACGAGGAAGTGAACGCGATCCGCGCTCGTCTGGAAGCCGCCAAGGGCACCGAGGAATATAATCTCAAGGAGATTTTCCTCTCGGCGAACGAGGCGACTGGGCAGCAGGTATTCAACAACGCCCGCCAGATCATCGGCGAAATTCAGAAAGGCCAGCAGCCCTTCGAATATTTCGCCCGCAGCTTCTCGGAAGCGTCGACCCGCGCGGTGAACGGCGATCTGGGCTGGGTGCGTGCCGCGCAGCTGCCGCCCGAGCTTCAGGCCGCCGTGGGCCAGATGCAGGTCGGCCAAGTCGCCGGGCCGATCCAAATTCCGGGCGGCTTCTCGATCCTGTACCTGACCGACAAGCGCCAGGTACTGACCGCCGATCCGCGCGACTCGCGACTGTCGCTCAAACAGCTGACGGTGAAGTTCCCGGCGGGCACGACTCAGGCGCAGGCCAGCACCCGCGCCGCGGAGTTCGCCAAACAGATCCAGACCATTCGCGGCTGCGGCGACGTACAGCGTGTTGCCACCGCGATGAAGGCCGATGTCGTCGACAACGATCAGGTGACGATCCGCCAGCTTCCCGCCCCGCTGCAGGAAATCCTGCTGAAGCTGCAGATCGGTCAGGCGACCCCGCCCTTCGGCTCGCCCGAACAGGGCGTCCGCTCGCTGGTGCTGTGCGACCGCGAGGAGCCGCGTTCGGGCAATCTGCCGACCAACGACCAGATTCAGAACCAGGTCGAACAGCAGCGGGTCAACCTGCGCGCCAACCAGAAGATGCGCGACCTTCGTCGCGATGCGGTGATCGAATATCGTTAAGATGATCCGGCCGCTCGCGATCTCGATGGGCGACCCGGCCGGGATCGGGCCGGAGATCATCGCCAAGGCCTGGGTCGCTCGCCACGAGGCAGGGCTTCCGCCTTTCCTCGCGGTGGGCGACTCCCGTGCGATCGCGCGGGTGTGGAATGGGCCGACCGTCCGCGTATCGGATATGGCGGCGGCCGTGACGTCGTTCGACGAGGCGCTGCCGATCCTGTCGGTCGACGATGCGGGCGAAATCCGCCCCGGCCAGCCCGATGTCGAGGGCGCGCGGTGCGCGCTCCACGCGCTGGAGCTGGCCGTCGGGCTCGTCCGATCGGA
>DXIH01000013.1 GCA_019112965.1 Candidatus Sphingomonas excrementigallinarum | reverse complement strand
GCTCAGGCTGAACGGGTGGTGGTAGGTGGGGCTTTGATCCCCAAACTCCGTTTGGCATGAGCGAAGTCGAAGGCCATGTTCAACGCTTTCGAATGAATCGCATGGCCTCTCCCCGGTAATGCGGCCGGTCGTGCGGGACATAGCCCAGCCGCTCCGCCAGCCTTATCGACCCGAGATTGGCGGGCGAGATGATGCACTGGGTCATGGGTGGCGCATAATGCGCGTCCATCCAGCGATGCGCGGCGGTCGCTGCCTCGAACGCATAGCCCTTGCCATGGGCGGCGCTGGTGAACACCCAGGCCGCTTCGGGCGGTGAGGGATTTAGCCTGGGCGTCACCTCACGGCGGAAATCCATGAAGCCCGTCTCGCCGAGATACTGGCCGTTCGCCCGGTCCAGCACCGCGAACAGGCCATAGCCGAACACCGACCAGTGGCCGATGAAGCGGAGCAGCCGCATCCACGCCTCCTCACCCGTCATCGGCGCACCGGCATGGCGGACCACCACCTGATCGGCGACCATCGCCGCATAGGCGTCATAATCCGCGACCTCGTAGGGACGCAGGGTCAGGCGTTCCATCTGAATCACGTCAGCGCCACCCGGCCCCCAGCGTGATGCTCCAGCCGTCCCGCCAGCTCCAGTTCCAGCAGGATGGTCTGGACGATGGCGGGCGGGCGGCCGCTCTGGCGGATGAGTTCGTCCACGCTCACCGCCACCGGGCCGAGCAGGTCGGTCACGCGAGCGCGGTCGGCTTCGCTGGCCTCCTGCGGCGGTGCGGGCGTGTAGTGCGCCTCGGGCGCGCGGACCATGCGCGGGTCGATCGGGCGGATCTGCTCCAGGATGTCGGCCGCCGACTGGATCAACACCGCGCCTTCGCGGATCAGCATGTTACATCCTTGCGCGCGCGGATCGGCGGGGTGGCCGGGCACCGCCATGACCTCGCGCCCCGCCTCGCCCGCCAGCCGCGCGGTGATGAGCGAGCCGGAACGCGGTGCGGCCTCGACCACCACCGTCCCTTGCGCCAGCCCGGCGATGATGCGGTTGCGCGAGGGGAAGTGGCGGGCCAGCGGCTGGGTCCCCGGCGGCTGTTCGGCGATCAGCAGGCCGCGCGTCGCCACCTCTTCCTGCAAGCGGGCGTTTTCGGGCGGGAAGGCGATGTCGATGCCGCTGGCGATGACGCCGATCGTGCCGCCGTCGAGCGCGCCGATATGCGCCGCCGTGTCGATGCCGCGCGCCAGCCCCGAGGCGACGGGAACGTTCTGTGCCGCCAGGTCCTGCGCCAGCCCGCGCGCAAAGCGGCACGATGCGGCCGAGGCGTTGCGCGCGCCGACCAGCGCCACCCCGCCGCGCCGGGCCAGCGCGATATCGCCGCGCACGATCAGCGCGGGCGGCGCGGTGTCGAGTTCGGCGAGAAGGGCGGGATAGTCCGCCTCACTCAGCAGAACATGGCGCGCGCCGAGTCGGGCAACCGTCTCGATCTCTCGGGCGATGGTGGCGGGATCGGCGGCTTTGGGGGCCTCGCCGCCGCCGCGCCGGGCCAGGCCGGGCAGCGCGTCGAGCGCCGCCTCCGCCTCGCCGAAACGCGCCATCAACTGGCGCCAGGTGACGGGGCCGATGCCATGCGTCCGCAACAGCCGGAGCTGTGCGAACCGCGCGTCAGTCACGCTTCTTGCCGATACGGGGTTCGGTGCCGGCCAGCAGCCGCTCGATGTTCGAGCCGTGCTTCCAGATGACGATCAGGGCGAGCGCGATCAGCAGCAGGACGAGATCGAACCGGCCGAGCGCCGCCGCGGCCAGCGGTGCGCTGACCGCCGCCGTCATGCCCGCCACCGCCGAGATGCGCAGCGTCGCCAGCAGGCCCAGCCAGACCACCGCATAGACCACGCCCAGCGGCCAGTAGAGCGCGACCACCACGCCCATCAGCGTGGCGACGCCCTTGCCGCCGCGAAACTTCAGCCAGATCGGGAAGCAATGCCCGACAAAGGCGGCGGCAGCCGCCAGCGCTTCCTCGCCGGGCAGCCAGTGGCGGACGATCAGCACGGCGGCCACGCCCTTCAGCATGTCGAGGATCAGGGTCGCGGCGGCCAGGCCCTTGCGGCCGGTGCGCAGGACGTTGGTCGCGCCGATATTGCCCGACCCGAGCTTACGCAGATCACCCGCCCCGGCGGCGCGCGTCAGGATGATTCCGAACGGAATCGACCCCAGCAGATAGCCGATCAGCAAGGCCCAGGTCGGCGGCCCCCAGATGATGTCGGTCGGCAATAGTCTTCCCCTGTATTCCGGGACAGACATAGAACATGCGCGGGGGCCTGTCCAATCGGCGGCGCTCTGGTTTCGGTCGCGCGCGCCGCTTATGAGGCGGGGATGAGCGATGCGCGTCCCATCCTGTTCTTCGATTCCGGCGTCGGCGGACTGTCGATCGCGGGGCCTGCGCGCGCGGCCTTGCCGACCGCGCCCTTCGTCTATGTCGCGGACAGTGCGGGCTTTCCCTATGGCGAGAAAAGCGAGGCGGAAATTGCCGGGCGCGTGCCCGCGTTGCTCGGGCGGCTGGCGGAGCGATATCATCCGCGCCTGATCGTGATCGCGTGCAACACCGCCTCGACCATCGCGCTGCCCGCCGTGCGCGCGGCGCTCGACCTGCCCGTGGTCGGCACGGTGCCCGCGATCAAGCCCGCCGCCGCGATGAGCGAGACGCGCACGATCGGCGTGCTGGGCACCCGCGCGACGGTGCGTCAGGCCTATGTCGACGATCTCGCCGCGCGGTTCGCGGGCGATTGCCGGGTGATCCGGCACGGCTCGGCGGAGCTGGTCGAGCTGGCCGAGGCGAAACTGCGCGGCGAGTCGCTGTCACGGGAGGCGTTCGCGGCGGTGCTGAACGGGCTGTTCGGGCAGGAGGGCGGCGCGGATATCGACGTCATCGTCAACGCCTGTACCCATTTCCCACTGGTCGAGGCCGAGCTGGCGGCGGTGGCTCCGCATGCGGTGCGCTTCGTCGATGGCGGGCCGGGAATCGCGCGGCGAATCGCGTTTCTGACCGAGGGGCAGGCCTGGCCCGACTCGGCGGGAGAGGGTGTGGCGGTGTTCACGCGACTCGGGGAACGCGAGCGGGCGCTGACGCCGGGACTGGCGGCGCGCGGCTTCACGCGGATCGAGGCGCTGTAAGCCTCCACCTCCGTTCGCACTGAGCGAAGTCGAAGTGCACGGGATTCGCTTGCGGCGAGGCTTTTCTCTTGGGCTTCGACTTCGTCCAGCCTGAACGGAGGACGGGAGAGGGCACTGCGAACCACCCGCATCAGGAACCCTTCGATCCTTGGGACAATATGTCCACCATGATCGATCACAGTAACCACCGATCTCCACTCGATTCATTCACGCGTTCGTCCTACATTCGCTTCCCATGAGCATCGAGGGCACGGACGCGCGCGTGGATTATTCCCGCGTCTTCACCCAGGCGATCGACCGCCTGCACGCCGAGGGACGTTACCGCGTCTTCATCGACATCCTGCGCAACAAGGGCATGTTCCCGAACGCCCGGTGCTTTGCCGGGCATAACGGGCCCAAGCCGATCACTGTCTGGTGCTCCAACGACTATCTGGCGATGGGGCAGCACCCGAAGGTCATCGCCGCCATGGAGGAAGCGCTCCATGACGTCGGCGCGGGCTCGGGCGGTACGCGCAACATCGGCGGCAACACCCATTATCATGTCGATCTGGAGGGCGAACTCGCCGACCTGCACGGCAAGGAAGCGGCGCTGCTGTTCACCAGCGGCTATGTCTCCAACGAGGCGACGCTGGCGACGCTGGCGAAGATCTTGCCCGGCTGCGTTATCTTTTCCGACGAGCTCAACCACGCCTCGATGATCGCGGGCATCCGCAATTCAGGTTGCGAGAAGCAGGTCTTCCGCCACAACGACCTGGCGCATCTGGAGGAATTGCTGGCCGAGGCCGATCCGGCGGTGCCCAAGCTGATCGCGTTCGAGAGCGTCTATTCGATGGAGGGCGATGTCGCCCCGATCGCGGCGATCTGCGATCTGGCGGACAAGTATAACGCGCTGACCTATCTGGACGAAGTGCATGCGGTCGGCATGTACGGCGCGCGCGGCGGCGGCATTTCGGAGCGGGACGGCGTCGCCCACCGGCTGACCGTGATCGAGGGCACGCTGGGTAAGGCGTTCGGCGTGATGGGCGGATATATCGCGGCCGACCGGATGATCGTCGACGTGATCCGCTCGTACGCGCCGGGGTTCATCTTCACCACCTCGCTATCGCCGGTGCTGGTCGCGGGCGTGCTGGCGAGCGTGCGCCACCTGAAGCAGAGCTCGGTCGAGCGCGAGGGGCAGCAGGCGGCCGCCGCCAGGCTGAAGGCGATGATGACCGAGGCGAACCTGCCGGTCATGCTGGGCGAGACGCATATCGTGCCGGTGATGGTCGGCGATCCGGTCAAGGCCAAGAAGATCAGCGATATCCTGCTCGCCGAATATGGCGTGTACGTCCAGCCGATCAATTATCCGACCGTCCCGCGCGGCACCGAACGCCTGCGCTTCACCCCCGGCCCCGCGCATGACGAGGCGATGATGCGCGAACTGGTGTCCGCGCTGGTCGAAATCTGGGAGCGGCTGGAATTGAAGATGGCAGCGTAAGGGGCTCCATCTTTTTCGTTCTTCCCCGGCGAAGGCCGGGGTCCAGTTGCGGCGAAGCGGGTGGTGCGCGGAGCGATGCGACCTTATTACCACCAACGATAGGGTGACTGGACCCCGGCCTTCGCCGGGGCGGTCGCAATTTTAGATCGTGATGACATTGCATTG
>DXIH01000164.1 GCA_019112965.1 Candidatus Sphingomonas excrementigallinarum | reverse complement strand
GATGCCGTAGCTGCCATAGGCATATTGGAAGAGCGGGGCGGTGCCGTCGCGCTTGACCCCCTTGGCATAGACCAGCGACACCGGGATGCGCGTGCCGTCGCGGGCGGGTACCCAGACCCGCTCGGTAACGTAGCGCGACGGGTCATAGCCCGGCACCGGCGTCACCTTCAGCGTGCGGCGCTCGCCGGTGCGGGCGTTGACCTCATAGGTCGTGGTCGGCGTGACGAGCGAGCCGTATGTATAACGGACCCAGGGCGTGTCCGGCTCTTCGTTGGTCGACAGGCCCATGCGATAGGCGGGTTCGTCCGCCTTGACCGGGATCGATCTGCCCGCATCGGTCAGCAGGCGGATGATCCGGTTCCCGCCCTCGCGCTGGTCGATCGCGACGAAGCCGTTGAACGGCTTGAAATCCTCAATGAACACGGTGTCGCTGCCGGGCACCAGGTCGCGCCACGCCGCAACGCCCTTGGCCAGATCGCCATCGGCCAGCGTCACCAGCTTAAAGTTCTTGGCACCGCGATTGGTGCGGATGATCCAGCGGTTGCCCAGATGGTCGGCGCCGTAGCGGAACTCGCGTTCGCGCGGGGCGATGACGGTGAAGGCGGCCGGCTGCGTGGCAGAGGCGCAGCGTTGTTCGTCGCTGACCGTGCTCTGGACGCTGATGCAGATATAGCGGTCGTCGGTCGTGCGGCCGATCCCCATGTTGAAGGTGTCGTCCTTCTCCTCATACAGCATCCGGTCGGCGCTGACCGGCGTGCCCAGGACATGCGCCATCACGCGATAGCCGCGCAGCGTCGTCGGGTCCTTGGCGATGTAGAGGATGGTGCGATTGTCCGCTGCCCAGACGATATTGGGTTCGATGTTCGCGATCGTGTCGTCGTATACACGCCCGGTCGCGATGTCCTTGACCTTCAGCACATATTGCCGCCGCCCGACCGTGTCTTCGGCCCAGGCGACCAGCCTGTTGTCCGGGCTGACCGCCCAGTCGGACAGCGAGAAGAAGCTGTGTCCCTTCGCCATGGCGGGCTGGTCGAACAACAGGACGGCGGGGGCGGTGGCGCTGCCCTGGCGGCGCTCGATCAATGGATAGTCGGCGCCGGTCGCGAAGCGGGACGAATACCAATAGCCGTTCTTCCGGTAAGGGACGCTGCTGTCGTCCTGTTTGATATGCGCGACCGTCTCTTCGTAGAGTTTCGCCTCCAATGGCTTGAGCGCGGCCAGTTGCGCATCGGCATAGGCATTCTCGGCGTTGAGATAGGCGAGCATCTCCGGGTTCTTGCGGGTGTCGTCGCGCAGCCAGTAATATTCGTCCTCACGCGCGCCATTGGGCGAGGGGACCTGATGCGGCTTCTTGGCTGCGACCGGCGAGTTTGCCTGTTGCGCCAGGGCAGGCATTGCCAGCGCCATCAATCCCGTTGCCGCCCACCACCGCATCGTCGTCCCCCTGGTCCAGAAGGCGGCAGGATGGCGACGGAGCCGGTCCTTCGCAAGCGCTTATCCGGTCGGCGCGTCCTTCGCCCGCGTACAGGCGAAGCCGATCGCGGCGGCCAGCAGCCCGGCGGCGGCGACCCCGGCGGCGATCTTCCAGGGACGATGCTCCGCCTTGGCCTCGACGAACAGGTCCATCAAGTGGCGCGTGACCGCCTCCGGGTTCTCCCGCTGGGGGAAGTGACCGACGCCGGGCAGCGCGACCATCTTGAACGGGCCGGTGAACTTGCCGGGCACGTCGCGCGCGGTGGCGGGCGGGTTCACGCCATCGACCTCGCCGTGAAGATAGAGCGTCGGCAGCGACAGGGTCCTGGTCGCCTTCACCCGGTCGGCCAGCCAACGCCCGCGCGGGTCGGGTTGCGCCTCGTCCCAGCGGGCGCGGTAGCTGTGGATCGTCACCGCGGGCCAGTCGGGGTTGTCGAAGGACTGGGCGACCCGGTCGAAGGTCGCCTCGTCGAACCAGCCCGGCGGCGACCAGTCGACCCAGTGGATATGGGCAAAGCCGCGCCGGTCGTCGCGGACGGCCTGTGCGCCGCGTCGGGTCGCCATGAACCAGTGATACCATTGCCGCTGCGCCTGATCGAAAGGCGGGGTCGGCATGCCCCCCAGGCGCGGCGGCGTGCTGAGCATCGCCAGCTTGCGCACCCGTTCGGGCCAGCCGACCGCCAGCGCCTCGGCGATGTTGCTGCCCCAGTCATGCCCAGCGACCATGAAGCGATCGATACCCAGCGCGTCCATCAGCGCGATCGCGTCCAGCGCCAGAATCGCGCTGTCGCCGGTGCGGGGCGTATGGTCGTAGCGGAATCGTGTCGCGCCGAACCCGCGCAGGGTTGGCACCACGACACGCAACCCCGCCTGGGCCAGGCGGGGTGCGACCCGGTCCCAGCTGGTAGCATCGTCAGGCCAGCCATGGAGCAGCAGCACGGCAGGCGCGTCCTCCGACCCATACAGGTCGCAGGCGATGGTGAGGTGGTCGGTGGTGATCGTCGGCATCGGCGGAAATAGATCCTTTGCTTGGACCGTTTCCAAACCCCGGCGGCTTCGTGCCGTTCCGTTTGTGTGGTGGCGACCGGGGGCGATCCGGGCGGATCGCGGGGTGAGCGGTGGCTCACGGACAAGGGTCGGAAGACCTTCTATTCCTCCCCTGCAAGGGGAGGCGGCGCGCGTAGCGTGTCGGAGGGGTGTCGCCCCCATCGAAAGGATTACACCCCTCCGTCGGGCCTTCGGCGTGCCACCTTCCCTTACAGGGGAGGAATGGGGAGTCTTAAGTTCCGACAGCAAAACTTCGTCACGGGCCTTGATCGGACGGGCCGCTATCGCGTTTTAGGACATTGGGGGTGCGCGATTGACGAATGGAACGACATGCGGTGGCGACGGCGTAACCTGGCTTCGATGAGTGCGGATGTGAATGACGGGCTGGCCCCCGGTGTCGAGGCGGTGACCAGCGGTGCCCCCCGCTCCGCCGAGCCGGTGCAGACCCGCGGCTACCGGGTGATCGCGCTGGTCGTCGCCTCCGCGCTGTTCATGCAGCAGCTGGACGGCACCGTGTTGACCGTCGCGCTTCCCACCATGGCGCGCGATCTGGCGACCCCCGCCACCAGCCTCAGCCTTGCGCTGACCAGCTATCTGCTCGCACTCGCACTGTTCATTCCCGCCAGCGGGACGCTGGCCGACAAGTTCGGGTCGCGCACCGTTTTCTGTTCGGCGATCGGGGTGTTCTTGCTCGGATCGATCCTGTGCGCCCAGTCGGGGTCGCTCCAGACCTTGGTCGCCGCGCGCTTCCTGCAGGGCATCGGGGGCGCGATGATGGTGCCGGTCGGGCGGCTGGTCCTGCTGCGCAGCGTCGCCAAGGCGGACATGGTGCAGGCGCTGTCCTGGCTGGTCATGCCCGCACTGATCGGGCCGATCCTGGGACCGCCGCTGGGCGGGTTCATCGTGACCTGGCTCGACTGGCGCTGGATCTTCTATCTCAACATTCCGATCGGCGTCATCGGCATGATCGGCGCTTGGATGCTGGTGCCCGAGGTGCGCGGCGATGCGCGGTTGCGGTTCGACGTGTCGGGCTTTTTCCTGTCCGGCATAGCGCTCGGCTGCCTGTTGTTCGGGTTCGAGCTGGCGAGCCGCCCCGGCACCGGGTGGATCGCGCTCGTACTGCTGATCGTCGGCGCGGTCTTTGGCTGGCTTTACATCCGCCATGCGAAGCACACGACCGACCCGATCCTCGACCCGACGCTGATGCGCGTGCCGACCTTCCGCCTGTCGGTGATCGGCGGCTCGCTGACCCGGATCACCCAGGGCGCGCAGCCCTTCCTGCTGCCGCTGATGTTCCAGCTCGGCTTCGGGCTCAGCGCGGCCAAGACGGGGACGATCACCATGGCGGGCGCGGTCGGCGCACTGGCGATGAAGGCGCTGGCACCACGCGTGTTGCGCCGCTGGGGCTTTCGCCGCAGCCTGATCGTCTCGGGGCTGGCGAGCAGCGCGGGTTATGCGACCTGTGCCCTCTTCCGCCCCGACTGGTCGATCCCGCTCATCACCTTCATCCTGGCGCTGTCGGGCTTCTTCACCTCGTTCCAGTTCACCGGCTTCAACGCCATCGCCTATGCCGATGTGGACAAGGAGCGGATGAGCGCGGCGACGAGCTTCTATGCGACCTTCCAGCAGCTGACCCTGTCACTGGGCATCTGCACGGCGGCGACCGTGTTGCAGCTGGGTTCGCTGATCGAGGGCAAGGGCGGGCCGACGCTGAACAGCTTCTCGGCGGCGTTCATCGTGGTGGCGGTCATCTCCACCTCGGCGGTCATCTGGAACCGCCGCTTCGCGCCCGACGCGGGGGCGGCGATGAGCGGCCATCATGGAAGCGGGGATAGCGACGAATGACGGATATTTAATGTCGTTCCCGTTCAGCAACAATCCATGACAAGAATCGTTACGGGCTTTCATCCATGAAAGGAGAAGCCGGTGGCATCGCAGACGGTGATCGTGACGGGAGCGGAATCGGGCATAGGCGCGGCCTGTGCCGAGGCGTTCGGGGCAGTCGGGGCCAAGGTCGCCGTCCTGTTCCATAGCGATCAGGCCGCCGCCGACGTGACCGCCGAGGCGGTGCGCAAGGCGGGCGGCGAAGCGATGACGGTACAGGTCGCGGTCGATGACGAGGCCTCGGTCGACAAGGCTTATGGCGTGGTCGAGCGGCAATGGGGTCCGGCCGACGTGCTGGTCAATTCGGCCGGGGTCAATATGGCGGGCATCGCGGTGCGCGACATGACGCTGGCGCATTGGCAGCGCATGATCGAAACCGACCTGACCGGCGCCTTCCTGACCTCGCGCCGTTTCCTGACCGGCCGGGGCGAGGCGAAGGGCGATGCGACGATCCTGCAGATCTCGTCGATACACGCTTATGCGGTGCGTGCGGGCGGTGCGGATTATTGCGCGGCCAAGGGCGGGCTGACCACGCTGGTCGAGACGCTGGCCATCGAAGAGGCACCGCGCGGCATCCGGGTGAACGCGATCGAGCCGGGCATGATCCTGACCCCGATGAACGCCAAGGCGCAGGCCGATCCCGCCTATCGTGCCAGCCTGGAGAAGAACATCCCGATCGGCCGGGCGGGCAAAGCCTCGGAGGTTGCGGACCTTGCCGTCTTCCTCGCCTCCGACAAGGCGCGGTACATCACCGGCGCCCGGATCGTCATCGACGGTGGCCTGTCGCTGATGCAGGCGCTGGGCGCATGACGGTTCCCGACGCGAACAGCCCGGTCGCCGATCCGCATCGCAAGGACCGGGTGGCCGATGCGACGCTCGACCTGGACTTCAACGTCAAGCGGATCGAGGATGTGACGCTCGACGGCCCGCCGGAGCTGATGGCCCGCGACCTGATGAGCCCCTATGTCTGGCGCGAGGCGGATGGCCGCTGGGGCATGATGGTGCGTGCCGTCGTGCGCCCCGGCGAGACGCTGACCGATACCGGCGTGATCTGGTCGGGATGGAGCGAGGACGGGCGGCACTTCACGATGCTCGATACGCCGTCCATCGCGCCGGGGCCGGGCGAGCATGATGCGGGCGGGGTCGAGGACCCGACCGTGGTTCGCACCGAGGACGGCTATATCGTCTATTATTCCGGCGTGCTGGCCGACCATGCGCATGGCGAGCTGTCCTATGCCAGCGGGCCGTCGCTCGACCGGCTGGAGAAGAGCGGCGTCGCGCTTGCGTCCTCCAAGTCGGAGGGCAACACCAAGGAGGCGACGGTCGACCGAACGGCGGATGGCCGCTGGCGGCTGTTCTACGAATATGCGGCCGACGATGCTTCGCGCATCGGTCTGGCGATCGGCGAAGATGTCGCGGGCCCTTGGACCGAGCAGCCCACACCCTTCATGCCGCGTGAGGACAGCTGGGACGACTGGCATCTGTCGACCGGCCCGCTGCTGACCGACGACAAGAGCTGCCCGGTGATGTTCTACAACGGCGCGACCCGCGATGCGCGCTGGCGGATCGGCTGGGTCGCCTTCGATGAACATTACACCCGCGTCGTCGCGCGCGGGATCGAGCCGCTGATCCTGCCGCCGCCCGCCGACGATCGCGGCGCAACCGACATCGCCTTTGCCGCTTCTGTCGTGGTCGCGCCGGATGGTATCTGGCTTTACTATTCGCTGGAGGATCGGCGATTGTCGCGGGCATTGATCCGGCGCAGTTGAGCCGTTCTGTCCATGTCCTTGCGTAAGAAAGCCCGTTGATGCTCGGAGAGACCGAAGCCCCCGGTACCACGGACGCTCACGCCCCGAGCATCCATGCCTCGATCGCCCCGGCACCCGCATTGCGGCCGGGGCGGCCCTATGCCCGTGACGAATTGCTGCATGAGCTGTTCGACGCGACCGTGCGCGACCATGGGGCCTCGATCGCGGCCCAGCTGATCGGCGCGGACGAGGAATATGCCCGACCCAAGGCCTGGACCTACGACATGCTTGCCCGGCGTAGCCTGTCGATGGCGCACCGGCTGCGCGCGCTGGGGGTGGGCAAGGGCGACCGCGTCGTGCTGTGCCTGCCGCGCGGGTTGGACCAGTATATGGCGATCCTGGGCGTGTTGCGCACCGGCGCGGCCTATGTCCCCGTCGACTGGGGATATCCGCAGGACCGCATCGCCTATATCATCGAGGATAGCGGCGCGGCGCTGACCCTGACCACGACCGCGCGGGCGGGCGAGATACCGGGCGCGACCCTGGCGATCGACGCCGAGCTGGGCGACCTCGCCGCCGAGCCGCCGGTGCCGATGGGCCGGGAGGTGACGGGATCGGACCCGCAGGACCTGGCCTATATCATCTACACCTCGGGCACGACCGGGCGGCCCAAGGGGGTGATGATTACCCACGCCAATGCGTGTCACCTCGTCCGCTCCGAAAGCGCGATCCTGGCGCTGGAGCCGAGCGACATCGTGTTCGGCGGGTTCAGCCTGGCCTTCGACATGTCGGTCGAGACGATGTGGAGCGCATTCTTCGTCGGCGCGAAACTGCTCGTCGCGACCGACGCGCTGGCGGCGAGCGGCCCCGATGTCGCCATCGCGCTGGCGCAGGAAAAAACGACGATCTGGCATGTCGTCCCCTCGCTGATCGCGCTGGTCGAGCATCCCGTGCCGACGCTTCGCCTCATCAACATGGGCGGGGAGGCGTGCCCGGCCGACCTGCCGCGCCGCCTGGCCCGACCCGGCCTGCGGCTGCTCAACACCTATGGTCCGACCGAGACGTCGGTCACGGCGACCTGGACCGAGGTGCAGCCGGGCAAGCGCATCACCATCGGCAAGCCGCTGCCCGGCTATACCGCCTGGATCGTCGACGAGCAGTTGAAGCCGGTCGAGGCGGGGCAGGAGGGCGAGTTGGTCATCGGCGGCCCCGGCGTCGGCGTCGGTTACGTCAACCGCCCCGATCTTACGGCCGAGAAATTCACCATGACCCCGTTCGACACGGTGTCGGGCGGGCCGGAGCGCATCTATCGTTCGGGCGATCTCGTCCGGCTCGACGCGGCGGGCGACATAGATTTCGTCGGGCGCATCGACACCCAGGTGAAGATCCGCGGCTTCCGCGTCGAGCTGGCCGAGATCGAGGCGGTGATCGGCGAGGCACCCGGCGTCGCGCAGGCCGTGGTCCATTTGTTCACCGATGCCGATGGCTCCGAATTTCTGGCGGCGTTCCTGGTCGCGCGCAGCGGCGAGACGATCGACATCGCCGACATCAAGGCGCGCGTGACGGAACGCCTGCCCAACTATATGCGCCCGGCCGCCTATCAGTTGATGGCAGCGCTGCCGACCTTGCCCGCCTCGGGCAAAGTCGACCGCAAGGCGCTGGTAAAGCCGGAAATCACGGTCGACACCGGCCGCACGATCGAGCCGCCCGCCACCCCGATGGAGGAAAAGCTCCACGCCATCTGGACCGAAGCCTTCGCGCCGCAGCCGGTGTCCGTCACCGACGATCTGTTCGAGGATCTGGGCGGCCATTCGCTGAAGGCCGCACGCCTCGTCTCGGCCGCGCGCAAGGTCGCGGGGCTGGAGGGGCTGTCGCTGGAAGACCTCTATGCCGCGCCGACCATTCGGGCGCTGGCCATTCGGATCGGCGGCGCGGCGGCGGTCGCGGTGCAGACCGAGGAGAGTTTCCACCGCGTCCCTGAATGGAAGCGATGGCTGTGCGTCGCGGCGCAGACGGTCGCGTTGTTGCCCGTCTATACCATCGCCGGGCTGCAATGGTTCTTTCCGTATGTTGCCTATACCCATCTGGCCGGGCGGATGCCGCGTATCGACGCGCTGATCCTGAGTGCCTTGTTCTTCACCATCGTGCCGGTCGCCTCGATGCTGTTCTCGATCGCGGCCAAATGGCTGATCGCGGGGCGGTTCAAGGCGGGGGACTATCCGCTTTGGGGCGGCACCTATTTCCGCTGGTGGCTGGTGCGACGGATCATCGCGGTGACGGCGACCCCCTATCTCGCGGGTACGCCGATGATCCGGGGCTATTACCGGATGCTGGGCGCCAAGATCGGCAAGCGCGCCTATATCGGCAATGGTGTGATCGACACCGCCGACCTGTTCGCATGCGGCGACGATGCCATCGTCAGCGATCAGGCGGTGATGGCGACCAGCTCGGTCGAGCGCGGCCTGTTGAGGCTGGGCACGGTGACGCTAGGCAACCGCGCCTTTGTCGGCGGGCAGTCGGTGGTCGGTCGCAATTCCACGCTCGAGGATGACGCGATCCTCGATGACATGGCCGCGCTTCCGGCCGAGACGGTGATCCCCGCGCGGCAACGCTGGACCGGGTCGCCCGCCGCCTTCGACCGCATGGTCGCGCCGGGCGAGGCAATCACCACGGGCAAGCGCGCCGGGCCCTCGCTGGCCATCTTCATCGGCGCGCTGCTACTGCCGATCATCGCCATCCTGCCGATTGCGCCGGGCCTGATCGCCTTGATCGAACTCGACTGGGCGACGACCGGCTATGGCTATATGCTCGTCTCGCCGTTGCTCGCCGCGACCTATATCGTGATGATGTGCGTACTAACCGTGCTCGCCAAGCGGCTGATCCTCGGCCGGGTGAAGCCGGGCGTCTACCGCCTCGATAGCTGGTTCTATGTCCGCTACTGGATGGTCCGGCAGATCAATGACCTGGCGCTGCGGCTGCTGCACCCGATCTTCGCCACCCTCTATGTCATCCCCTGGTACCGTGCGCTGGGCGTCAAGGTCGGGCGGCGCGCGGAGATTTCGACCGCGAGCGCCATCGTCCCCGATCTGGTCGAGATCGGGCCGGAGAGCTTCATCGCGGACTCGGTGATCTTCGGCGCGGCCAAGATCGGCCATGGCACCATCGAACTGGCGCATACGAAGATCGGCCGCCGCAGTTTCATCGGCAATTCGGCTTTGCTGCCCACAGGCGCACAGATCGGCGACGAGGTGCTGATCGGCGTCCTGTCCAAGCCGCCCGAAGACCCGACCCTCGCGACCGAGGCGGGCAGCACCTGGTTCGGCTCGCCCGCGATCAAGCTGCCGGTGCGGCAGGTCGCGACGATGTTCGACGAAGGCGCCCGCTTCAACCCGTCGCGCGGCCTGATCGCCACGCGCCTGTCGATCGAGGCGATCCGTACCATCCTGTCGCTGACCGCCTTCCTGGTGTTCTTCAGCGCGCTGTTGTCGATCGTCGGCGATCTCGACGATCTGGAGGAGGGTGGGCTGGTCATCATCTCGGCCTTCCCGTTCCTGTATGTCGGTTTCTGCCTGGCCTGCGGGCTGTTCGTGCTGGCGCTGAAATGGCTGGTCGTCGGGCGCTACGGGGCACGAACCGCACCGTTGTGGAGCACCTTCGTCTGGCGCACCGAACTGGTGACGGCGACCTATGAGAATCTTGCGGTCGCCAACCTGCTGGAGCCGTTGCGCGGCACGCCCTGGATCGGCCTGTATCTGCGCCTGATGGGGGCGAAGGTCGGCAAGCGCTGTTACATCGACACAACCGACCTGACCGAGCACGACCTGGTGACGATCGGCGACGATGTTGCGCTCAACGATTATGCCGGGCTCCAGACGCATCTGTTCGAGGACCGGGTAATGAAGGTCGGCGCGATCAAGGTCGGCGACCGCGCCACCATCGGGTCGCTCGCCATCGTTCTCTACGATGCTGAAGTCGGCGCGGACGCGCAGCTGGGTGATCTGTCGGTGGTGATGAAGGGCGAGACGCTGCCCGACGGCACGAACTGGGAAGGCAGTCCGGCGCGGATCGTGACCGGGGCATGATCCCGCTGCGCCACGACGGGCCGCTCGACGGGCTGGCGTGGGACGGGGGCTCGCCGGTCGTGTGGCGCGTGCCCGATCCGGGACGCGGCAAACGTGCTTTGTTGGCGGAGGCCTTGCTATCCCGACTGGCGCAAGCCCCGGTGACGCTGGCGCGGAGTGTGACCGGCCAGCCGAAGGTCGCGTCTCCCCCTGGCTGGTATCTCGGCATCGCCGGGCGAGGGGATATGTGCCTGATCGCGGCGGCGCGGCGGCCGATCGCGGTGGATCGCGAGACGATCGACGATGCGCCGCCGCTGTGGGACATGTTGACGTCTGCGGAGGCGCAGGCGGTGCGCGCCGCCCCCGATCCGTCGCGTGCCTGGCTGCGCCGTTGGACGATCAAGGAGGCGCACGCCAAGTTGATCGGCGACCCCCGCCGCATCGCTGCCGAGGCGATCGAGACGCGGTTGATCGACGACTGCGAAGCGACCGCGCACGGCGAAGGCGTTTCGCGCTGCTGGACCCGTGACCGGGACGGCGCGATCGAGACGGTGGCGCTATGGGCGTGAGCGATGTGGCGGTTCGCTCCTATGCGGAGAGCGACCGGGCGGACGTACTGGCGATCTTCGACGCCAACCGCGCCGACTATTTCGGGGCAGGGGACCGCGACTGGCTGATCGAGACGCTGGACGAACCGGACGGCCCCGCCTTCGTCGTGGCGATCGACGGCCGGGCGGCGGCGTTCGGCGGCTATGAGGTCTGGGACCATTACAACAAGGCACTGCTCTATTGGGGCATGGCGGCGCCCCGCTATCACGGGTGCGGGCTGGGGCGGCTGTTGCTGCTCGCGCGGTTGCTGCATGTCACGACCCATGCGGTGCCCGCGACCCGATATGTCACCGTCGACACCTCGCCCCAGGTGGCGCCCTTTTTCCTGCGCTGCGGGTTCGAGCAGACCGCGGTCTGGTCGGAGGGCTATCGCTCGGGCATGACGATGCACGAGTTGCGCTTCGACCTGGCGACGATATCGGTCGACGCGCTGGCGAAACGCCGGGACGATGCGCTGGCGGCAGTGCGAGAGAAACTGGCTGCCCGAAACGGGTAGCGCATGCGCCGGTGATCCGGGGCGAGGTCACACCCTGCCGCACCCTCCAAAGGACATCATGCACTTGTCGGCTGCCACGAACGATTCGCTCCGCAGAGGCGGGGGGCATCGCGTTGCGGTCGGCTGATCGGCAAGCCGATATGCCTTCCGCTACGTTATACGGCCTTGTTGCGAAGCCGAAACAGAATTAAATTGCAAGCGATTGCAATCGATCCATTTTCGGAGTTGACAGCCCCTACCGCTCGTGAAAACCCTGTCACCCATAACTCGATGTTATTAATGGGTATTAAGGGGGAATAGCGTGGGGGTGGGCATTTCTCGCGTATCGTCGCTGGCGATCGCTGCATTCTGTTTCGTTCAGGCCGGATCTGCCGTCGCGCAGAGCCAATATGTTCCCCCCGCGCCGACGGGCGGCTATGTCATGGCCAATGGTCAGCGAACGGCGGACTATAACGCGGCGCTGGCGTCCTGGCGGCAGGACAAGCAATTCTCGGTCGATTACACCAAGGGCTATCTGGGGCTGGAATATGCCTATGTCCTGGGCCTCTCGGGCAAGGGGCAGACGATCGGAATCAACGACGCGGGCGTGGCGATGGAACACCCGCTGTTCGCCGGATCGGCCAAGATCTCCGGGCTGCGTACGGCCATTCCGTCGACCTATGGCAATGACGGCCTGGTCAATCCGCGGCGTCCCTGGGAAATCCACGGCACCCATGTCGCGGGTACGGCGGCGGGCGATCGGCTGGCGAACGGGGTCATGTTCGGCAACGCATTCGGCGCGAACATCCTGTCGGCCACGACCAATTTCTCGGCGGGCGATTTCCTGTGGTGGCGCGATCAGGTCCTCGACAATGTCACGGTCGCCACTGCGCAGGACAATATCCCGGCGCTCGCCAATACCGGCCGGGTTCGGATCATCAACAACAGCTGGGGCTCGACCACGACTCAGCCCTATACGCTGACTCCGGCCCAGGCGCGCGGTGCGTTCCAGCAGGCGCTGGGCAATTTCTACGATCCCGTCCTGAAGAACGACGTGCTGGTCGTGTTTTCGGCAGGCAACGGGTCGGGCGTCCATGCCAGCATCGATGCGGTGACACCGCTGAGCGATCTGCGGCTGCGCTCCAACTGGCTGTCGGTGGCGAACTACCGGGCGAACGGCATCGCCGATCCCAGCACCAGCCTGTGCGGCCAGACCGCGACCTGGTGCGTCGCCGGGCCGGGCAGCTCGGTCGTGTCCGCCGCGCCGACCTATCTGGTCGACGGCACCGCGATCCGCGCCAGATATACCCGCGCCATGTATCCGACCATCTATGCCGCGACGACCCTGACCCAGTTGCAGAACGCCGCGGTCAATACGTGGCTGGGCGTGCTGAACGACTATCTCAACCGGCGTGACGCGGCCAAGGCGTCGGGGCGCTTCTTCGACGAGGATGCCGAACGGACCAAGGTGGCGCAGCAGGCGGTCGGCATTTCGCTGGCATACGGTGCGCGGTTCATGACGCCCGATCCCGATGGCTATACCAGCCGTCTGGCGCAGATTCTGACCATATCCGGCAATGTCGCGCTGGTCGGCCGGGACTTTTCCTATTCGGTGCTGACCCAGGCCAATGCGATCATCACCGCCGAACTTCAGAAATACATCACCTTCACCGGGCCCGGCTATGCCGCGCTGACCGGCACGTCGATGGCGGCGCCAAACGTCTCGGGGTTTGCCGCACTGCTGATGGAGTATTTCCCCGAATACAATACCGGGCTGATCTCCGATATTCTGGTGTCGAGTTCCAAGGACCTGGACGCGCCGGGTGTCGACCTGCGCTCGGGCTGGGGGGCGCCGCAAATGGCGGTGGCGCTGCGCGGGCCGACCGCGTTGCGCGAGACGCGCGAAGTCACGGTCGCGTCGGGCACCACCGACATCTGGAGCAACACGATCACCGACGCGCGCGACCGATATTCGGCAGAGGTGCTGGCGGGCTTCCCCAACGATATCGGCGGCCTCGTCAAGCGTGGCGGCGGCGAGCTGATCCTGACCGCCGCCAACAGCTATAGCGGCCCGACCCGCGTCGAGCAGGGGCAGCTGACCGTCGACGGCAGCCTGACCCGCTCGGCGGTGACGGCCGTGTCCGGCGGTATCCTCGCGGGCAATGGCAGCGTCGCGTCGCTGACCGCCGGGTCGGGTGGCATCATCTCGCCCGGCAGCACCGGCGCGTTCGGCACGCTGACCGTGGCGGGCACCGCCAGCCTGGGTTCGGGCAGCCAGTTCGTCGCCGATATCGGCCCCGCCGGTACGTCCGACCAGCTGGCCGCGCGCAGCATCGTGCTGGGCGGCGGCACGCTGACGTTGCGGCCGGTCAACTATATGCCGCGCTACGGCGACAGCTATACGATCCTGACCGCCTCGAACGGTATCACCGGCAGCTTCGGCGGCGCGACCGCGTTCAGCGCGATCCTCTATCCCGAGCTGAGCTACGGCGCGGGCCGCGTGACAGCGGCGGTGGGGGCGAGGCCCTATGCCAGCGTCGTGGCGGCAACTCCGGTGCAGACCGCCTATGCACGGCTGCTCGACGCCAACCGTTCGGCCTATGCGAATCTGCGCGGCACCTATGACCTGCTCGACCTTCAGGATGTCGGCACGATCCGGGCCAGCCTGGAGGCGATCGCACCGCGAGCCGAGACGACGCGCCGGGCGATCGGTACCACCGCGACCGATAATATCGCACGCTTCTATCGCGATCGCCTGAATGGCATGACGCCCGACGGCTTTGCGGGCGGGACGGTCGCGATGATCGGGAAGCCGCTGGAGTTCGCGGCCAACGCCATCGTCGCGCCCGGCCGTCCCCAGACGGTCAGCGACACGCCGACCAGCATGGTCCGTGAAGCCATGCTGCCCGACAATGTCTCGGCCTATCTGGCGGGGGGCTATGTCGACGGCTCGGGCGCGACCATGCCCGGCACGATCGGCGGCCGCGATCCGTTCGACGGCTTCTATATCGCGGGCGGTGTCGAGGCGCGAGTGTCGGACACGGCGGCGCTGGGCTTTGGCCTGTCCTATTCGGACATCGACGGTGACCAGCGTTTCGGCCAGTCGGCCAAGGGCGAACTGATTCAGGGCACGCTCTACGGACGTCTGGGCGGCACGCTCGGCCCCGCGCTCGATGCGCAGTTCGGGGCGGGCGTGTACCAGTCCTCGACCCGGCGGCAGGGCAGTTTCGTCGGCACAGCCTTTGACCTGCGGTCGCGCGACAATGCGCTGGCGCTGTCGAGCGAGGTGGGGGCGAGCTACACCAAGGGCAGTGGCGCGGTGCGCTTCGGCCCGCGCGTGGCGATCCGCACCAGCAGCATCGACTTTACGCCCACGGGAGAGACGGGCACTGGGCCAGCGCTGCTGTACGGGCGCGACCGCTTCCTGAGCGTGCAGGGCCGTGCGGGGCTTCAGCTCGATGCGACCGAAGGCGGCTTCCGCCCCTTCGCAACAGCCTATTATGTTCATGATTTCGAGGGGCGACCGGGCTATTTCAACGCCGGTTTCGCGGGAGGTACGCGAGCGCAGGCGCGTTTCCTGACTGCAACGCAGGACCGCAACTGGGGCGAGATCAGCGCAGGGATCGCCTATCGCTCGGGCCGGGCGACCGTCTCGCTCGCGGCGGACTCGACCGTGGGCCGCGAGGATGTCCGCAACCAGTCCTATCGCGCCGGGCTGAAGCTGTCCTTCTAGGTCGGATCGACATTCATCGTAGCCAGATCATGGCGGCGGCGAGGTGGACAAATCCGGTGAAGTGGATGGTGCGGCGGTCGTAGCGGGTGGCGAAGCGTCGGAAGTGCTTGAGGCGTCCGAAGCATCGC
>DXIH01000163.1 GCA_019112965.1 Candidatus Sphingomonas excrementigallinarum | reverse complement strand
ATCCCGATCCTGGCGACCTTCATCGTTGCCGGCGAGGAGCAGGGCGTTCCGACGAAAGCGCTGTCGGGGACCATCCAGAACGACATCCTCAAGGAGTTCATGGTCCGCAACACGTACATCTACCCGCCCGAGCCGAGCATGCGGATCATCTCGGACATCTTCGCCTATACATCCGCCGAGATGCCCAAGTTCAACAGCATCTCGATCTCGGGCTATCACATGCAGGAGGCCGGGGCGACGCAGCTCCAGGAGCTGGCCTTCACCATCGCCGACGGCATGGAATATGTGAAATACGGCGTGGCGTCGGGCCTCGACATCGACAAATTCGCGGGCCGCCTGTCCTTCTTCTTTGCGATCGGCATGAACTTCTTCATGGAGGTCGCGAAGCTGCGCGCCGCACGCGTGCTGTGGCACCGGGCGATGACGCAGCTGGGCGCGAAGGACGAGCGGTCGAAGATGCTGCGCACGCATTGCCAGACCTCGGGCGTGTCGCTGACCGAGCAGGACCCGTATAACAACGTCATCCGCACCACGATCGAGGCGATGGCCGCGATGCTGGGCGGCACCCAGTCGCTCCACACCAACGCGCTCGATGAAGCCATCGCGCTGCCCACCGACTTCTCCGCCCGGATCGCGCGCAACACGCAGATCGTGCTGCAGGAGGAGACGGGGATGACGAAGGTGGTCGATCCGCTGGGTGGTAGCTATTATGTCGAGAGCCTGACGCAATCGCTGGTCGATGGCGCGTGGGAGCTGATCGAGCGGATCGAGACCGAGGGCGGCATGGCCAAGGCGGTCGCGGCGGGCTGGCCCAAGGCGATGATCGAGGAGGCGAGCGCCGCGCGCGCGGCCAAGGTCGACCGGGGCGAGGATGTCATCGTCGGGGTCAACAAATACCGGCTGGCCGATGAAGCGCCGGTCGAGATTCTCGACATCGACAATCACGCGGTGCGCGCAGGGCAGGTCGCGCGGATCGCCCGCGTGAAGGCCGAACGCGACGATGCGAAGTGCCGGGCGGCACTCGATGCGCTGCGCCAAGCCGCCAAAAATCCTCCCCAAGCTCGTCTTGGGGAGGGGGACCATCCGAAGGATGGTGGAGGGGCCGGGGCTGAGGTTACCGCCCCTCCACCACAGCCTTCGGCTGCGGTCCCCCTCCCCGAGCAAGCTCAGGGAGGAATGGGGAATAATCTCCTCGCGCTCGCCGTCGAGGCGGCACGGACGCGGGCGACACTGGGCGAGATATCCGCCGCGCTGGAAGACGCGTTCGGCCGCTACGGTACGCAACCGACCCCGGTGTCCGGCATCTATGGCGGCGCGTACGCCGAAGACGAACGCTGGGCCCGTCTGCTGCGCGGCGTCGAGGCCGTGGAACGCCGCCTGGGCCGCAAGCCCCGGCTGTTCGTCGCCAAGATGGGCCAGGACGGGCATGACCGGGGTGCGAACCTCGTCTCGTCGATGTTCGGCGATCTGGGGTTCGAGGTGGTGCCGGGCGCACTCTTCCAGACGCCGGAGGAAGCCGCACAGCTGGCGCTGGCCCGCGACGTCGATGTCGTCGGCGCCTCCAGCCTGGCGGCGGGGCACAAGACGCTGATCCCCGAACTCATCGGCCACCTTCGCGACGCAGGCCGTGCCGATATCAAGGTCATCGCGGGTGGCGTTATTCCCGCGCAGGACTATCAGGCGCTGTACGATGCCGGGGTGCAGGCGATTTTCGGCCCCGGCACCAATCTTGTGAAGGCGGCCGAGGATGTGCTGAGGCTGCTGGGCCATAATATGCCGCCCGAGACGGGCGAATGACAGGACGATACGGAATGACGACCACCACCGCGCTGCGCACCGACTGGACCCGGGCCGAGATCAGCGCCCTGTTCGACCTGCCCTTCACCGAGCTGTTGTTCCGCGCCGCCGAGGTGCACCGCGCGCATCACGCGGCGGACGAGGTGCAGCTGTGCACGCTGTGTTCGATCAAGACCGGCGGCTGCCCCGAGGATTGCGGTTACTGCTCGCAGAGCGCCTCGGCCGACAGCGACGTGAAGGCCGAGAAGCTGATGGACGTGCAGGCCGTGCTAGCGGCGGCGGCCGAGGCCAAGGCGGCGGGCTCGCAGCGTTTCTGCATGGGCGCTGCCTGGCGTTCGCCGAAGGAGCGCGACATGGACAAGGTCGTCGCCATGGTCGAGGGGGTGAAGGCGATGGGGCTGGAGACCTGCATGACGCTGGGCATGCTCGACGCGCCCCAGGCGCAGCGGCTGGCCGCAGCGGGCCTCGACTATTACAACCACAATATCGACACGAGCCCCGAAAACTACGCCAACGTCATCACGACGCGCTGCTTCGAGGACCGGCTGGAGACGCTGTCGAACGTGCGCGAGGCGGGCATTTCGGTGTGCTGCGGCGGCATCGTCGGCATGGGGGAGACGCGCGGCGACCGGGTCGGCTTCGTCCATGCGCTCGCCACTTTGCCGCGCCATCCCGAAAGCGTGCCGGTCAACGCGCTGGTCCCGGTCAAGGGCACGGTGCTGGGCGACATGCTCGCCGACACGCCGCTGGCGCGCATCGACGATATCGAGTTCGTCCGCACCGTCGCCGTCGCGCGCATCACCATGCCGATGAGCATGGTCCGCCTGTCGGCGGGGCGCGAGAGCATGTCGGCGGCGACGCAAGCCTTGTGCTTCCTGGCGGGCGCGAACTCGATCTTCACCGGCGACAAGCTGCTGACCGCGGGCAATGCGGGCGATGATGCCGACGCCGCGCTGTTCGCCAAGCTGGGCCTGAAGCCGATGGAAGGCGCCGAGCCTATGCGGGTTGCGGCGGAGTAATCCGTTTTACCCTTCTGTTCCCCGGCGAAGGCCGGGGCCCAGTTGCGGTGAGCCATCAATGGCGCGCTACCGATTATGAAGAAACTGGACCCCGGCCTTCGCCGGGGAACAGGTGACACGGACCAACGACATAAAAGGAGAGGTATCCCCGTGTTCCAGAAAATCCTGATCGCCAATCGCGGGGAAATCGCGTGCCGGGTGATCCGCACCGCCCGTGCGATGGGCATCGCCACCGTCGCAGTCTATTCCGACGCCGATGCCGGTGCGCCGCATGTCCGGCTGGCCGATGAAGCCATCCGCCTCGGGCCAGCGCCCGCCGCCGAGAGCTATCTGAAGGCCGAGCTGATCCTCGCCGCCGCCAAGGAAACCGGCGCGGATGCGATCCATCCCGGTTACGGCTTCCTCTCCGAGCGCGAGAGCTTCGCGAAAGCCTGTGCCGAGGCGGGCGTCGCATTCATCGGCCCGCCGCCGAATGCCATCGCCGCGATGGGCGACAAGATCGAATCGAAGAAGCTCGCCAAGGCGGCCGGGGTCAATGTCGTCCCCGGCTATCTGGGCGAGATCGCCGATACCGAGGAAGCGGTGCGCATCGCCACCGAGATCGGCTTTCCGGTGATGATGAAAGCCTCGGCCGGGGGCGGCGGCAAGGGCATGCGGCTCGCCTGGTCGGAGGCGGACGTGCGCGAAGGTTTCGAGGCGACCAAGCGCGAGGGGCTGGCGAGCTTCGGCGACGACCGCGTCTTCATCGAGAAGTTCATCGAGTCGCCCCGCCATATCGAAATCCAGGTGCTGGGCGACCAACATGGCAACATCGTCTATCTCGGCGAGCGCGAATGCTCGGTCCAGCGCCGCCACCAGAAGGTGGTCGAGGAAGCCCCGTCGCCGTTCGTTACGCCCGAGATGCGCCGCGCCATGGGCGAGCAGGCGGTCGCGCTGGCGCGGGCGGTCGGCTATTATTCAGCGGGCACCGTCGAGCTGATCGTGTCGGGCGCGGATACTACGGGTAAGAGTTTCTATTTCCTCGAAATGAACACCCGGCTCCAGGTCGAGCATCCCGTCACCGAGGAGATCACCGGGCTCGATCTGGTCGAGCAGATGATCCGCGTGGCCGCCGGTGAGCCGCTGTCTTTCGGTCAGGATGAAGTGACGCTGACCGGCTGGGCGATCGAGAATCGCGTCTATGCCGAGGATCCGTATCGCGGCTTCCTGCCCTCGACCGGGCGGCTGGTCCGGTATAACCCGCCCGCCGAGCACTCGGACGACGACGTGCGCGTCCGCGTCGACGACGGCGTCGCCGAAGGTGGCGAGGTCAGCATGTTCTACGATCCGATGATCGCCAAGCTCGTCACTTGGGCCCCGACCCGCGAAGCCGCGATCGATGCGCAGATCGCCGCGCTCGACGCGTTCGAGATAGTCGGGCCGGGGACCAATATCGACTTCGTCTCCGCGCTGATGCAGCACCCGCGCTTCCGCTCCGGCGCGCTGTCCACCGGCTTCATCGCCGAGGAATATCCCGAGGGCTTCCACGGCGCGCCCGCCAGCGAGGAGCTGACCCGCACCCTCGCCGCCGTCGCCGCTTTCGCCGCCACCGCCGAGGCCGACCGCGCGCGCCGCATCGACGGCCAGCTCGGCCACCGCCTGCAACCGCCCGCCGACTGGACGGTGCGGATCGGGGGCGTAGACCATGCGGTGAATGTCTCGACCGACGGGATCGGCGTCGACGGTGCCGAACTCGACCTCGCCATCGCCTATACGCCGGGCGACCGGATGATCGCGGTGGAGGACGAGGAAGGCGAGACGCTCCATGTCCGTATCGCCAGGACCCGCACCGGCTTCAAGCTGACCACGCGCGGGGCCAGTCACGCGGCACGCGTCCTCCCCGCCCGCGCCGCCCCTTATGCGCAGCACCTGATCGAGAAGGTGCCGCCCGACCTGTCGAAGTTCCTGATCGCCCCCATGCCCGGCCTGCTCGTCCGGCTTGATGTGGCCGAGGGCGACAAGGTCGAAGCCGGTCAGCCGCTGGCGGTGGTCGAGGCGATGAAGATGGAGAATATCCTGCGCGCCGCCAAGACCGGCACGGTGAAGGCCATCTCCGCCAAAACCGGCGACAGCCTGGCGGTGGATGCGGTGATTTTGGAATTGGAATAAGCGGTAGAAGCCAGACTTATTCCTCCCCTGTAAGGGGAGGTGGCGCGCATAGCGCGACGGAGGGGTGTTACCCTATCGAGAGCGGGACACCCCTCCACCATGCTGCGCATGGTCCCCCTCCCCTTGCAGGGGAGGAATGAGCGAGGGCTTATTGGCGAGCGAGAGCCAAAATCCGTTCCGCCTCCGCCAGATGCAGCCGTTCGACCATCTGTCCATCCAATCGGATCGCGCCCAGCGCGGCCTGCGCCGGATCGGTGAAGGCCTCCACCACCCTTTGCGCCCAGGCGATCTCCGCTTCGTCCGGCCCGAACCCCGCATTCGCCGCCGCGATCTGGTTGGGGTGGATCAGCGTCTTGCCGTCGAACCCCAGCCGCCGTCCTTCGGCGCACTCCGCCGCCAGCCGCTCGGGTGCGTCGAGGGCGTTGCATACGCCGTCCAGCGCGACCAGTCCGGCGCTGCGCGCCGCGACGACGATCTGCACGCGCAAGGGGAGCAGGGCCTCGGGCGCCGGGGGCGAGGGCAGGCGCATGTCCTTCGCCAGGTCGTTCGTCCCCGCGACCAGCGCGGTCAGGCCCAGCTCCGTCGCGGATCGTGCGATCGCCCCCAGCGAGAGGATGCCGCGACACGTCTCGATCATCGCCCAAAGCGGCACGTCCGGCCCCAGAGCGGCGCGCGCGGTGGTGAGGGTTCCGACGTCATCGACCTTGGGGATCAAAACTGCCGCTGGTCGCGTCGTCGCCAGCGCGGCAAGGTCGTCCAGCGCATGGGGGCTGTCGAGCCCGTTGGTCCGCACGACCGGCACCCGCTCGCCGAAGCCGCCTTCGCGTACCGCTGCCACCGCCGCCTCGCGCGCCATGGTCTTGGCGTCGGGGGCGACCGCATCCTCCAGGTCGAGGATCACCGCGTCGCTGGGCAAGGTCCGTGCCTTGGCGATGGCGCGGGGGTTGGAGGCTGGGAGGAACAGGGCGCTGCGCAAGGTCATGCCGCGATCATAGCGGGGTCATGGCTCTGGTGGCACGGTCTTTCCGCACCCATAATACGGTGACGACAAAATCAACCAGGCCATCCTGGCGAAGGCCGGGATTCAGCAGGGATGTCTTTGCATATCGCGTCCATCGTTTCGCAACTGGACCCCGGCCTTCGCCGGGGTGGACGTTGAAGGTGGAGCAAATTGGGGGGAATGCCATGATGATCGCGACGTTGTTGCTGCTGGGGCTGACGATATTGCTGCGCTGCTGGCCGACTTTGCCGGTCAGACGCTGGCTGGCGGCGTATCTGGTGGCTGCACCCGCAAGACTGCTCGGCCGGGTCCGTCCGGGGCATTGGGCGATGATGGCGTTGGGAGTCGCGCTGCTCGGCCTCGCCATCTGGTTCGAAATCGACGAGATTCGGATGCTGGCCGCGGCGCCCGCGCCGATGGGCGATCTGGTCATGCTCGCCTCGGCGATCGAATGGGGCGGGGTGGCCGAATTGGTCATGGCGGCCGTCCTGTCCTCCTCGATGCTGGCGCGCTGGCCTGTTTTCGGTCGCTGGGCCGGGCGGATGTCCGCGAGCCGGACCACTCGCCCGCGCCGGGTGGAGAGGCCCGCCAACGACGCAGACGATGGCGAGGGACGAAGACTCGCCGCCTGATCCTTTTACGGTGGCGGAACGAAAGCGTCGGGCCACCGTTCACCGCCTGAATGCTCCGTGATCCGCGCCTCGCCACAAATTCCGCGCGTTTCGCGTGTCTTGGGCTGTGCGTCGTTCTGTCCGCCTGCGAACCGGGCATCCTGAACCCCGCCGGGCCGATCGCGGCAGGCGAGCGTAGCATCTTCTTCAACTCGCTGACGGTGATGCTGGCCATCGTGGTGCCGGTCATCGTTCTGGCCTTCGCCTTCGGCTGGTGGTTCCGCGCCGGCAACACCCGCGCCAGGCATCTGCCCGAATGGGCCTATTCGGGACGGCTGGAGCTGCTGGTCTGGTCGATCCCGGCGCTCGCCATCATGTTCCTGGGCGGCATCGCCTGGATCGGCAGCCATGACCTCGATCCGCCCAAGCCGATCGCCTCCCGCGCGAAGACGATGACGGTCGAGGTCGTCGCGACCGACTGGAAATGGCTGTTCCTCTACCCCGAACAGGGGATCGCGACGATCAACCGGCTGGTCGTGCCGGTCGGCATGCCGGTGAAGTTCCGCATCACCTCGGCAGGCGTGATGAACAGCTTCTTCGTGCCGCAGCTGGGCAGCCAGATCTACGCCATGTCGGGGATGGATTCGACGCTTCACCTGCGCGCCGACAAGGCCGGGCGCTATCGCGGGCTGTCGGCGCATTATAGCGGGGAGGGCTTTGCCGATATGGACTTCTTCGTCGATGCGGTGCCGCAAGCCGCCTTCGACCGCTTCGTCGCGACCGCGCGGGGAGGGCAGGGCAAGACGCTCGACTGGGCCGAGTTCGTCGCCATGGCGCATCCCAGCCGCAATGTCCGCCCCGCCAGCTACCCCCGGCTCCAGCCCGGCCTGTACGACCAGATCGTCATGAAGAACGGCGCGCCCGAGGGTGAAAAGGCCAAGGACGGGCGCGAGCAATGAGTTTCACGGGCAAGCTCGGCTGGGACTCGATCCCGTTCCACGAACCGCTGCCCCTGGTGTCGGCGGGAGTCATCGGCCTGGTCCTGCTCGGCGTCTTCATCTGGGCGTGGCGGCGTGGGCACTTGCCGTACATCTGGAGCGAATGGATCACGAGCGTCGATCACAAGCGGATCGGCGTCATGTACTGCCTGCTGGCGGGCGTCATGCTGCTGCGCGGCTTTTCGGACGCGCTGCTGATGCGGTCGCAACAAGCCATCGCCTATGGCAATGGCGGCTATCTGCCGCCCGATCATTACGACCAAATCTTCTCGGCGCACGGTACGATCATGATCTTCTTCGTGGCGATGCCGTTCATGATCGGGCTGATGAACTTCGTCGTGCCGCTGCAGCTCGGCGTGCGCGACGTGGCGTTCCCGACGCTCAATTCGGTCAGCTTCTGGCTGACATGTAGCGGGGCGCTGCTCATCAATATGAGCCTGGTCATCGGCGAGTTCGCCAAGACCGGCTGGCTGGTCTATCCGCCGCTGTCGGAGTTGCGCTTCTCGCCCGGTGTCGGCGTCGATTATTATCTCTGGGCGCTCCAGATATCGGGCATGGGGACGCTGCTGTCGGGCGTGAACCTCGTCACCACCATCCTGAAGATGCGCGCGCCGGGCATGGGCTATAGCCGGATGCCGATGTTCACCTGGACGTCGCTGGCGTCGAACCTGCTGATCGTTGCGGCCTTTCCGGTGCTGACCGCCGTGCTGGCCATGTTGATCCTCGACCGCTATCTCGGCTTCCACTTCTTCACGCCGGAAGCGGGCGGCAACCAGATGATGTTCGTCAACCTCATCTGGGCCTGGGGTCACCCGGAAGTCTATATCCTGATCCTGCCCGCTTTCGGTGTGTTTTCCGAGATCATCTCGACCTTCTCGTCCAAGCCCCTGTTCGGCTACCGCTCGATGGTCATCGCGACCATGGTGATCTGCATCCTGTCCTTCATGGTCTGGCTGCATCATTTCTTCACCATGGGGGCGGGGGCCGATGTGAACGGCTTTTTCGGCATCACGACGATGATTATCGCGGTGCCGACGGGGGTGAAGGTCTTCAACTGGCTGTTCACCATGTATGGCGGGCGCATCCGCTATACGTCGATGATGCTGTGGTCGATCGGGTTCATCGTGACCTTCGTGATCGGCGGCATGACCGGCGTGATGTTGGCGGTGCCCCCGGCCGATTTCGTGCTGCACAACTCGCTGTTCCTGGTCGCGCATTTCCACAACGTCATCATCGGTGGCGTGCTGTTCGGGGCGTTTGCGGGCTTCACCTTCTGGTTCCCCAAGATGTTCGGCTTCACGCTGGACGAGACCTGGGGCAAGCGGGCCTTCTGGCTGTGGATCACCGGCTTCTACGTCGCCTTCATGCCGCTCTATGTCCTCGGTCTGATGGGCATGACGCGGCGGATGCAGCATTATGACGTGCCCGGATGGCACCCCTGGCTGCTGGTCGCGGGCGTCGGTGCGCTGCTGATCGCCGCTGGCATCGCGTGTCAGGTCATGATGCTCTACGTCTCGATCAAGACGCGCAAGGACCGCGTGGACGAGAGCGGCGATCCCTGGGACGGGCGCACGTTGGAGTGGATCACCACCTCGCCGCCGCCCGCCTTCAACTTCGCGGTGCTGCCCGATGTAAAGGGCGAGGAAGCCTATTGGGGCATCAAGGCGAAGGCGCGCGAGAACCGTGCTCTGTCCGATCTTCCCGATTACGAGCCGATCGAGATGCCGCGCAATTCGCCGACCGGGATCGTTGCGGCCTTCTTCGCCACGGCCATGGGCTTTGCGCTGATCTGGCATATCTGGTGGCTGGTGATCCTGGGCTTCTTCGGCGCATGGGGGACGTTCATCGTCTTCGCCTGGCGCGACAAGGTCGAGTATGAGATCCCGGTCGAGGAGGTCGAACGGCTGGACCAGGCACGTCGGCGCAGCAAGGCGACTTTGCTCGACCTGCCCGAAGAGGCCCTCTCATGAGCGGCGCGGCGCAGACGCATGATCCCAACAAGCTGGGCCGTTCGGCCGAGCCAAACCCGGACGGCCCCGCGCCCAAGCGGGTGGTGGTGTCCTATGGCTTCTGGATATTCCTGCTGTCGGACTTCATCCTGTTCGCCTGTTTCTTCGCCGGTTACGCGGTGTTGAAGGATGCGACGGCGGGCGGCCCCTCGGGCAAGGAGCTGTTCGAGCTGAAGCTGGTTGAGACGGAGACGGTGCTGCTGCTCCTCTCCAGTTTCGCCTGCGGGCTGGCGGGGATCGCGACGCTGGCGCGCGACATGCGCTGGTTCCAGATCGCGATGGCGGCGACCGGGCTGCTCGGCGCGGGCTTCCTGGCGCTGGAGGCCTATGAGTTCCTGCACCTGATCGGCGAGGGGGCGGGACCGGGGCGTAGCGCCTTCCTGTCGGCCTTTTTTGCGCTAGTCGGATGCCATGGGCTGCACGTCCTGCTGGGGATGCTCTGGCTGACCACGATGATGGCGCAGGCCTGGGCCAAGGGGTTTCGCGAGGATATCCTGCGCCGCATTTTGTGCTTCAGCCTGTTCTGGCATGCGCTCGACATCATCTGGGTGGCGCTGTTCACCATGGTCTATCTGATGGGAGTGCGGGGATGAGCCAGCGGCCCGACGAGGAAATGGCCCGCGACGAAACCGCGCCGGGCGAACAGAGCGAGCAGGACTCGATCGTCGGCGGCGTGCGCAGCTATGTCGTCGGCCTGATCGCGGCGGCGATCCTGACCACGGCGTCCTTCGCGCTCGTTCAGTTCGACATCGTCTGGGGGCCTGCCGTGCCCGCCGCGCTGGTGGCGCTGGCGATCGGGCAGATGGGGGTGCACCTGGTCTTCTTCCTTCACATCACCACCGGGCCGGACAACAGCAACAACGTGCTGGCACTGCTGTTCGGCATATTGATCGTGGCACTGGTGCTGCTGGGCTCGATCTGGATCATGGGGCATTTGAACCACAATCTCATGGGGCCGATGGCAACGCCCTAGCTTTGGAGGACAGCACCGCGAAGGGCAGAGACGCCGTGCCTGCGGTCGAAGCGCAGGATCAGGCTTTCGGTGCCGACGGGGACGTACAGGGCAAAGCCATCGCCGTCCCAATCGCCGGGGCCCATGACATCGCCCGATAGCGTCCGCCATTCGGCATCGGCGAGCCATGCCGTCCAGTCGATCGGGGTGTCCCGACGAAAGGCGCTCAGCGCCGCGACGAAATCCTCCAGCGCCCGATCACGGTTTTCCCAATCGAGCCAGGTCGTCTCGTTATCCTGGGCATAGCCGTTGTTGTTGCCGTTCTGGCTGCGGCCGAACTCGTCGCCTGCGGTCAGCATCGGGGTGCCGCGCGACAGGAACAGCGTGGCGAGCATCGCGCGAACTGAACGGGTGCGCGCGGTGCGGATGGCGGGATCGTCGGTCGGTCCCTCGGCCCCATGGTTCCACGACACCTCGTCGCCATGCCCGTCGCGATTGTCCTCGCCATTGGCGCGATTATGGCGTTCGGCATAGGCGGTCAGGTCGGCTAGGGTGAAGCCGTCATGTGCCGCGACGAAATTGACCGAGCGGCTGGCGGGGCTGGCAAAGACATCCGCCGATCCCGCCACCCGCGTCGCCAGATCGCCCGCCCGGCCGTCACCGCGCCAGAAGCGCCGCACCTGGTCGCGATAGCGGTCGTTCCACTCCAGCCAATGATCGGGAAAATTGCCCAGTTGATAGCCGTCCGGGCCGATGTCCCAAGGCTCGGCGATCATGATGCGGGTCGCTAGGATGGGATCGGCGGCGATCTCGGCGAAGATGGGGGCGTGTGGATCGAACCCCGGCCCGCGCGCCAGCACCGGCGCCAAGTCGAAGCGGAAGCCGTCCACTCCGGCTCGCGCGAAATGGCGAAGCGTGTCGAGGACCATCGCGCGCACGCTCGCGCGGCTGGCGTCGAGCGTGTTGCCGGTGCCCGCATCGTTGATGAGCGTGCCGTCGGGTGTGCGGGCATAGACGTCCGGGTCGAGCCCCCGGAAGGATAGCGTCCCGCCCTGCACGTCGCTCTCGCCAAAATGGTTGAAGACGAGGTCGAGGATGACGCCGATCCCCGCCTCGCGCAGCGCCGCGACCGTGGCGACCAGTTCGGCGACGCCACCCGGCACCCGATCGGGGCAGAGCGCCATCGGCACGACCGGGTTATAGCCCCAGGCGTTGCGCAGGCCGAGCGGGGGCAGGTGGCGCTCGTCGATCGCGGCGGTGATCGGCATGAGTTCGACCGCCACCACGCCCAGCTTGCGCAGATGATCGAGCACGGCGGGATGAGCGAGCGCTGCCACCGTGCCGCGCTGATCGGGCGGAATGGCGGGATGGCGCATGGTGAAGCTGCGCACGTTGAGTTCGTAGATCAGCCCGCCCGGTCGGAACAGCGGCGGGGCAGGGCTGTCGGTCAGTGGTGCGACGACACGGGCGCGGGGTACGATGTCGGCGGTGTTCTCGCCATAGGCCACCAGACGCGGGGACTGGACGAAGGGGCGGTCGAGTTCGAGGGCGTGAGGGTCGACGAGCAGCTTGGCGGGGTCGAACCAGCGATTGTGCGTCGGGTCGTATTCGCCGTGCGCGCGGTAGCCATAGAGATGGTTCGTGCCAGGGACGGTGGTGGTCCACGCATCGCCGTCGCGCGTCATGGCGATGCGGCGTTCGTCCGCGCCGTCGAACAGGCAAAGCTCCACCCGATCGGCAGTCGAGCGGACGGCGAAGTGGGTGCCGCCGGGGACGGGCGTCGCGCCGAGGGGATAGGGCTGATTCGTCATGGCGACCCGACCTTACCCATCATAACCACCCCGGCGAAGGCCGGGGTCCAGTTGGGCCAGCCTATCGAGACTTCCACCAGCTTGGTGGTATCTGGACCCCGGCCTTCGCCGGGGTGGAAGGGGGTAGGGCGATAGCCCCTCCCCCAAGGGCGATCAGGTCACTACATCGGGTTCGGTGCGGCCAGTGTGCCGGGTGATCCCGGCGATCTCGTCCGCCGCTGCGATGATGTCCGCCAGCATCTCGGGTGTTTCGCGGTCGAGCTGGTCGGCCGAGTAGCGCTCCAGATACACCCGCAGCGTCGCGCCGCTTGTGCCGGTGCCTGACAGGCGGAACACGACGCGGCTGCCGCCTTGGAACAGCACGCGGATGCCCTGGTTGCGGCTGACCGACTGGTCGGTCGGGTCGGTATAGGCGAAGTCGTCCGCCGTCTCGACCGTCAGCCCGGCGAACGTCTCGCCTGGCAGGGTCGGCAGCTTGGCGCGCAGATCGGCCATCAGCGCATCGGCGCGCTCGCTCTCGACGCCCTCATAATCATGGCGCGCATAATAGTTGCGGCCATAGGTCGCCCAGTGCTCGCGCGCGATTGCATCGACCGACTTGCCCGAGGCGGCGAGGATGTTGAGCCAGAGGAGCACCGCCCACAGCCCGTCCTTCTCGCGGACATGGTCCGAGCCGGTCCCAGCGCTCTCCTCGCCGCAGATCGTCGCCATGCCCGCATCGAGCAAATTGCCGAAAAACTTCCAGCCGGTCGGGGTCTCGTATGCCGGAATGCCCAGCTTCTCGGCCACGCGGTCGGCGGCGGCGCTGGTCGGCATCGAGCGGGCGATACCCTTCAGGCCCCCCGCATAGGCCGGGGCGAGGTGCGCGTTCGCCGCCAGCATCGCCAGGCTGTCCGACGGCGTGATGAAGCGCCCGCGCCCGATGATGAGGTTACGGTCGCCGTCCCCGTCCGAGGCCGCGCCGAAATCGGGCGCGTCGGGGGCCATCATCCGTTCGTAGAGTTCCTTGGCATGGACCAGATTGGGGTCGGGATGATGTCCACCGAAATCGGGGAGCGGCGTGCCGTTCCGGACAGTGCCCTTGGCGAAGCCCAGCCGGTTCTCCAGAATCTCGGTTGCGTAAGGCCCGGTCACCGCGCTCATGGCGTCGAACGACATGGTGAAGCCGCTCTCGACGGCCTTCCGGATCGCGGCGAAGTCGAACAGGCTTTCCATCAGCGCTGCATAGTCGGCAACCGAGTCGATCACCTCGACCGTCATGTCGCCGACCGTCACGTCGCCCAGCGCGTCGAGGTCGATGTCGTCGGCCTCCACCGTCAGCCAGCGGCTGATCGACTTGGTGTTGGCATGGATCGCGTCGGTCACCTTCTCGGGTGCGGGACCACCGTTCGAGATGTTGTACTTGATGCCGAAATCTTCGTCCGGGCCGCCGGGATTGTGGCTGGCCGACAGGACCAGGCCGCCCAAGGCTTTGCGCTGGCGGATTACGTTGCTGGCGGCGGGCGTCGACAGGATGCCACCCTGGCCGACCACGACGCGGGCGAAGCCGTTCGCCGCCGCCATGCGGATCGCGACCTGGATCACCTCGCGGTTCAGGAAACGACCGTCGCCGCCGATGACCAGCGTCTGGCCGGTCTTCTCGTCACCCAACGCGTCGAAGGTCGACTGGATGAAGTTCTCGGCATAATTGGGCTGCTGAAAGACGCGGACCTTCTTGCGCAGGCCCGAGGTGCCGGGCTTCTGGTCGAGATAGGGCTCGGTCGCGACGGTCTTGATCATGAATTCCCCAGCACGGATCGATAGAGTTCGGCATAGTGGCGGCCGCTATGGTGCCAGCTATAGTCGGCGTTCATGCCATTGACCTGAATGGTCCGCCATTGGTCTTGGTCGGCATAGAGTCTCATTGTGCGACGCAGCACCGCGACGATATTGTCGGTGGTGACATTGTCGAATTGCAGCCCGGTGGCGACCCCGGTCGCCAATGCGGCCTCGTTCGCGTCGATGATCGTATCGGCCAGTCCGCCGGTTCGCGCGACGACGGGGACACAGCCATAGGCCAGGCCATATAATTGGGTCAGCCCGCACGGCTCGAACCGCGACGGGATGACGATCGCATCGCAGCCGCCCTGAAGCAGGTGAGAGACCGGCTCGTCATAACCGATGCGCACCGCGACGCGACCCGGATGGCGCAGCGCGGCGGTGGCGAAGGCAATCTCCAGCGCCGGATCGCCGGTGCCCAGCACGACCAACCGTCCGCCGAGCGCGACCAGATCGTCGATCACCTCGACCAGCACGTCCATGCCCTTTTGCCAGGTCAGGCGGCTGATGACGGTGAAGATCGGGCTGTCATCCTCATCCAGCCCGAACGCCTGCTCGACCGCGCGCTTGTTGGCGATGCGATCGTCCAGCGTGTCGACGGTGAAGGGGGCGGGCAGGGCGGCGTCGGCCTTGGGGCTCCAGATGGCGGGATCGATGCCGTTGACGATGCCGCTGACGCACTCGGCGCGTGCGGCGATCAGGCCCTCCAGCCCCATGCCATACTGAACCCGGTGGATTTCCTCGGCATAGGTCGGGCTGACCGTGGTGATCGCGTCGGCGGTGCGCAAGCCCGCCTTCAGATAGCCGATCTGGCCATAATATTCGACGCCGTCGACGCTCCACGCTTCGGGGGGCAGGCCCAGATCGGGGAAGTGGTGTGCCGCGAACGAGCCCTGGAAGGCGATGTTGTGGATGGTGACGATGCTCTTCGCCACCGGCCCGGGGCCGGGCGCGTAATGGAGAAAGGCGGGGGCCAGCGCCGCCTGCCAGTCATGCGCGTGGAGCAGGTCGAAGTCGTAACCCGGCACCGCGCCCGAGGCGAGGTCCGCGCCCGCCCGTGCCAGCACCGCGAAGCGCCGCCAATTGTCGTGCCAGTCGTTTCCGGCGGTGTCGACATAGGGAAGCCCTTCGCGCTCCCACAGCTGCGGCGCCTCGATCACCAGCAGGCGGTGGGTGCCGATCATCGCCTCGCGCAGATACGCGTCGGTGCCGATGATATGCGTCCAGTGATGGACGCGCGGTGCGTCCTCGCCGATCGCGCGCATCACCTTGGGGAAGCCGGGGATCAGCGTGGTGACGGCGATGTCGTGCGGCGCCAGCGCCTCGGGCAGCGCGCCCACGACATCGGCCAGACCGCCGGTCTTGATGAGCGGGAACGCCTCCGAGGCGACCGACAGGACGGAAAGGGTCATGGGGACTTTCAGTTGGCCAGACGGTCGATCATCGGCTGGGTGATGAGGCAGATGCCCTTGTCGGTGCGGCGGAAGCGATGCGCGTCGAGCACCGGGTCTTCGCCGACCACCAGCCCATCGGGGATCTTGACGCCGCGATCCAGGATCACGCGGCGCAACTGCGCGCCCCGCCCGATCTGGCAGAAGGGCAGGACGACGGCCTCGTTCAGCGACGCATAGCTGTGCGTGCGAACCCCGGTCGACAGCAGCGAGCGGTTGATCGACGATCCCGAGACGATGCAGTCGCCCGCGATCAGGCTGGCCACCGCCGACCCGCGCCGTCCCTCGATATCATGGACGAACTTGGCGGGCGGCGTGATCTCGGCATAGGTCCAGAGCGGCCAGCTGCGGTCGTAGAGGTCGAGCTGCGGCACCACGTCGGTCAGGTCGAGGCTGGCCTCCCAATAGGCGTCGACCGTGCCGACATCGCGCCAATAGGCACCGGGTTCATCCTCGGATCGGACGCAGCTGGCGGAGAAACGGTGCGCCTGGGCTTTGCCGTGTTCGACCAGATAGGGGATGATGTCCTTGCCGAAGTCGCGAGCAGAGCCGGGCGTCTCGGCATCGCGGCGCAGCTGTTCGAACAGGAAGGCGGTGCGGAAAACATAGATGCCCAGCGACGCCAGCGACACGCCCGGATTGCCGGGGATGGACGGCGGATCGGCGGGCTTTTCGACGAAATCGACGATGCGGTCGGTCTCGTCGACATGCATCACGCCAAACGCGCTGGCCTCCTCGCGCGACACTTCCAGGCACGCGACGGTGACGTCGGCGCCACTGTCGACATGCTGCTGGAGCATCAGCTCATAGTCCATCTTGTAGACATGATCGCCCGCCAGGATGACCATGAACTCCGGCGCATAGCTTTCGATGATGTCGATATTCTGGAACACCGCGTCGGCGGTGCCTTCATACCATTGGAACTCGCTGATCCGCTGGCTGGCGGGCAGGATGTCGAAGCTCTCGTTGCGTTCGTCGCGCAGGAAGTTCCAGCCGCGCTGGAGGTGGCGGATCAGCGAGTGCGCCTTGTACTGGGTCGCCACCCCGATGCGACGGATGCCGGAGTTGATCGCGTTGGACAGGGCGAAGTCGATGATCCGCGCCTTGCCGCCGAAATAGACGGCGGGCTTGGCGCGGGTGTCGGTCAACTCCATCAGGCGGCTGCCGCGACCGCCCGCCAGCACATAGGCCATGGCATCGCGCGCCAGCGGTTGTCCGCGCCTGTGGTCCATCGTCCGTCTCCTGTCCGTATGTTAGTGTCGCAACGCTTGATCGGTGCGTTGTTATTCCAGCAAAATTCGAATGCGCGTCAGCCGTCGAAGCGCAGGATGACGGTGGCCAGCGGCGGCAGCGTCACCCAGGCCGCGCCGTCCTTCGCATCCACGCCGCCCATATTGCCCAGGCCCGAGCCCCAATATTGGGTCGCGTCGGAGTTCAGCACCTCGGTCCAGCGGCCGTCATGCGGCAGTGGCAGGCGATAGGGCGCACGCGCGACGGGCGTCATGTTGGCGATCACTGCCACCGGCGGCTCGCCGGGGGCCTTGCGCAGCCAGGCGAAGACCGAATGCGCGCTGTCATCGGCGACCAGCCACTCGAACCCCTCACGCTCGCAGTCGCGGGCATGGAGGGCGGGCGTGTCGCGGTAGAGATGGTTCAGGTCGCGAACCAGCGAGCGGACGCCCTCATGCGCATGGCTGCACCGCAGATGCCAGTCGAGCGGGCGATCCTCCGACCATTCCTCGCGCTGGGCGAATTCCTGGCCCATGAAGAGCAGCTTCTTGCCCGGATAGGCCCACATGAAGGCGTAATAGGCGCGCAGATTGGCGAATTTCTGCCAGTCATCGCCCGCCATCTTGGTCAGCAGGCTGCCTTTGCCGTGGACCACTTCGTCATGGCTGAGCGGCAGGACGAAATTCTCGTCAAAGGCGTAATGCAGGCCGAACAGGATCTCGCCATGATGGTGCCGCCGATGCACGGGTTCGCGCGCCATATACTGGAGCGTGTCGTGCATGAAGCCCATGTTCCACTTGAAGCCGAAGCCCAAGCCGCCGTCATGCGCGGGCGCCGAGACGCCCGGCCATGCGGTGGACTCCTCGGCGACGGTGAAGACACCGGGATGCTGGCCGTAAACCTGGCGGTTCACCTGGCGGAGGAACTCGACGGCCTCCCAATTCTCGCGGCCGCCCTGCTCGTTGGGTACCCACTCGCCGTCCTTGCGGCTGTAATCGCGGTAGAGCATCGAGGCGACGGCATCCACACGAAGCCCGTCGATATGATAACGCTCGGGCCAGAACAGCGCGTTGTTGACCAGGAAGCTCGAAACCTCGCGCCGCCCGAAATTATAGATGGCGGTGTTCCAGTCGGGGTGGAAACCCTGGCGAGGGTCCTCATGCTCATAGAGCGCGGTGCCGTCGAAATGCGACAGGCCATGCGCGTCGGTGGGGAAGTGCGCAGGCACCCAGTCGAGGATCACGCCCACCCCGGCGCGGTGCGCACCGTCAACGAAGCGCGAAAAGCCCTCGACATCGCCGAAGCGTGCCGACGGGGCATAGAGCCCGGTCGTCTGATAGCCCCAGCTGGGGTCGTACGGATGTTCGGAGATGGGCAGGAATTCGATATGGGTGAACCCCATCTCGACCACGTACGGGATCAGCCGGTCGGCCAGCGCATCCCAGCTGAGATACCAGCCATTCTCGTCGCGGTCCCACGACCCGGCATGAACCTCATAGATGCTGATCGGCACGCGGCGCGGATCGATCTTCGCCCAATGCTCGCGGTGGGGGGCATCTTTCCAGACATGCGCTGGCGGCGCGGTCGTCACCGAGGCGGTCTTGGGTCGCAATTCGGCAGCAAAGGCGAAGGGGTCGGCCTTCATCGGCTGTTCCGCGCCATGCGGGCCGGTGATGGCGAACTTGTAGGCGCGGCCCTCGCCGATATCGGGGATGAAGATCTCCCAGACGCCGACATCCAGGCGACAGCGCATGACGTGGCGGCCGGGGTTCCAGTCGTTGAAGTCGCCGACGACCGCCACCCGCTCGGCATTGGGCGCCCAGACGGCGAAGTGGACGCCCGCCACGCCCTGATGCTCGATCAGGTGCGCGCCCATCTTGTCGTACAGGCGGAAGTGATTGCCTTCGCCCATCAGGAAATCGTCGAGGGGCCCCAGCACCGGGCCGAAGCTGTACGGATCGGTGATCCACCACTCCGCGCCGTGGCCGCGGGCGCGGTATTTGACCGGCTGGGCGGGGCCGTCGACCGCTCCCTCGAACAGGCCGCGCGCATCGACGCTTTTCAGGTCGCCCAGCGCCGTGCCGGACAGGTCGAACGCCGTGACCGCCTCCGCACCCGGCACCAGCGCCCGCAGGAACGTGCCGCCCGGTCCTTCATGAGGTCCCAGCAACGCGAACGGATCGGCGTTGCGGCCCTCGATCAGGGCATCCAGAGCGGCACGGGGTGGCTTCACATCACGTTCCAGATTTCCTCGGCATATTGCCGGATGGTGCGATCGGAGGAGAACCATCCGACTTTCGCGACATTGTGGATGGCCGAGGTCGCCCAGCCCGCCTGGTCCTGCCAGCGGGTGTCGACGCTGCGCTGCGCGGCGGCATAGGCATCGAAATCGGCGGCGACCATGAACCAGTCGCCGTCGTAGAGGCCGCCCATCAGCCCGGCATAACGGCCGGGATCGTCGGGTGAGAACACGCCCGAGGCGATGGCGGAGACGGCTTGGCGCAGCTCCAGGCTGCCTTCGATCACTTCGCGCGGGTTATAGCCGTCGCGGCGCTTGGCGGCGACCTCGTCGGCGGTCAGGCCGAAGATGACGATATGATCGTCGCCGACATGCTCCTTGATCTCGACATTGGCGCCGTCGAGCGTGCCGATGGTCAGCGCGCCGTTCAGCGCGAACTTCATATTGCCGGTGCCCGACGCCTCCATGCCCGCGGTCGAAATCTGTTCGGACAGGTCGGCGGCGGGAATGATCTTCTCGGCCAGGCTGACATTGTAGTTGGGGATGAACCCGACCTTCAGCAGATGGCCGACGCTGGGGTCGGAATTGACCCGACGGGCGACGTCGTTGGCCAGTTTGATGACCAGCTTGGCGTTGTGATAGCTCGACGCGGCTTTCCCGGCGAACAGCTTGACGCGCGGGGTCCAGTCACGTTCGGGATGGCTGCGGATCTGGTCGTACAGCGCCACCGTCTCGATGATGTTCAGCAGCTGGCGCTTATATTCGTGGATGCGTTTGATCTGGACGTCGAACAGCGCATCGGGGTCCACCCGTAGCCCCGTCGATTCCCGAAGATAATTTGCCAGCCCCACTTTGTTGGAACGTTTGATCGTCAGAAAGCGTTCCCTGAAATTAGCGTCCTGCGCAAATTCCGTGAGCGCTATCAGTTTTTCCGCGTCATCTTGGAAACCCGGCCCGATCGCCTCGCGGATCAGCGCGGTTAGTTGCGGATTGCATTGCTGCAACCAGCGGCGCGGGGTGATGCCGTTGGTCTTATTGTTGATCCGCGTCGGATAGAGGCGATGCAGGTCGGCAAAGACCGTCTGCTTCATCAACTCGGTGTGCAGTGCGGCGACGCCGTTGACGCTGTGGCTGCCCGCAAAGGCCAGGTTCGCCATGCGCACCCGGCGCTCGCCGCCCTCATCGATCAGGCTGATCGCCGCGATGGCGCGGTCGTCGATACCCTCCATGCCCCGCGCCTCGCGCAGCAGCTTGGCGTTGATCGCATAGATCAGCTGCATGTGACGCGGCAGCAGCCGCTCGAACAGGTGCAGCGGCCAGCTTTCCAGCGCCTCGGGCAGCAGGGTGTGGTTCGTATAGCCGAAGGTGCGCCGGGTAATGTCCCACGCCTCGTCGAAACCGAGATCGTGATGATCGACCAGCAACCGCATCAGCTCGGCGACCGACACCGCCGGATGGGTGTCGTTGAGCTGGATCGCCGCCTTGTCGGGCAGGGTGCGGATGTCGTGGAAATACTGGATATGCCGCCGGACGATGTCTTGGAGCGAGGCGGAGGAGAAGAAATATTCCTGCCGCAGCCGCAGCTCCTGGCCCGCAGGCGAACTGTCGGACGGATAGAGGACGCGGACCAGAGTCTCGGCCGCCAGCTGTCCCGCCAGCGCGCCGCTATAGTCGCCCGCGTTGAACCGATCGAGCCGGATGGGATCGATCGCCTGCGCGGTCCACAGGCGCAGCGTGTTGACCCGCTTGCCGCGCCAGCCGACCACGGGGGTGTCGACCGCCACCGCCTCGACCGCCTCGGCGGGTTTCCAATGAACCGCGCCCGTCTCGGTGCCCACCACCTCGCCGCCGAAGCCGACGAAATAGGCGCTCTCGCGACGCTCGAACTCCCAGGGATTGCCGTGGCTCAGCCAGGTTTCGGGCAGTTCGACCTGCCAGCCGTCATCGATCCGCTGGCGGAACATGCCGTTCACATAGCGGATGCCGTAACCATAGGCGGGCAGGTCGAGGCTGGCGAGGCTCTCCATGAAACACGCCGCCAGCCGTCCCAGGCCGCCATTGCCGAGCGCGGCGTCGGGTTCCATCTCCTCCAGTTCGGCCAGATCGACGCCCAGCGATTGCAGCGCGCCCGCCACCTGCGCCATCACCCCCAGATTGGACAGCGCGTCACGCAGCAGCCGCCCGATCAGGAACTCCAGGCTGAGATAATAGACCCGCTTGGCGCCCGCCGCATGGGCTTCGCGGGTCGAGGCCATCCAGCGTTCGATGATGTCGTTGCGCACGGTCAGGATGGTGGCGGCCAGCCAGTCGTGCGGCCGCGCATTGGCGGCGTCCTTGCCGATCCGGTGCACCAGCGTGTCGACGATGGCGTCGGCCAGCGGCCCGGTGTCGTCGACATGCAGGGTGGTGATGGTGGTCGTCATTGATTCGGGCGTCCCTGTGGGTCCAGTCGCGCCCAGCTTAACCGCGTGAAGAGCGAAGTCACGCGGCATTCCTTCGCATGTGCGAGACGAAATCAGCCCGTCGCCAGACCCCATAGCAGCGTCAGGTTCAGCCCGCTGATGATCGCCGCAATGATCCAGGCCAGGATCCGCAGCCAGACCGAACTGGCGAAGGGGCCCATCATGCCCTTGTCCGCGGTGAAGCGCACCAGCGGCACCACCGCGAAGGGAAGCTGGAGGCTGAGGATCACTTGGCTGAGGACCAGCAGCTTCGTGGCGCCCGCCTGGCCGCTGGCCCCCACGACCAGAACGGCGGGAATGATCGCCAGCCCGCGCGTGATGAGCCGCCGCAGCCAGGGCGCGAGCCGCAGATCGAGAAAGCCCTCCATCACGATCTGCCCGGCCAGCGTCCCCGTGACGGTCGAGTTCTGACCCGAGGCGAGCAGCGCGACGCCGAACACCACGCTCGCCGCGCCCGCGCCCAGCATCGGGGCAAGCAGTCGGTAAGCTTGGTCGATCTCGGCGACGTCGGTGCGTCCGGCAACATGGAAGGTGGCCGCCGCCACGATCAGGATCGCGGCGTTGATGAAGAAGGCGAAGAACAGCGCGACCGTGCTGTCGATCGTCGCCATCCTGATCGCGTCACGCTTGCCATGCTCGGACTCGTCGAAGGCGCGCGTCTGCACCACCGAGGAGTGGAGGTAGAGGTTGTGCGGCATCACCGTCGCCCCCAGGATGCCGATCGCGATGTAGAGCATCGCTGGATCGGTGACGATGCGCGCCGTGGGGATGAACCCGGCCATCACCGCCCCCGCATCGGGGCGCGAGGCGATCAATTCATAGAGGAAACAGCCGCCGATGATGAGGAGCAGCGCAATGATGAACGCCTCGACCTTCCTGAATCCGTAACGCTGGAGCGCCAGGATCAGGAACACGTCCAGCCCGGTGATGAGCACGCCCCAGACCAGCGGCAGGTCGAACAGCAGTTGCAGCGCGATGGCGGTGCCCAGCACCTCGGCCAGGTCGCAGGCGATGATCGCGATCTCGCACAGCAGCCACAATATGCGCGAGATAGGTTTGGAGTAGGCCGCCCGGCACGCCTGCGCCAGGTCCAGCCCGGCGGCGATCCCCAGCCGCGCCGACAGCGCCTGCAGGATCATCGCCATGATGTTGGACAGCAGGATGACCGAGAGGAGGGCATAGCCATAGGCCGATCCGCCCGCGATGTCGGTCGCCCAATTGCCCGGGTCCATATAGCCGACCGCGACCAGATAGCCCGGCCCGGCAAAGGCGAACAACCGCCGCAGGAAGGACGCACCCTCCGGCACGACGATCGAACGATGGCTTTCGGCAAGCGAGCGGGTGGCGGGCGTGGCTACGGTCATCGGCTTTCCGATGTGGCGGAGTTTGGCCAAGGCGACAACCCGTCATGGCGTTACGCGCGGTAAGGACGTTTTGCCGATTGTGAGGGAGAAACGCTCGGTTTACCCTGACATTTCCTCCTTATCTTCCTTCCCTCTCCCCTGGATAGGGGAGAGGGTTAGCGGAGCTTGCCAGCATGCTGGCTAGCGCAGCTTGGGTGAGGGGTTGAGCGAGCCAAAGGCTCGCGCGCTCGCGTCCCGCGAACGCTCACCCCTCACCCAGCTCCGACTAGGACTTTGCTTACGCAAAGCCCAAGTCGGCGCAACCCTCTCCCCTCAAAGAGGGGCGAGGGAGGGAGTATGAAACGGACGGCGCGTCTCTTCCTAACGTCTTGCTTACCGGAATACGCTAAGGCCCGTTTGCCATGGTCGATTCCGCCCCGCCTGTTCCGCGCCCGCCGCGTCCTCGCTCCGCCGTCAGTGCGGGGGTCGGGCTGGCCGGGCTGGTGGGCTCGCTTGGCTGGATCGGCTATGCCCGGTGGCAGCATCTCGACGGGCCTTATGCGGCGCTGCTCCATCTGGTCTGTGCGGGCGTGCCGATGCTGCTCTGGTCGGTGCTGGTCGACAAGGTTCATTGCCATGCCTCGACCGGGATCGACTGGGCCAATCCGCGACCCTCGCACGAGACGCTGGACATCAGCCTGACCAAGCTGGCCGGGCTCTGGGCGACGTTTGGCGGGATCGCGCTGATCTTCGCGACCGGGCGATTCTATTGGCAGGGGATTTTCGCCTTTGCTATGTGGTGCCTGGGCTGGATGGCGCCGGTGCTGTTCCTGCTGTCCATTCCCTATGTGATCTGGCTCGACCGGCGGCTGGTCGAGCCGAAGGACGGCGCCTGGATGCTCGGCGCGTGGCTGACCGGACAGCCGGGCGTGGATCGGCACGCCATCTACGCGCATCTGCGGGCCTGGGCGGTGAAGGCGTTCTTCCTGCCCTTCATGCTGGGGGTGGTGCCGGGCGGCTTTGCGATGTTCGTGCGCGGCGACCTGTCGGTGGTGCTGCACGATCCGGTGGCGCTGGCCAACTGGCTCATCACGCTGATGTTCCTGATCGACGTGGTCTTTGCGACGGTCGGCTATATGCTGACCATGCGGCCGCTCGATGCGCATATCCGCTCGGCCAATCCGTATGCGGCGGCGTGGGCGGCGGCGCTGATCTGTTACCCGCCGACGATCCTGATGGGGAATAATGGCCCGCTCAACTATCGGCCGGGGACCGCCGAGTGGAGCTATTGGTTCGCGGGGCATCCCATCGTGCTGACGGCGATCGGCGCGGTGCTGGTGGCGCTGACCGCCATCTATGCCTGGTCGACCGTGGCGTTCGGCATCCGTTTTTCCAACCTGACGCATCGGGGGATTTTGACCCACGGGCCTTATGCGGTGTCGCGGCACCCGGCCTATCTGTCGAAGAACCTCTTCTGGTGGATCGCGACGATCCCGATCCTGTCGACCGGGACCTGGGTGGATGCGGCGCGCAGCACGCTGCTGCTGGGGGTGGTCAGCGGTATTTATTACTGGCGGGCGCGGACGGAGGAGCGGCATTTGTCGACCGATCCGGCGTATAGGGATTATTACGACTGGATGGAGCGGTATGGAGCGGTGCCGCGGTTCTTTCGCTGGGTTTTGGGGCGGGGGTGAGCCCTTGGCCTTCGACTTCGCTCAGGCTGAACGGAGGTTTAAGAATCAATCCCATTGTCCGTTCAGGCTGAGCGAAGTCGAAGCCCACGCAGCTCCGTCAGCGAGTGAGAGGGATGTCGACCTTCACCGCATGAGTTGGAATAGGCATCGACAGCAAGACCAGCCCGCTGACGATTCCCAACGCTCCCCAGACATAATGCCCGCGCCGAAAATCGATAAAGCCTCGCACAACGCAATAGAGGCCGGCCGCAACGGCGGCGAAAGCCCAGAGCGCTAGGCCCATCGTCAGAAGCTCGCTTCCCCATAAACCCGCGAGATATCCCCGCCCCATTCGCCATGGTAGCGATCGAGCAGCACCTGCGCAGGCACCTTGCCCGAGCGGACGATCTCGCGCAGCGGGTCGAGGAAGCCGGTCTCGTTATCCCCCGCCCCATTGAGCCGCGCCCGCGCCGCAAGGCCCGCATGGGCGATGTCGAGCACCTCGCCCGCGATATCACGTAGACGCCCACCGCTCGGCAGCGGCGCGTCCAGCGCCAGCTCGGGTACCGCATCGCGCAAGCTCTGCCGCTCATCGAGCGACCAGCCCTTGACCAGATCCCAGGCCGCATCGAGCGCGCCATTGTCGTACAGCAGCCCGACCCACAGCGCGGGCAGCGCGCAGATGCGGTTCCACGGCCCGCCATCGGCCCCGCGCATCTCCAGGAAGGTCTTGAGCCGCACCTCGGGGAAGGCGGTCGAGAGGTGGTCGTTCCAGTCGTCGATCGTCGGCAGCTCGCCCGGCAGGACCGACAGCTCGCCCTTCAGGAAATCGCGGAAGGACAGCCCGGCCGCGTCGATATATTTGCCGTCGCGGTAGACGAAATACATCGGCACATCGAGCGCATAGTCAGCGTAACGCTCATAGCCAAAGCCGTCTTCGAACACGAAGGGCAGCATGCCGGTGCGCGCGGGGTCGGTGTCCGACCAGATATGGCTGCGGAAGGACAGCTTGCCGTTGGGCTTACCCTCGGTGAAGGGCGAGTTGGCGAACAGCGCGGTCGCCAGCGGTTGCAGCGCCAGCCCGACCCGGAACTTCTTCACCATGTCGGCTTCCGACGCGTAATCCAGATTCACCTGGATCGTCGAGGTGCGCAGCATCATGTCGAGGCCCAGCGAGCCGACGCGCGGCATGTGGCGCAGCATGATCGCATAGCGGCCCTTGGGCATGATCGGCAGCTCGGCGCGGGTCTTGTCCGGCCACATGCCCAGGCCCAGGAAGCCAACGCCCAGCTTGTCGCCTGCCGCCTTCACCTGGGCCAGATGGCGCCCCGTCTCGGCACAGGTCTGGTGCAGATTGTCGAGCGGCGCACCCGACAGCTCGAACTGGCCCGCAGGTTCCAGGCTGATCGATCCGTCCGCGCCGGTCAGCGCGATGACGTTGCCGCCCTCCATGACCGGAGCCCAGCCATATTGCTCCAACTCGCCCAGCAGCGCACGGATGCCCGATGCTTCGTCATAGGAGGGCGCGTGATGGTCGCCCAGCGCATAGACGAACTTCTCGTGCTCGGTGCCTATCCGCCAGCGATCGCTGGGTTTTTCGCCGCGCGCGAAGCTGGCGATCAACTGGTCGCGCGACTCGATGATGGCGCCCTTGGCGGTGCTGGCGGTCTTCGTGCTCATGAACCGCGCCTTACGCGCGCGGAAGCGTCCACGCCATAGGGTGAATCAACGCCAGTCGCCCGCCGCCGCCATCCAGAGGGACACCGCCGCCGCCGCCGCCGTATCCGCGCGCAGGATGCGGGGCCCCAGCCCGATGCCGATGGCGGAGGGATGGGCGCGGATCGCCTCGCGTTCCTCGGCGTCGAAGCCGCCTTCGGGGCCGATCAGGATCGCGGCAGGGCCCTGGTGCGCCCGCATCGCCTCCAGCGCGGGCACGCCGCCGGTCTCGTCGGCGAAGAACAGCGCGCGCCCCTCGGGCCAGTCGCGCAGGCACGCCGCCAGCTTTACCGGCTCGGCCACCTCCGGAAGGGCGGTGCGGCCGCATTGCTCGGCCGCCTCGATCATGTGCGCGCGCAGCCGCTCGGTATTGGGCTTGTCGACCACGGTGCGGCGGGTGACGACCGGCACCAGCCGCGCCACGCCCAGCTCGCACGCCTTTTCGGCCAGCCAGTCGACCCGGCCCTTCTTCAGCGACGCGGCGCACAGCCACAGGTCGGGGACCGCCTCACGCGCGCGGAGCCGTTCGGTGACGTCCAGCGTCAGGTCGCGCTTGCCGACCGAGGCGGCGACGCCCAGCCACTCGCCGCTGCGGTCGTCGAACAGCTTGACCGGATCGCCGATCTTGGTGCGCATCACCGACACCAGATAATGCGCCGCCGGGCCGTCGATGCGGATGGAGCCTTCGGCCAGCGGCTGGTCGACGAACAGGCGGGGCGTGGATTGCGGCGGCCAGGCGGGGGTAGCGGGCATGGGCTTCGCTTACACGGGTCACGCGACACTTGCCACTTTTGCGGCTTCGGGTGTTCTCTGTCGTGAAAGGACGGACGATGGGCAAACATTACCAAGAGGAACTGGAGTCGCTGCAACTCGCGCTGGTGCGCACCCAGATGGCGATGGCGGGGTCGGACGAGCGCGTCGTGATCGTGCTGGAGGGGCGCGACGGGGCGGGCAAGGACGGCACGATCAAGCGGATCACCGAGCATCTCTCGGTTCGCGCCACCCGCGTGGTCGCGCTGCCCAAGCCGTCCGATCGCGAACGCACCCAATGGTATTTCCAGCGTTATGCCACCCACCTGCCCGCCGCGGGCGAGATCGTGATCTTCAACCGCAGCTGGTACAACCGCGCCGGGGTGGAGGTCGTCATGGGCTTCTCCACCGCCACCGAGCAGGAGGCGTTCCTGCGCGACGCCCCCGACTTCGAGCGGATGCTGGTCGAAAGCGGCATCAAGCTGGTCAAGATCTGGCTCGACATCTCGAAGAAGGAACAGGAAGAACGGCTGGAGGCGCGGCGAACCGATCCGCTGAAGGCCCTGAAGGTGTCCGACATGGACAAGGTGGCGCAGGCCAAATGGGCCGATTATTCGGCGGCGCGCGACACGATGCTGACCCGCACCCATACGCCCTTCGCGCCGTGGCATATCGTGCGCGCCGACGACAAGAAGGACGCCCGGATCGCGATCATCCGCCACATCCTCCACCAGATCGCCCCCGCCGACATTGCGGACGATGTGAAGGCGCCGGACCCCGACATCCTGTTTCCGTTCGAGATGGCGGCGCTGGAGGATGGGCGGCTGGCGAAATAGGGTTGGGGCCGCATTAGGCAAATCTTCACGGGGGCGGTGATAGCGTCGACGGTAATCTCCTGTGCCTCGAGGACCGTCCGCCATGTTGCCCATTGCCCATCGGCCCTCATCGCCCCGGCCCTCATCGCCCCGGCCCTCATCGCCCCGGATCGCCGCGACGCTGATCGTCCGCAACGAGGAGCGCTGCCTGGCGCGCTGTCTGGACAGCGTCGCGCCGTTCGTGGACCGGATGGTCGTGCTCGATACCGGATCGACCGATGGGACGGTCGCGATTGCGAAGGCCGCCGGGGCCGAGGTCCACCACCTTGCCTGGCCGGACGACTTTGCCGAGGCGCGGAACCATGTGCTGGCCTGCGCCGATGCCGACTGGAACCTGATGCTCGACGCCGACGAGTGGATCAGCGCGGGCGGCGAAGACCTGCGCCGCTGGTGCTCCGGGCCGCCCCGGCTGGGGGCCGTCTGTATCGAGAATAGCGTGGACGGCAGCGCCGATCCGACGCGCAGCTGGCTTCCACGACTGTTGCCGCGCGGCGCCTATTATGAGGGGCGGGTCCATGAGCAGGTCATCTCATCCCTGCCGCGCGCGAATACGCCGATCCATGTCGGGCATGACGGCTATCTGTCCGCCCAGAAGGCCAGGAAGATCGACCGCAACTACCGGCTGCTGGAGCGCGAACTCGCCGCCCAGCCGGACAATCCCTATCTCCTGTTCCAGCTCGGCATGGAGGCGCAGGCCCGGCGCGACTTGCCCACCGCCTGCGACTATCTGGAACGTGCGCTTGCGACCGCGCCGCGCGACGCGGGCTGGCGGCATCCGCTGGTGACGAGCGCCATGACGCTGATGACCTATATGGGGCGGCGCGACGAAGCGCTGGCGCTGGCCGATGCCGAGTTTCCGCATTGGCCGCAGTCGCCCGACTATTTCTATGTGCTGGGGGACATATTGTTCGACCGGGCGCTGGCCGATCCCGCGCAGGCGATCGGCCATTGGCTGCCGCTGGCCCAGGTGGCGTGGGAACGCTGTCTCGCCATTGGCGAGCGCCCCGATCTGGACGGCAGCGTGGCGGGGCGGGGCAGCTATCTGGCGCAGCAGAGCCTGGACATCGTCCGGTCGCAACTGGCGACGCTGGCCGCCTGATGCCGACGACCCCGCTTCTTCAACCTTCGACCCCTGTCATGTCCCCAGCACCGTCGATCGCCGCGACCCTGATCGTCCGCAACGAGGCGCGCTGCATCGCGCGGTGCCTGGAAAGCGTCGTGCCATGGGTCGACCGCATGGTCGTGCTGGACACCGGCTCGACCGACGATACCGTGGCGATCGCCAAGGCCGCCGGGGCGGAGGTGCATCATCTGCCCTGGCCGGACAGCTTCTCGATCGCGCGCAACCATGTCCTCGATCTTGCCGACAGCGACTGGTCGTTGATGCTGGACGCCGACGAATGGCTGATAGCGGGTGGCGAGACCCTGCGCGACTGGTGCAGCGGCTCGGCGCTGTTGGGGCGGTTGTGCATCCACAACCAGCATGACGACGGCGCGACGGCGACGCGCAGCTGGATCACCCGGCTGATCCCGCGCGGCACACGCTATGAGGGGCGTGTCCACGAGCAGGTGGCTTCCCCGCTGCCGCGCGTGGCCCTGCCCGTGCATGTCGCGCATGACGGCTATCTGACGGCGCAGATTGCCCCCAAGCGCGATCGCAATCATGCCCTTCTGCTGCGCGATCTGGCCGAGCAGCCGGACGATCCGTACCTCCATTACCAGATCGCGCGCGACGCGCGGATGCGCGGCGACCTGACCGCCGCCTGCACCCATTTTGCGCAGGCGCTGGCGCTGACCCCGGCGGAGGCGAATTGGCGGCATGAACTGGTCGTCACCGCGATCACGGTCCTGACAAAGGCGCGGCGGCTGGACGAGGCGCTGGCACTGGCCGACGGGGAAATGCCGCATTGGCCCGAATCGCCGGACTTCTTCTTCGTGCTGGGCGATCTGCTGCTCGACCGGGCCATGGCCGATCCGGGCCATGCGATCGCACATTGGCTGCCGCTGGCCGATGGGGCATGGCAACGCTGTCTGGCGATCGGCGAGCGCCCCGAACTGGAAGGCAGCGTTTCCGGGCGCGGCAGCCATCTGGCGCAGCATAATCTGGACGTCCTCCGCTCGCAGCTGGCGATGCTGGCCGCCTAGAGCATGATGACATGAGACTAACTCACCCCTCCCCTTCAGGGGAGGGGCTCTCCTTGGTTCAACGCAACGTCATCACGGTCTAGCGCCGCCGCCGGATCGCCCACCACATCACGCCCAGCACGATGCCGACGAGCAGCACCACGCCGCCGACCATGCCCGCCACGCGCAGGATCGCCCAGAACAGCGCCTCGACGAAACGGCCGACCGCGACCGACAGGCCGATCATGACAGGGAGGTGCGCGGGAGGATCACGGCGGTGACGATAGCCGCGAACGGGCTTGCGCGCCACGGGTCGCCCCCATAGGCCAGCCCCATGACCATCGAGCCCATGACCGTCGAGATCGTACCCGATAGCGAGCATCGGGGATTGGTCGGGCGACTGCCGCCCCGACTGCGCGGGCTGGCGCTGCTGGCGCGGTTCGACCGGCCGATCGGCTGGTGGCTGCTGTTCTGGCCCGGCGTCTGGGCGATCGCACTGGCGGGCGGGCTGCCCGATCGATGGCCGCTGGTGCGGTGGTTCCTGCTCGGCTCGATCGCGATGCGCGGGGCGGGATGCGTGTTCAACGACATCGTCGACCGCGACCTGGATGCCAAGGTGGCACGGACGCGCGCGCGGCCGATCCCGTCGGGGCTGGTGTCGGTGAAGCTGGCGGCGATCTGGCTGGTGGTGCTGTGCCTGATCGGCCTTGTCGTGCTGGTGCAGTTGCGCCCGCTCGCTGCGATCGTCGCGGTCGCCAGCCTGGCGCCGGTCGCGGCCTATCCCTTCATGAAGCGGATCACCTGGTGGCCGCAGGCGTGGCTGGGCATGGTGTTCAGCTGGGCCGCTCTGGTCGGCTGGGCGGAGGTGGCGGGCGAACTCTCCGTGCCGCTGTGGCTGCTCTATGCCGGGTCGATCGCCTGGGTGATCGGGTACGACACCATCTATGCGCTTCAGGACCGCGAGGACGATGCGCTGATCGGGGTGCGCTCCTCGGCGCTGCGCATGGGTGCGCATGTGAAGCCGGGCGTGGGGGCGTTCTACCTGCTGGCGGTTCTGTGCTGGGCCGGGGCGATCTGGCTGGTGCGGCCCGACGGGCTGGCGGTCGCGGCGCTGGCGCCGGTGGCGCTGCATCTGGGATGGCAGGTCGTGACTCTGAAGCCCGAGGACGGCGCAGGCGCGCTCCATAGGTTCCGGTCGAACCGTTTTGCCGGGCTGTTGATGGCGCTGGCCTGCGCGGTGGTGGGCAGCAGCCTCTAAGGCCGGGGAAGGATCAGGAAGGCTCGTCCGTCGCGAGGATGTGTGCGACCTCTTCCGGCGTAATGCCGAATGCCGCCGCCAGGCCCGACAGCGACGCGCCCCGTTTGGACAATTCGCGAATCCGTCCCTCATCGACCACGGTGGTATAGCCGCGGGTATCCCGCTGTTCGCGCACCACATCCTTGCGCCCCGAGGTGCGGTGCCGCTTGGCGGCGGCGGCATGGGGGTCTCTCGCAGCGGCGGCTTCCTCCGCCTCGCGACGCGCGGCGCGCTCCGTTTCGCGTGCCAGCGTCTCGCGTTCGCGGAAGGCCGCGCGTGCCTCCATCCGCTCGGCCATCAGCGCACCGCGGTCGGCCGCCCGCGCCTCGCGAGCCTTGGCCCGTGCGGCGGCGCGCTCTTCCAAACTGTCATTCGTCCGGACGCGCAGTCCGCCGCGCGGCGGCGTCACGCCCCAGCTGTCATCGACCATGTCTTGCCTCAAATTCGGAAGCTGCCGTCTATAGCGTGGCGGCCCGCCCCCGCCAGGGGGCGCGGGTGTTCGTCCCGAAAGCGGCGGCAATGGCAACCAGCGCGCGCTCCGGTTGTTATTGATCCAGAATAAAAAGGGAGGATGGTGATGAACCCGATGCTGGACCCCGATCTCATGGAATTCATGGACGACGAATCGCTGCTCCTGGCCTTCGCCATGGCCAGCGCAGAACCCGGCGGCGGCGATGCCCAGGCGATTCAGGCCGAGATGACCCGGCGCGGCCTGCGGCCGATCGCGGCCATGCCCGGATTGCTCGACGCGGTGCGCACCGACCATCGGAGCGCGCAGCTTCGCCTCTAGGCTTCGGGGGGCGGGGGATTACCGCCGGATATACCGGAAATACCACACCTCATGCCCCTGGCGGCGGGCCTTGCGTTCGTAGCGCGTTTCGGGCCAGTCGGCGGGGCGGGTCAGGAAGTCGGCGGGCGTACGCGCCTGCCATTCGAAATCGTCCCGACCATTCATAATCATCATCGACCAGTGGCAATAGGTCGGGTCGTCGGTGCCGAGGCGAAACTCGCCGCCCGACCTGAGCTTGCGCGCGATGGTGTCGAGCGGGCCGTGGTTCATCATCCGCCGCTTGGCATGGCGCGCCTTGGGCCAGGGATCGGGGTGGAGCAGATAGACGCGCTCCAGGCTAGCATCGGGCAGCCGCTCGATGACTTCCAGCGCGTCGCCCATGTGCAGGCGGACATTGGTCAGCTCCCGGTCGCGGATATGGCCGAGCGCGCCGACCACGCCGTTCAGGAACGGCTCGCAGCCGATAAAGCCGGTGCCCGGCGTCGCCTCGGCCTGTCCGGCCAGATGCTCGCCCGCGCCGAAGCCGATCTCGACCTGGAGCGGCCGATCCTCGCCGAACAGACGCATCGCATCCAACGGCCCTTCCTCGGGGACGCTCAATGTCGGCAGCATCTCCTCGACCAGCGCGGCTTGGCCCTGGCGCAGCTTATGGCCCTGGCGCCGACCGTAAAGGCGGCGGATCGTCGTCGGATCGTTCATCGCCGGGCCTTTAGCGCGGGTCGGGGAGGGAGCCAAGGGTGGGGCCGCTCGTTGCCCTGGCATCATGAATGACGATGCTCCCCAACCCGATGGCCCCGTGGATGACGGGAAGGCGCAAAAGGCCGCCGATGCCAAGGACCTTCACCGCGCGGTGCGCGAGGCGGGGGAGAGCGAGCTGGACCGGCCCGCGGGCGCGCTGTTCTGGTCGGGGCTGGCGGCGGGAATTGCGATCCACAGCTCGCTGATCGCCGAGGGCGCGCTCCATGCCGGGCTTCCCGAGGCCCCGTGGCGCGGGCTGGTCGCGGCGCTTGGCTATCCGGTGGGATTCCTCGTCGTCATTCTCGGGCGGATGCAGCTGTTCACCGAAAGCACGATCACCGCGATGCTGCCGCTGGTGACGAAGCCGTCGGGCTGGGCGCTCCGGCGGACCTTGCGGCTGTGGGGGATCGTGCTCTTCGCCAATCTGATCGGCACCGCGCTGGCGGCGGGAATGGTTGCGGCGGGTGCGCTGGGCAATGCCGAGATCCGCGAGGCGATGGTCACGGTGTCGGCCCGCATCCTGGAACTGGGCGGGTGGGAGACGTTCGTGAACGCCATCCCCGCCGGATTCCTGATCGCGGTGGTCGCCTGGATCCTACCCAATGGCCGGACCCAGGCCTTCTGGATCATCCTGGCGATCACCTATGTCATCGCCATCGCCGGGTTCAGCCACTCGATCGTCGGCGCGGACGAGGCGTTCCTGTTGCTGTTCAACGGCCAGGCTGATCTGGGACGCACCGTGTTCGGCCTGCTGATCCCGGCGATTCTCGGCAACCTGGTCGGCGGAGCGGGGCTGTTCGCCCTGCTCGCGCACGGACAGGTGCAGGGCGAGACGCGGGAATAAAAAAGGGGAGCCGAAGCCCCCCTTTTCCGTTTGCCGATAGCGATCGGATCAGGCGACGGCGGCCTTGATCTGGTCGACCAGGTCGGTCTTTTCCCAAGTGAACAGCGCGCCTTCGGCTTCGCGGCCGAAATGGCCATAGGCGGCGGTCTTGGAATAGATCGGCGCGTTCAGCTTGAGGTGTTCGCGAATGCCCTTGGGGGTCAGGCGAACCAGCTTGGGCAGCGCCGCCTCCAGCTTGGCTTCCTCGACCTGGCCGGTGCCGTGCAGGTCGACATAGACCGACAGCGGCTCGGCGACGCCGATCGCGTAGGACAGCTGGATGGTGCAGCGCTTGGCCAGGCCCGCCGCGACGACGTTCTTAGCGAGGTAGCGCGCGACATAAGCCGCCGAGCGGTCGACCTTGGTCGGGTCCTTACCGCTGAACGCACCGCCGCCATGCGGGGCCGCGCCGCCATAGGTGTCGACGATGATCTTGCGGCCTGTGAGCCCTGCGTCACCGTCCGGGCCGCCGATTTCGAACAGGCCGGTCGGGTTGACGTAGATCTGCTTGTCCTGCGGAAGCCAGCCCTCGGGCAGGATGTCGGTCAGGACGGACGTCACATAGTCGCGAAGCTTGGCCTGGCCCGCCTCGTTCGACAGCTCGGCCGAATGCTGGGTCGATACGACGATCGCGGTCGCGCGGACAGGCACGCCGTTTTCATACTGCAGCGTGACCTGGCTCTTGGCGTCCGGCTCCAGGAAGGGGGCCGCGCCGGAGTGGCGGTCGGCCGCCATCTTTTCCAAGATCTTGTGGCTGTAATACAGGGTGGCGGGCATCAGGCCGGGCGTCTCGTCGGTCGCGTAACCGAACATG
>DXIH01000162.1 GCA_019112965.1 Candidatus Sphingomonas excrementigallinarum | reverse complement strand
GGGGAGGGGCTCGCCTTGGTTCAACGCAACGTCATCACGGTCTAAGCCCTAGTCGGAGCTGGGTGAGGGGTGATGCGCTCGGAAGCCGAGCGCGCGAGCCTTTGGGCTCGCTCAACCCCTCACCCAAGCTGCGCTAACCAGCAAAGCTGGTAAGCTTCGCTAACCCTCTCCCCTGGACAGGGGAGAGGGAGATTTATGGAAAACTTATCCCGTCGGCGAGCTGTTGTTGCCGGTCGGCGTGGGACGCCCGGGCGCCGCGGCGCTCGGCGTGGCGGTGTTGCCGCCGCCGGGCAGGCCGATATTGGTCGAACCGGGCGTGCCGGTCGGCACCACGGGCTGGCCCGGCTGGATCGCAGGGATCGGCTCGACCGGATATTCGCGCATCAGCTTGTAGGCGCGATTGTACCAGTCGCTGCCTGGATAGTTGGCGCCCAGCACGGCGGCGGAGCGCTCGGCCTCGCCGCGCACGCCCAGCGCCAGATAGGTCTCGACCAGACGCATCAGTGCCTCCGGCGTGTGGCTGGTCGTCTGGTACTTGTCGACGACGGTGCGGAAACGCATCGACGCGGCCAGCCACTGGTGGCGATCCTCGTAGAAGCGACCGATCTCCATCTCCTTGCCCGCCAGGTGATCGTTGACCAGATCGACCTTCAACCGCGCATCGGCGGCATAGCGGCTGTTGGGATAGCGGCGCATCAGTTCGCCCAGCGCGTCCAGCGCCTGGCGGGTGATCTTCTGGTCGCGGGTGACGTCCTGGATTTGCTCGTAATAGTCGAGCGCGATCAGATAATAGGCATAGGGCGCGTCGCGGTTGCCCGGATGGACCGAGATGAAACGCTGTGCCGACTGGATCGACTGGGTATATTCGCGGCCCAGATAATAGCTGAACGCGCTCATGATCTGCGCGCGGCGGGCCCAGATCGAATAGGGGTGCTGACGCTCCACCTCGTCGAACAGCAGCGCCGCCTCCTTGTAGCGGTGCTGGTCCAGCCGCTGCTTGGCGGCCGTGTACAGCGTGCCGACGTCGCGCGCGACATAAGGCAGGTCGGTGCGGTTACGGTTGCGGGCGCAACCCGCGATCGGAAGGGCCAAAGCGGCGATCAGCGCCAGCGACAGCGCACGGGAACGGGGGTTACGCATCGCGCATGTCCTTAGCGCAGCATTGGGGCGGGGAACAGTCCTTCCCGTACAACCCGTAACGATAGCTCTTCGCGACAGACGACTTGCCTTCCCGGTAGCGCTCGCGGCATGGAAATCCGGTGCGCCGGGCGGCAGGGAACGCCGCCCCGGCCCCGACGGTTCTGCCGTCGCCCGATCGGAAGGAACCTGAACGAAATGCCCGCCACGATGCTCCACACCCACCGCGTCGAGAAGCCCTGGGGCCGCCACAAGCTGTATCCGGGGTTCGAGGATGTCGCACCGGGCGGCGCGCCCGTGGGGGAGGTGTGGTTCCAGGAGCCGGGCGACAGTTCGCCCGACCTGCTTATCAAATATCTGTTCACCAGCGAGAAGCTGTCGGTGCAGGTCCACCCCGACGACGAACAGGCGCATGCCCGCGGCCTGCCGCGCGGCAAGGACGAATGCTGGACGATCCTGACCGCCGAGCCCGATTCGACGATCGCCCTGGGGCCCAAGGCGCCGATGACCAAGGAACAGCTGCGCAGCGACGCCCGCGACGGCTCGGTCGAGGCGGATCTGGACTGGGTGCCGGTGAAGGAGGGCGATTTCTATTACGCGCCGTCGGGCACCATCCATGCGATCGGCGCCGGGCTGACCGTCATCGAAGTGCAGCAGAACAGCGAGACGACCTATCGCCTCTATGACTATGGCAGCGACCGCGAGCTGCATCTGGAGGACGGTGTCGATGTCGCGCATCTGACCCCGTATCAGCCGATCGTCTCGCCCGGATCGGCGGGCGAAGGGCGCGACATTCTGGTCGAGGGGCCCAAATTCGTGCTCGAACGCTGGGCAGCGGGCGAGCATGCGGTGGCCCTGCCCGAAGGGCGGACGGCATGGCTGATCCCGATCACCGGATCGGGCGAGGTCGCGGGCATCGCGTTCCAGGCGGGCCAGTGCCTGACCGTTACCGGCAGCGAGACGGTGACGTTGTCGGCGGACGGCGACGCGCTGTTCGCCTATGCGGGTACGAAGCGGCTGTAAGACTGGTGGCCCTCTCCCCTGGATAGGGGAGAGGGATTGCACGCCTTATTTTCCAGGACCTTAGAACAGCCCCGGCACGTCGCGTTGTGCCACGGACGGACGGTCGGGCTGGAGCAGCTTGCGCGGGCCGGTCCCTGCCGCCTGCGCACTGGCGGTCGCGCTGATCGGGGTGCAGCTCTTGCCCTGGAGGAAGTCGAGCGCGGCGCGGGTCGAGGCTTCCTGCGGATCCCCCATCTTGCGCGTCAGGTCGTCGCTGGCGCGGCAGCTGGCGGGCACGGTCGCCGCCAGGCCGTTGTAATAATCGCCCTGCTTGTTGGCGTTCTGGAGCGAGATGGCAATGACACGCAGCCGATCGTCGCACTGGGCATTGTCGCGCGCGATCTGTCCCACCGGCTTGCCATAGGTGTTGGCGCCGATC
>DXIH01000161.1 GCA_019112965.1 Candidatus Sphingomonas excrementigallinarum | reverse complement strand
AGCCTGACCGGCACGGGTGAGGCAGGGGCGACCGTTACCATCCGGGGTCCGGGTGGGGCAGTGGTCGGCACCGCGCTGGTCGACGCAAACGGCAACTTCACCACGGCCCTGAACCCGCCCCAGGCGAACGGCCAGGTATTGACGCTGACCCAGGCGGATGCGGCGGGCAATATCTCGCCGATCGCACAGGCCAATGCCCCCGACATCACCGCGCCCACCGGGCCGACCGCCGCGATCAACGGCATCGGCACGCTGGTCACGGGTCTGGGCGAAGCGGGCGCGACCGTCACCGTGCGGGGCCCGGGCGGCGCGGTGATCGGCACCGCCATCGTCGCGGCGAACGGCAGCTATACGGTTACGCTCACCACAGCGCAGGCCAACGGCCAAGCGCTGACCGTGAGCCAGGCGGATGCGGCGGGCAACGCCTCGCCCCCCAGCCCGCTGACGGCACCCGATATCACGCCTCCGGCCCTTCCGCTCGCGACGATCAACGGCAACGGCACGATCGTCACCGGCTCGGGCGAGCCCGGCGCGACCGTGCGCATCCAGGGTCCGCAAGGGCAACTGGTGGGCACCGCCATCGTCGATGCGAATGGCGGCTATACCGCGACGCTGACCATCCCCCAGGCCAATGGGCAGGCGCTGACCGTCACCCAGGTGGACGGCGCAGGTAACGTCTCGCCGCAGGCGCCGCTGACCGCACCCGACATCACACCACCCAATGTGCCCACGGCTGCGATCAACGCCACCGGCACGATCGTCACCGGCACCGGCGAAGCCGGTACGACGGTCGAGGTGCGCAACACCTCCGGAGCCGTCGTCGGGACCGGCACGGTGGCGATCGGCGGCACCTATGCCGTCACGCTCACCACGCCGCAGGTCGCGGGCGAGACGCTGAACGTCGGGCTGCGCGACGCCGCAGGCAATCCGTCGGGCACGGTGGCGGTCATCGCGCCGTTCGACATCAGCGCCTTCGACAATGTGGCCACCGCCCAGGTCGACCTGGTGCCGGTGCAGACCAACCAGAATCTGGGCGGCGCCAACTATCTCGCGCTCGTCTCGCTCGGGGCGGTCAATCTGGACGCGCAGGTGCTGGCCATTCCCAATGTCCAGTTCACCGTCGAACAGGGCCACAGACTGAACGCGACCTTCACCTATGACGCCACCCTGTCGCTGGGTGTCGCCAGCGGCTATTCGGTGGTGGTCCAGCGGTTCAACGGGACCAACTGGGTCGCGGTGAATGGCGGCGGCAGTTCCTCGCTGCTCAACGTCAGCCTGCTGGGCGGCGACCTGGTCGCCTCGGCCGATCTGGCGCCGGGCCAGTACCGGGCCTTCGTCACCTTCGACAATACGGCGGGCGTCGGCCTGCTGGGCGGGTTGCGCGTCACCGGCGTCGACTCCGACTTCACCGATGTCGGCCAGATCGTCCCGGCGACGACCAACGGCAACGTCATCACCGATCCCGGCCCCACCGGCCAGGTCGATGTGGTCAGCCCGCAGACCCGTGTCGAGAGCGTCACGCTCAACGGCGTGACGACGGCGGTCGGCACCAACAGCCAGGTCATCGGGCAGTGGGGCACGCTGACCATCAGCAGCGATGGCCGGTACAGCTATACCCCCAACGCCGACGCCGCGGTGCTCGGCAAGACCGACCGCTTCACCTACACGCTGCTCGATGCCAGCGACGGCGAGCGGGAAAGCGCGGCGCTGACCATCACCATCGGCAGCCCGGACATCACCGGCGCACCGATCGCGGTCAACGACGTGGCGACCGCCGCTGCGACCTTCGTCAACGTGGTGGAAACCCGCGCCCCGGCGATCGACTCGTCATTCGAAACCCCGACCGCCGCCCTGTTGACCGGCTCGCGAACCGGGCAGATCACCGACAGCTTCACGGTCGATGCGAACAGCCGCGGCAACATCACCCTGTCCGCCGTGATCGCACCGGGGCTGGCCGTCGTGCCCAGCTTCACCATCACCGTCACCAATGCGGCGGGGACGGTGGTCGGCTCCCAGAGCGGCACCGCGCTGGCCGGGGTCGGCGGACTGGTGGGCTCGGGTATCAGCGTGACGATGAACAACCTGCCCTCGGGCACCTACAACTACACCGTCACCAGCACCAACACGGTCGGGCTGCGCTATAATACCGACGTCTATGTCGGCGGGACGATCACCCATCTCGACCAGTTCGCCCTGTCCGGCACCACCCCGGTCAGCGGCAACCTGCTCGCCAACGATACCCTGGGCAGCGACTTCCTGGGCATCAAGATGCTGGTCGGCGGCGAGTTCGTGGAGATCGGCGATGCGGGCCGGACCCTGACCGGCACCTATGGCACGCTGACCATCAGCGAGATCGGGCAATATACCTACCAGCCCTTCGCCAACCTGGGTTATGCCGCGACCGACCCGATCGACCGCTTCACCTATCAGCTGGTGCAGCCCGACGGGCAGGTGTCGACGGCACGGCTCGACGTGGCGGTCGACATCAACAACGGGGTCGTGCCCGTCTTCCCGGCGACGCTGACCGCGTTCGCGCTGGAGGATCCGGCGCAGGTGCACAGCGATGTCGTGCCGATGACGCTGGCGTTCCAGCAGGACGCGGTGCCGCTGTCCCTCGATCACGCCGATGCGCATATCGCCCTGTCGCTGATGGAGGGGCAAGGCGGTATCGAGGATGTGCTGTCCCGCTACCTCGACGCACAGAGCCCGGCGGGCGAGCCGTTGGCGTCCGAATCTCTCGACGCCACGACCGATGTTTCGGCGATACCAACCGTTACCGATACCACGACAGAAACATCCACGGCATTCGATCCGTTGGGCTATCTGACCGTTTCGGTCGATCCGGAACAGGAGCGACTCGCCACTGTGCACAGCTTCTGACCATCTTGCGCAATGATCCGAAAATGGAGTTGATTTCGGGCGCCGAAGGGGTTCCTCTTCGGCGCTCAATCCCTTTTGTTTAAATAGTTTAGCCAGCCTCTTTGTCAGGGAGAGGTCACAATGCGATCGATGAAGCGAGAGTGGCGAGAACGCTACCGAAGGCGATCGGGAATGTTCGGGAGGGTGATGATCGCGATGAGCGCCATCACGGCAACGGCTGCGGCAGAACCCGCGACCGTGACGATGGAAAGTGCGATGCACGAGGTGCTGGCCTGGCATCCCTCGGTCGTGCAGGCGACGGCGACGGTCGAGGCGCGGGCCGAGGACGTCGCGGTCGCGCGCGCGGGCTATCTGCCCCGGATCAGTGCGGGCGTGGGCAGCGGTTATGACAACCGCATCGGCAGCGCGTGGCGACCACGGCCGCAGGTCTCCGCGTCGCAGATGCTCTATGACTTCGGCAAGGTCGCCGGTGCGGTCGAATCCGCACGCGCGGGAACCCGGATCGGGCGCGCGGACCTGTTGCTGGCGGTCGACGGACTGATCCGCGACACCGGCTTCGCGCTGGTCGAGGTGCAGCGCAACGCCGCGCTGCGCGGGATCGCGATGGAGCAACTGGGCCGCATCCGCGAGATCAGCGCGCTGGTCGACAAGAGGTTCGGCAAGAGCGCGACCACCCGTTCCGACGCGCTTCAGGCGCAGTCGCGCGTGGCCGCCGCCGAGGCCACGCTGACCCGGATCGAAGCCGAGCAGCGGCGCTGGACCACCAGCCTCGCCTTCCTGCTGGGCCGCGAGACCGCGCCCGCCGTTGATCCTGGGGTCCCCGACTGGCTGATGGCCAGTTGCAACCGCGCGACCACGGTCGAATGGGCCGATATCCCCGCGATCATGCGCGCGCGGGCTCAATATGAGCAGGCCAGCGCCGAGAGCCGCCGCATCCATGCCGCGCGCCTGCCCACCGTCGCGCTGGCGGGCGATGCGGCGACCGATGTCGCCTCGCCGTTTTCCGACCGCAGCCTCTATAACTTCGGGCTGAACGTCAGCAGCGACGTGTTCGGCGGCAATGCCGTGCGCGCCCGTGCGCGCAGCGCCGAATATGGCGTACGCGCCGCGCAGGCCGCCGAACAGGCCGCGCGCAACGAGGTCGGCCAGGCGCTCGCCGCTACGCAGCAGCAGATCGCCGGACTGTCGCAACTGCTCGGCACGCTGGCCGAGCGGCAGGACAATATGGTCGAGACGGGCAAGCTCTATCGCCTCCAATATCTCGACATGGGCACGCGCACGCTCGTCGACCTGCTCAACGCCGAGCAGGAATTGCAGCAGGCGCGCTTCGATGCGGTCAACACGACGCACGACCTGCGGCGGCTGGCGATCGAGTGCCTTTATTATTCGGGCCGGGCGCGCGACGATTTCGGGCTGACCGGCACCTCGATCCGGGGCGTGACGCTGTGAACGGCGCGCCCCCGCCCCCGACCGATCCGCTGGCGTGGATCGACATGATGGGTCAGGTCGCGCGCCATTACCGAATGCCCTTCGCCGAGCAGCGCGCGCGGCTGACGACCCTGTGGCAGGGCGGCGGCGACGAAGAGGCACGGGTTCGGGCGCTGGCGCGGGCGAGCGGCCTGTCGGTGCGCTTCGTCATGCCCGGCGCCATGCGGCTGACCAGCTGGCGGTTGCCGGTCATCGCCTGGCTCAACGATGGCGAGCTGGCGCTGATTACCGGCATCGACGCCGATGGCCAGGCGGTCTTCTCAGTCGCGGGCGAAGAGGGGCAGAACGCACAGCGTCCGCTGTCGACGCTGGTCGAACAGACCCGCCTGTTCGTCGTCCCCCGGCCCGCCCGCTCGGCCGCCGATATCCGCGTCGACAGCTATATCCGCCCGTTCGAGGAGCATTGGCTCCGCCGCCTGCTGCTTCAGGACATGAAGGGCTATGGCCATGTCGCCATCGCCTCGGTCGTGACCAACTGCCTGGGGCTGGCGGGGGTGCTGTTCTCGATGCAGGTCTATGACCGCGTCGTTCCCGCCCAGTCGATGCCGACGCTCTACATCCTGTTCATCGGCGTCATCCTGGCGACGGGGTTCGACTTCGTGTTGCGGCGGCTGCGGGTGGGGATCACCGACATATTGGGCAAGCGCGCCGATCTGCGCCTGTCGGATGTGGTGTTCGGCCATGCGCTGCGCGTACGCAATCGGGCGCGGCCGACCTCGACGGGCACCTTCATCGCGCAGCTTCGCGACCTGGATCAGGTGCGCGACATGCTGACCTCGACCACGGTGGCGGCGATCGCGGACCTGCCCTTCTTCTTCCTGTTCCTGGCCATCCTCGCCTTTATCGGCGGCTCGCTGGCGCTGGTGCCGGTGGTGGCGCTGATCGCGCTACTCCTGCCCAGCCTGCTCGCCCAGCGCCGCCTGCGTGCCTATGCGACCGAGTCGATGCGCGAAACCTCGCTGCGCAACGCCCTGCTGATCGAGTCGGTGCAGGGGATCGAGGACATCAAGACCCTGCAGGCCGAGGAGCGTTTCCAGCGCCAGTGGAACCACTGCAACGCGGTGGCAGGTGAGGCGCAGCTGCGGCTTCGCGGTCTCACCGCCAGCCTGTCGACCTGGGCGCAGAGCGTGCAGAATGCGGTTTACGCCACCGTCATCTTCGTCGGCGCGCCGATGGTGATCGCAGGCGACATCACGACGGGGGCGCTGGTCGCCACCTCGATGCTCGCCAGCCGGATGATGGCGCCGATGGGACAGGTCTCGCACCTGCTCGGCCGCTATCAACATGCCAAGGTCGCGGCGAACAGCCTGGACCAGATCATGGGCCTGCCGGTCGACAATCCGGATGCCGAGCATCGCATCCCCCTGCCCTCGGTGGACGGCCGCTTTGCCTTGCGCGGCGCGGTGTTCAGCTATGCCGATCCCAATGCGCCGCCCGCACTGACCGTGCCCAAGCTGGAGATCGCGGCGGGTGAGAAGATCGCGTTGTTGGGGCGCAACGGTGCAGGCAAGTCGACGCTGCTCCAGGGGCTGTCGGGGATGTTGCAGCCGGTGTCGGGCGAGGTCCTGCTCGACGACCTGGCGCTGCACCAGATCGACCCCGCCGATGTGCGCCGCGACGTGGCGCTGCTGACCCAGAATAGTCGGTTGTTCCATGGCACGCTGCGCGAGAACCTGACCATGGGCGCGGTGACGGCGAGCAACGAGACGATCCTCGCCGCGCTCGACATGGTGGGTGCGATCGACTTCATCCGGCGTCTGCGTGACGGGTTGGAGCATGTCGTGCTCGAAGGCGGGCTCGGCCTGTCGGGCGGCCAGCAGCAGGCGCTGCTGCTCGCGCGGCTGCTGATCCGCCAGCCGCAGGTCATGCTGCTCGACGAACCGACCGCAGCGATGGACGAGGCCGCCGAGCGGCTGTTCATCGACCGCTTCCGCACCTGGGGTCAGGGTCGCACCGTCATCGTCGCGACACACCGAATGCGCGTGCTCGAACTGGTCGACCGGATCATCGTCATCGACCAGGGCCAAATCCTGCTCGACCAGCCCAAGGCGGCGGCCCTCACCACCATGCAGGGTGCGGCCCAGAGACAGACCGGCCGGAGTCAGGCGGCATGACGACGCTCACCCATCCCGCCGACCTGCCCTTCGCCGATGAGGGCGCGGCGCCTTTGCTCGCGGCCAAGCGGATGAATTGGGCGCTCGCCGCGCTGTTCGTCGTGCTCTTGGTCTGGGCCTGGTTCGCCAAGCTCGATGAAGTCGCGACCGGCACCGGCCGCGTCGTGCCCACCAGCCGCGAACAGGTGCTGCAATCGCTGGAGGGCGGCATTCTCGCCAAGATGCTGGTCCGCCAGGACGATATCGTGAAGCCGGGCCAGATCCTCGCCCAGCTCGACCCGACCCAGGCCGGATCGACCGTCGAGGAAAGCGCCGCCAAATATCGCGCCGCGCTGGCCGCCCAGGCGCGGTTGCAGGCGGAGGTCAACGGCACCCCCCTGACCTTCTCGCCCGAGCTGAACGCCTTTCCCGATCTCAAGGCCGAGCAGCAGCGGCTCTACAATGCGCGCCGCAGCAGCCTGTCGAGTTCGATCGGGTTGATCGACGAGTCGCTGGCGCTGATCGGACGCGAGGTCGGGATCGGTGAATCGCTGATCGATGTGGGCGCGGCCAGCAATGTCGAGGTGCTGCGCCTGAAGCGTCAACGCGCCGAGCTGGACCTGAAGAAATCCGACCTGCGCTCGCAATATATCGTCGAGGCGCGGCAGGACCTGGCCAAGGTCAGCGAGGAGGTCGAGGCGCTGGCCCCCGTGGTCCGCGGCCGCTCCGACACGCTGCAACGCCTGACCCTTCGCTCGCCGGTGCGCGGCGTGGTGAAGAATATCGAGGTGTCGACCATCGGCGGCGTCGTGCCCCCCAATGGCAAGATCATGGAGATCGTGCCGCTCGACGAACGCCTGCTGGTCGAGGCGCGGATTTCGCCGCGCGACATCGCCTTCATCCGTCCCGGCCAGCGCGCCAGCGTCAAGATCACCGCCTATGACTATGCGATCTATGGCGGGCTGGAGGGCAAGGTCAGCAGCATCTCGCCCGACACGATCCGGGACGAGGTGAATCCGGACGTCTATTATTACCGCGTCTTCGTGCGCACGACGGCGGACTCGCTGGTCAACAAGGCGGGCAAGCGCTTTCCGATCGTGCCCGGCATGATCGCCACCGCCGACATCCACACCGGCAGCAAGACCGTGCTGCAATATCTCCTCAAGCCGCTGAACCGCGCGCGCGAAGGACTGCGCGAGCGATGACCGGCCACCTCCGCTCCTCCCATCCGCCGCCATGCCATGGACAACGCCGTCCATCGCCCCAGCCAAGGATTGCCTGATGCCGAAGGACCTCGCTGCACGCTATCATCCCCCCACGCATCGCGGCCTATGGCCGCCCGTCGCCCGCGAATCCGGTCCCAGCCTGCTCGACCTGGCCCGCCAAACCCAGGCGATGCGCGCCAACACCGCCAAATTCTTTCCCCGCGACGTGTTCCGCGATTCCGCCTGGGACATGATGCTGGAACTGTTCATCGCGGATCAGCAGAACCGCCCGATCTGCGTCAAGGAACTGATCCTGGTGTCGGGCGAAACCGCGACCAGCGCGCTGCGTCGGATCGACCGGCTGGAGAGCGCGGAGCTGCTCCGGCGGCGCACCGATCCCGCCGATCACCGACGGCTGGCCGTTACCCTGACCCAGCGCGGCACCGATGCGATGACCGCGATGCTGCGCCATCTGTACATGACCACGAGCGCAGGATCGCATCGGGCCACGGAAGCGCGACCCGACTGACCGAGCTTAGAGCAGGATGACATGAAATGCCCCACCCCAACCCCTCCCCTGAGGGGAGGGGCTCGCGTTAACTCCATACAATGTCATCACGTTCTAAAACAGCCTTTTATCCGCACGATGCGGGCGGCGCGCCGTCGGCAGCGTCGCCGCGATAGCCCAGCGCCTGCGAGATGCGGGCCGTCGTCTCGATCAGGATTTGCCGCGCCTGGGGGATCGAGCATGTCTGCGATCCGTCGATCGTCTCCAGGAACGGGATGGTCAGCGCCGCCATGCAGTCGCCGCCAAAACCGAAGATGGGCGCGCTGAGGTCGGTGACGCCGCGCGTGATCGGGCTTTCGCGCAGGCCGTGCCCCTGGGCGCGGACCCGTTCCAGCTCCTCGGCCAATGCCACGCGGTCGATGGCCTGGCCCTGCGCCGCCTCCGCCCGGTCCAGGATGCGCGCCCGTTGCGCAGGCGCGGCAAAGGCCAGCAGCACCTTGCCCGAGCAGCTGGCGACGATGTCGATCGACGCGCCCATGCGCAGCGCAAAGCCGCGCGTACCGGGATTCTCCTCCCGCGCGATGACCAGGCCCGCCCCGCCCTCAATCACCACCAGATGACAGGACTGGCCGACATTCAACGCCAGCGACTGCATCTCGGGCAAGGCGGCGGCGGTCAGCTGCCGCGCGGGCGTGGCGCGATAGGCGATGTCGAGGAATTTATAGGTGACGCGATACCGATCGTCGATCGGCGACTTTTCGAGGTAGCGCGCCTCTTCCATCACCACGACGATGCGGAACAGTTCGCCCAGCGAACGGCCCAATGCCGTCGCCATCTCGCTGACCAGCATCCCTTGCGGATGGCTGGCCAGCAGTTCGATGATAAGGAACGCCTTGTCCAGCGCGGGTGCGGCATAGCTGCCCTTGCGCGTCCGTCCTTCGCTGGTCTTGCCGCCGTCGCCCGTCATATCTTTCCTCACAGCCGCGACGATTACGGCGGCGACGGGCGCCGGGCAAGCGGCGTCGCCCGGACCATTACCGTTCAAGCGATGGTGATGATTGCCTTAAGCACCGAATCCGCCTCGCCGATCAATTCGGGCAGGCGCCGGGGCGCTTCGTCCAGCGTCAGCGTGTGGGTGCAGATCGCATCCGTCGGCACCGCACCGCTGCGGATGCTGGCGATGACATGGTCGAAATCGACGGACAGCGCGTTACGGCTGGCGATCAGGGTCGTCTCGCGCTTGTGGAACTCGGGGTCGGGGAAGACCAGATCGTCCTTGCACACGCCGACCAGCGTATAGCTGCCGCCATGCGCGACCCAGTTCAGCCCGGCACGCATGGCATGGATGTTGCCGGTGGCGTCGAAGACATGGTCGAACATCTCGCCCCCGGTCATTTCGGAGAGCGTCGCGCCCAGTGCATCGTCGGCGACCACGCCCTCGTCAAAGCCCAGATGGTCGCGCGCATGGGCCAGACGCGGCGCCCGCGTATCGACCAGCACGATCTGGCCCGCGCCCGCGATCCGCGCGAACAGGCCCGCCGCCACGCCGATCGGCCCCGCGCCGATCACCGCGACGCTTTCGCCGCTCGCCACGCCCGCACGCCGCACGGCATGGGCACCGATCGCCAGGAACTCGACCATCGCCGCCTGGTCGAGCGACAGGCCGACCGCATCGATCACTGCGCTTTCGGGGACCGACAACAGCTCGCACATCCCGCCATCGCCGTGCACGCCCAGCACGCTGATCCGCGCACAGCAATTGGGCTTGCCCCGGCGACAGGCACGACAGGTGCCGCACGCGATATACGGGTTGACCGTCACCACCTGCCCGACCGTGAAGGCCGAACCATCCGGCACTTCGGCAATTTCGCCTGCCAGTTCGTGCCCGATCAGCCGGGGATATTCGAGGAACGGGTGTTTGCCGCCATAGATATGATAGTCGGTGCCGCAAATCCCGGCTCGGCGCATCCGGATCAGGACCTCGCCGTCGCGGCGCATCGGCGCGGGTCGATCCTCGACGCGAATGTCATGCGGCTGGACACATACGAGTGCCTTCATGGCGACCCCTCCCTCAATTCCTATATGCGACTTCACTCTCATATATGCCATTGATGGCTTGGGATGGGAACGCTAAAACAACGCCGAGCAGACTGGGCGCCCATGATCGGCCCAGCCGCCTTGGAGAGAGGAGCCCGAATTGGCCCGACGCCTGTGTTTCGCCCTGGATCTGGTCGCGGATGCCGACCTGATCGCCGACTATGAAAAGGCGCACGCCCCCGGCGCGGCCTGGCCCGAAGTGACCCAGGCGATCCGGGCCAAGGGGTTCCTGGCGATGGAAATCTGGCGCACCGGCGACCGGCTGTTCATGATTGCCGAGGTCGCCGACGACTTTCCCCGCGCGATCCCCGGCGAACTGGCGGCGGTCGATGCCAGATGGGAAACGACGATGGACCGTTTCCAAAAGGTCCTGCCCCATGCCGCGCCGGGTGAGAAATGGGTGGGCATGGACCGGATCTTCTCGCTGGACGAGCAATGACCGAGGCGGCCGTCCTCCTGCAATTCGGCACCAGCCGCTTCCTGCAGGCCCATGTCGACCTGTTCGCCGAGGAAGCCCGTGCCGCCGGTCAGGCGGTGCCGCCGATCGTCATCGTCCAGACCACCCGCGATCCCGAGCGGGCCCGGCGGCTGGCGGGGTTCGCCGATCCGGCGGGCTTCCCCGTCATGCTGCGCGGCCTGCGCGACGGTATGCGCGACGAACGCACGGTCCAGGTGCGCAGCGTGCGCGAGGGGCTGAGCGCGGCGGGCGACTGGGACCGACTGGTCGACCTGGCGGTCGGGGCAGCGACGCATATCGTCTCCAACACCGGCGACAGCGGCTATGCCATTCCCGATGCGGATCGCACCGCCCCCGCCGCTACCCAGGTGCCGGAGAGTTTTTGCGGGATGCTGACCGAGCTGCTGCACCGACGCTGGCAGGCCGGGGGTGCGGGCGTCACGCTGCTGCCCTGCGAGCTGGTGGTGCGCAACGGCGACGTGCTGCGGGCCGCGATCCAGGATCTCGCGCGGGATCAGGGGCGTGAGGCGGCGTTCCTCGAATGGCTGGAGCATGAGTGCGTCTGGGCCAACACGCTGGTCGACCGGATCGTCAGCGAACCGCTCCATCCGGCGGGCGCGGTGGCCGAGCCCTATGCCCTCTGGGCGATCGAGCGCCAGCCGGGGCTGGCCCTGCCCTTCAGCCATCCCGACATCGTGCTGGCCGACGATCTGGAACCGTATGAGCGGCTGAAGCTGCACATCCTCAATCTCGGCCATAGCTGGCTGGCGGCGCGCTGGCATGACGGCGGCGGCGCGGCCGACCAGACGGTGCGCGCGGCGCTGGCCGATCCAGACACCCGCATGGCGCTGGAGCGGGTGATGGCGCAGGAGGTGCTGCCGGGCTTCGCCGCGCACGGCATGACGGACGAGGCGCACGCCTATATCGCGACCACGCTGGAACGCTTCGCCAACCCGTTCCTCGACCACCGGCTGTCCGACATCTTCGGGGGCCATGCCGCCAAGATCGACAAGCGGATTGGCGGGTTCGTCCGTTGGGTCGACGCCTCCGGGAATACGGTCGCGATGCCGGAACTGCGCGCTTTGGCGGAGGAATAGGGGGATGCCCATCCCCCACCCCCGTTCAGCCTGAGCGAAGTCGAAGGCCAGGGGATTCCCGTTCCGCAAGGTCCGGGGCATGCACTTCGACTTCGCTCAGTGCGAACGGCGGTTAGGATGCGAAGAGGTTGGAGTTGCCTCCCCTCACGCCGCCTGCGGCAGACAGCCCGGCCCCTTCGCGCCCGCCGCCTTGTAGGTCAGGACGAACTCCTGATGCCCCAGCGCTTCCGACTTGGTCTCGGCCCCGCCCGACACCGCGACGATCAGGTCGACGATCTCGGCACCCACCTCGTCCAGCGTCGCGTCGCCATACAGGATGCGACCCGCGTTCACGTCCATATCGCCTTCCATCCGGGCGTACATCTCCGGGTTGGCGGCGATCTTGATGACCGGCGAGATGGCCGAGCCGACCACCGATCCGCGCCCGGTCACGAACAGGTTGATATGCGCGCCGCACGCGATCAGCTCGCCGATCTCGGCATTGTCGACGATGTTGGGGAAGCCGAATTTGGGGTCGCCCGCAGGCACCACGTCGAGCAGGTACAGCCCCGGCCCCGGCGCCTGTTCTGCGGGCAGGATGACGCCGGTGATCGGGCGGCTGCCCGACTTGGCATAGGCGCCCGCCGACTTTTCCTCCTGGCTGGTCAGGCCGCCCTCGGCATTGCCCGGCGCGAAGCTGCCATAGCCCATCGCGCGGTAATAACGCTCGGCCTGCGCGACCGAGGCGATCAGGTCCTGCGCCACTTCGGGCGTCGCGGCGCGCTCGGCCATGTGGCCCTCGCACCCGATCATCTCGCCGGTTTCCTCGAAGATGCAGATCGCGCCCGCATCGTAAAGCGTGTCGAAGGCACGGCCGACCGCCGGATTGCCGGTGATGCCGCTGGTCCCGTCCGACCCGCCGCAGATGGTGCCGATCACCAGTTCGGAGACGGTCATCGGCACACGAACGGCCTGCGCGTCCGCCTGCGCCCGCACGCGCTCGACGGCGGCGATCCCGGCCTCCATCGCGCCGCGCGTGCCGCCAGACTGCTGGATCACGATCGTCTCGACCGGGCGGCCCTGCTCGCGTGCATGGGCGGCCAGCGCCTCGCGGTTGAAGCTCTCGCAGCCCAGCGACAAGAGCACGACGCCGCCGACATTGGGATGCGTGGTCAGCGCCTTCATCATCGCCAGCGCATAGTCATTGGGGTAGCAACCGGGAAAGCCGATCAGCTGCACGCGCGGATCGTCCATCTTCTCGACGATGCGGCGCGCGACGTGATGCGCGCATTCGACCAGATAGACGACAAGAATCGCGTCGCGAATGCCCTTGCGCCCGTCGGGACGCGCCCAGGCCTGCCAGGTCCGCTGGGTCATGGCGCCGTTCATGCGTGATCTCCGTGCGCGTCGCGCAGATGCGCGGGGATGTAATCGCTTTGCATATTGTGCATGTGGACCCAGCCACCGGCGGGCGCGTCATGGGTCATCGATCCGATCGGCATCCCGTATTTGATGACCTTGTCGCCGGTCGCCAACGCCACGACCGCGAGCTTGTGGCCCAGCGCAACGCGTTCGGTGACGGTCAGTTCATGCCCGTCGACCATGATATGCTCGCCCGGCTCGACCGTGCGGCAGCAGACGGCGACATTGTCGGTCGGGGTCAGCCGGATGGCGGCGACGCTCATGCACCTTCTCCGGGCAGGGGCGCGTCGGAGCGGACCAGCCCCTGGGCGCGCAACTCCGTCCAGAAGGCGGACGGGATGGGTTCGGCGTAAAGGCGCATCGTGTCGGATACCTGTTGCGGATCGGCGATACCGGGAATGACGCTGGCGACCAGGGGATGGGCCAGCACGAAGGCGAGCGCGGCGGCGGGCAGCGAGACCTGATGACGCGCGGCCACAGTCTCCAGCGCACGCACCTTGGCAAGAACCGCCTCGGGCGCGGGCGCGTAGTTATAGCGCCCGGCCGCCGCACTGCCGGTCGCGAGGATCCCGCTGTTGTAGGGGCCGCCGACCACGATCGACGCGCCCACCGCTGCGCAGGCCGGGAACAGCGCATCGAGCGCGCCCTGCTCCAGCAGCGTATAGCGCCCGGCGAGCAGGATCACGTCGAACCGCGCCGCCTGCATCAGGTCCAGACAGACCTCGACCTCATTGACGCCCAGTCCGAAGCCCGCGATCGCGCCCTGATCGCGCAAGGACTCCAGCGCACGAAAGCCGCCGCCCGCGATCAGCTGTTCGCGATACCGCGCATCGGCCTCGCCATGCGTGACCCGGCCGATGTCATGGACGAACAGGATGTCGACGCGTGCCAGGCCCAGCCGTTGCAGGCTGTGCTCGTGGCTGCGCAGGATGCCGTCATAACTATAATCGTAGCGCGGACTGAACGGCATGGCGGTGTGGAAGCCGTCGCGCTCGCGGTCGTCGGTGATGCCGGCGTTTGGGTCCATCAGCCGCCCGACCTTGGTCGAGACGATGACGTCCTGCCGACCGCGTATCGCATCGCCCAGCCGCCGTTCGCTCAGGCCCCGGCCATAATGCGGGGCGGTGTCGAAATAGCGGAAACCGGCCGCCAGCGCGGCGGCCAAGGTCGCCGCCGCCTGGGCGTCGTCGATCGCGGTATAGAGATTGCCCATCGCCGCCGCGCCGAAGCCCAGCTCGGGCAGCGTGCAGCCGGTCTTGCCTACCGTGCGGCGGGGAATATCGGTCACAGGTTCAGGCCCAGTCGATAGATCCGGTTGGCATTGCGCCCCCACAGGTCGCGCCGCTCGTCATCGGAAAAGCCGGTCAGCAACGCCTCATAAGCACCGAGCGTGCGGTCGAGATCGGCGGCGAGCCGGTCGGTCGGGAAGTTGGTCGCGACCATCACCCGGTCGGTGCCGAAGCGGTCGATCACCTCGGCGACGATGTCCGCGAACGCCGCCGGGTCGAAGCGCGGCCCGACGAAACCGGCGCCCGACAGCTTGATCGCGGCATGGGGCATGGCGGCAAAGGCGATCAGCCCGGCGCGCCATTCCTCCAGCCCGTCCGCCGGGATGGGCAGCGCCAGATGGTTGAGGATGACCGGCACCTCGGGATGCTGCGCCGCCACCTCGGCCAGCCCCGACAGCTGTGCGGGAAAGCCGTGAAAATCGTAGCTGAGACCAAAACGCCCCAGCACCGCATAGCCCGCCCGCCAGCGCGGATCGCGGGTCAGGTCCTGGGGATAGGCGCGGCGGCCCGCATCGGTCGGATGCCATTTGATGAGGTGCCGTATGCCCTTCACCCGTGGCTGCGCCGCCTGCCAGGCCAGTTGCGCCTCCGCCGCCGGATGATCGAGTTCGACCCGCGCGACGATTCCACTGGGCAGGCCGTCCTCATCGGCGACCTCGTTCAGCCAGATCGTCTCGTCCGCGCCCTGGTCGGGATGCGCGCCCGCATCGACATGCACCGCGCCCGCCGGATTCCACGCCGCCAGCTCCGCCCGATAATCGGCGATGCGATAGGTGGCGGCGATCGGCGCCGTCTCGGGCGCATCCAGCCATGGGTAGCGCAGCACTGCGTGATCCCACAGATGGAAATGCGCATCGACGAAAGGCGGGCGCGTGTTCGTCACGCCATCGTCCACCCGCCATCGATGGCGTGCAGCTGGCCGGTCGTATAGGCGCTCTCGTCCGAGGCGAGATAAAGGGCGAGGGCTGCGACCTCCTCGGCGCGGCCCAGCCGCCCCATGGGCTGGCGCGCGACGAAGGCGGTACGCGCCGCCTCCGCATCGCCGGTCGCGGCCAGCCGCTCGTCGAGGCTGGGCGACTGCACGGTGCCGGGGCAGATCGCGTTGCAGCGAATGCCCTTGCCGACATAGTCGACCGCCACCGAACGGGTAATCCCCGCCACCGCCGCCTTGGACGCACAATAGGCATAGCGGTTGCCGACGCCGATCATCGCGCCCGCGACCGAGGCCATGTTGACGATCGAAGCGCCGCCTTGCGCGATCATGGCGGGCAGGAACGCCTGGAGCATGTGGGTGATCGCATGGACGTTCAGGTCGAAGGACAGGCGGTATCCCGCGTCCTCCGTCGCCAGCAGGTCGCCCGCATCGACATAGCCCGCGCAGTTGAACAGCACGTCGACCGCGCCGATACGCTCGCCGAACGCCGCGACCGCGGCTCGGTCGGTGAGGTCGAGTATCTCGGTCGTGCAGCCCCCAAGGCTGGCCAGCGCCTCGGCATTGCGATCGACCGCGATTACCTGCGCGCCCTCGGCGGCGAACAGTTCGGCGGCGGCGCGGCCGATCCCCTGTCCGGCACCCGTCACGATCGCCCGCTTACCCTGCAGACGGTTCATTCCTTCATCTCCTTCCGGCGCCCCATCATCAGGGCGAAGATCATCACGACCATGAAGCTCATGGTCGGGACCAGCATCGCGCTGGTAATTCCGGCATGGTCGGAGACCAAGCCCATCAGCGCGGTCAACCCGGCGCCGCCGATGATCGCCATCACGATCAGCGACGCCCCCGCCCGGCGCAGCGGCCCCAGCCCCTCGATGCCCAGCGCGAAGATCGTCGGGAACTGGATCGACATGAAGAAGCTCGCCGCGACCAGCGCGATCAGGCCCGGCCAGCCGCCCAGCAGACCCGCCACGGCCGTCAACAGCACCGAGATGCCCGCGAACAGCGCCAAAAGCTTGACCGGCGCGGCGCGGCCCATCAGCGCGCTGCCCAGGAACCGCCCGGCCGCGAACAGCGCGAGCGACAGGAGCAGGGCGTCCGCCCCGTCGCGCTCGGCAAGTCCGACATTGGCCTGGCCATAACGGATCGTGTAGCTCCATACGCCGACCTGCGCGCCGACATAGAAGAACTGCGCGACGACCGCCGCCAGCAGGCGCGGCTGGCGGAAGACCTCGACGAAGCGTCCGCTTCGCCCCTCATCCTCCGGTCGAACCGCCGCGCCCGTGGGGAAACGGACCAGGGCGGTGGCCACGGCAAACAGCAGCACGACGATCGCGATCGCGACATAAGGCGGCGCGATGGCCTGCACCTCGGCCTTGTAGAAAGCGGTGCGCGCGGCGGCGTCCATCGTGGCGAGCGCGCGCTCGTCATGCTCGATGCCCGACAGGATGAAGAAGCGGCCGATCAGGATGCCGGTGATCGCGCCCAGCGGATTGGCCGCCTGCGCCCAATTGAGTCGCCGGGTCGCACCCGCCGGATCGCCCAGCTCGCCCATCAGCGGATTGGCCGAGGTTTCGAGGAAGGCGAGGCCCGCCGCGATCACGAACAAGCCAAGCAGGAACAGCTGGTACAGGCTAGCCGCCGCCGCCGGGTAGAAGAGCAGCGCACCCGTGCCATAGAGCGTCAGCCCCAGCACGATCGCCGCCTTATAACCAAAACGGCGCATCACCATCGAGGCGGGCACCGCGAGCAGGAAATAGCCCAGATAGAAGACCTGCTGGACGAAGCTGGTCCCAAAGTCGCTGAGGGTGAAGGCCTTGCGGAATTGCGCGATCAGGATGTCGTTGAGATTGTTCGCCATTCCCCAGAGGAAGAACAGGCTGACCGTGATGACGAGCGCGGGAAGGTAACCACGCGAGACGGTGTCGCCATGGTCGGCGGCACTACCGCCCTGCCCTGTCCTGACCATGGGGGGCAGATCGACGGGCAGGGCCATCAGCCATGTCCTCGCTTGTACCGTCTGGTGCCGCCTGTCGCTTTCACAAGCCCTTCTCCATGAGAGTTCTATTTTATGAGCGCGACTCTATGGTGGAGGCAGGGCTGATGGCAAGCGCTATCGGACGGTGCGAACCGTCGTTGCGACAATCGATGGAGCAGCTGGAAAAGGGTGGTCAGGCGTGACCGCGTACCGACTCGCCCAGCAGGGTGAAGAAGCCGCGCGCGACGCCGCAGGTCGCGATATCCCATTCGGGATGCCACTGAACCGCCAGCACGTCCGCGCCGCAGCCGGGGGCGCGAAACGCCTCGATCAGCCCGTCCTCGGCATCGCGCGCTTCGACCACCAGGCCATAACCCAGTCGGTCGACACCCTGCTGGTGCACCGAGTTGACCTCGACCCGGCGATGCCCGCTGCGCCCGGCCAGCGCGCCGCCGGGCATCAGGTCGACCGGATGATGATGGCCGAACAGCGTGTCGTAATCGCCGTCCCACGATCCGCGATGATGCCGCGGCAAGCCGCCCAGGCAGGTCAGCGAGCCGCCGAACAGCACGTTGATCTCCTGCATCCCCCGGCAGATGCCGAACACCGTTTTGCCGCGCTCGATCATCCGCCCGGCTAGCGCCAGCGCGACCGAGTCCCGCTGCGGGTCGCAGGCTTGCGGCGCCAGTTCGGCACAGTCGCCATATTGCGCAGGCGCGACATGCGAGCGCCCGCCGGTCAGCAGCAACCCGTCGAGCATGTCGGCCATCAAGGCGGTGTCGACCGCTTCGGGCACGGCGGGCACGATCAGGACGCTCGCGCCGCACAGCTGGACCAGCGGTTCGATGAAGCGCGTCGCGACCGCCTGGATCGGTCGGTTCGCGACCTCGTTCCCGCACATCAGGCCGATGACCGGCTTGCGCCCCTGCTTCATGCCGTCCCCTCCAATTCCTGGCGCAGCGCCCGCGCATCCGCGCGCGGCAGCGCCAGCGCCTCGGGCTGGACGAGCACGCTGTCCGGCTCGACATCGGTCAGCAGCCAGACATTGCCCCCGATCACCGACCGCGCCCCGATCGTCACCCGCCCCAATATCGTCGCGCCGGCATAGATGATGACGTCATCCTCGACGATGGGATGGCGCGCGAAGCGGTCGCGCGGCGAGCGCGGGGCGGTCCCAAGCGCCGAGCGCGCGCCCAGCGTCACATGCTGGTATACGCGCACCCGCTCGCCGATGATCGCGGTCTCGCCGACGACGACGCCGGTGCCGTGGTCGACGAAGAAATGCCGCCCGATGGTCGCGCCGGGATGGATGTCGATGCCGGTGCGCTCATTGGCGAGTTCGGAGATCATTCGCGCCACGATCGGCGCGCCCAGCTCGTGCAGCTCATGTGCGATACGGTGGTGCAGGCTGGCGACGGCGCCGGGATAGCAGAGCAGGATCTCGTCGACGCTGCGCGCGGCGGGATCGGCCAGGAACGCCGCCTCGACATCGCTGTCAATCAACTCGCGCACCTGCGGCAGCGCCGCCCCGAACAGCCGCGCGACCAGAGCCGCCTGTTCGGGCGGAAAGGCCGCATCGACATCCTTCTGCCAATAGGCCAGCTCCGCGCCGATCTCGCGCTCCAGCGCGGTCAGCGCGGCGAGCAGCTTGGCGGCGACGAAGCGATCCTCCTCCTGCGCCGCCCCCCGGAAATGACCCAGGCGACGCGGATAGAGCGCGGCGGCGACGAGTGCCACGACATCCTCGACCCCGCTGCGCGACGGAAAACGCTCGACATCGCGGCCTGCATCCTGCCGCACCCGCCAGCCATGCCGGGCGGTACGCAACGCCGATACGATGCCGTCAATGCCCGTCGAGGCATGACCCTGCACGGGGGTGTCCGTCATCAGCCGTCCGGTCGTCATAAGCGATCCTCCGACCTCCATCATATCCCATTTGCGAAGTGGGATATAACAGATTTGCTACGGTCCCATAAAGCGCCAGCTTTGCTTAACGTCAGGTTGCGCATGCGAAGAGGCCGGTCCATGGTCCGCGCGCCACCATGGCTTGGCCCGGCGGGAGGGAGCCCGTGGGGCCGATCATTTCCCGGCCAATCCCGGAGCAATCGATGACGACGCCGCGCCAGACGACGCTGACCCGTTTCCTGATCGAGGAGCAGCGCCGCTCCGAAGAGACCTGCCCCGCCGAACTGCGCCTGCTGATCGAAACCGTCGCGCGCGCCTGCAAGGCGGTGAACCAGGCGATCTCCAAGGGCGCGCTGGGCGACGTATTGGGCTCGCTCGGCAGCGAGAATGTGCAGGGCGAAGTCCAGAAGAAGCTGGACGTGATCGCCAACGACCTGCTGCTCGACGCGAATGAATGGGGCGGACATCTGGCGGCGATGGCGTCGGAGGAGATGGAGACGATCCACCGAATCCCCAACCGCTTTCCGCGCGGCGAATATCTGCTGCTGTTCGATCCCATCGACGGGTCGAGCAATGTCGATGTCGACCTGTCGGTCGGCACCATCTTCTCGGTCCTGCGCGCGCCCGAGGATTGCGCGGGCCGCGAAGTGACCGAGGCGGACTTCCTTCAGCCCGGCCGCGCACAGGTCGCGGCGGGCTATGCCATTTACGGGCCGCAGACGCTGCTGGTGCTGACGGTCGGCACCGGCGTCTATGAGTTCACGCTGGACCGCGAGATCGGATCGTGGCGGCTGACCGACGGGCCGATGCGTATCCCCACCGGCACCAAGGAGTTCGCGATCAACATGGCGCGCCGCCGCCAATGGTCGCCCGGCATCGCCCGCTATATCGAAGAACGCATCCTGGGCACCGAGGGGCCGCTGGGGGAGGATTACAATATGCGCTGGACCGCATCGATGGTGGCGGACGTGCACCGCATCCTGAAGCGCGGCGGGGTGTTCCTCTATCCGGGCGACCACCGCAAGGACGGCAAGGCCAAGCTGCGCCTGCTCTATGAGGCGAACCCGATGAGCTTCCTGATCGAACAGGCGGGCGGCGCGTCGATCGACGGCGCCACGCCGATCATGGAGGTCGAAGCGGTCGGCCTGCACCAGCGCGTCGGCGTGGTGCTGGGCGATCCCGAGGAAGTCGCGCGGATCGCGGACTATGGGCGGGCGGGGTAACGCCGCCCCCTGCTACCACCCCGGCGAAGGCCGGGGTCCAGTCGCGGTGAACCATGGGGATCGGGGTGGATTGGCCTCCCCCGCCCCGTCGCTCACTCTACACGCGGGGTTGAGCCTGGGCCCCTCCGCCCCCGCCGGGAAACGACCATCCCTCCGTTCAGCCTGAGCGAAGTCGAAGGCCACGGGATACGGGCAGCCTCCGGGCGTGCACTTCGACTTCGCTCAGTGCGAACGGACGTGGGGGTTAAGGGGCCGTCGCCCCCACCGACTCCCGCACCACCAGTTCGAAATCCACCACCCGGTCCTCCACCACGCGTGACCGCAGTGCCGCCAGCACCTGCTCGACCGCGCGGAAGGCCATGTCGCCGACCGGCTGGCGGATCACGGTCAGCGGCGGCCAGAGCCGCGCCGCGATCGCGGTATCGTCGAACCCGGTGACCGCCAGGTCGTCCGGCAGGCGCAGGCCCATGCGCTGCGCCTCACCGATCAGCCCCGCCGCCATATCGTCGCTGCTGCACAGAATCGCGCTCGGTCGGTCGGGCAGGTCCAGCAGCGCGCGCCCCGCCGCCGCCCCAGCC
>DXIH01000160.1 GCA_019112965.1 Candidatus Sphingomonas excrementigallinarum | reverse complement strand
TGAGCTACGGCAGCACTCGCGTTTCACCGCGGGAAGCGCGCCTAGAGACGATTGGGCGGGCATTGTCAAGCGCCCTTTGTGCGGATTATGCGAAATGCCATGGCAAAGGACGAACGCGCGGAGCGGCTGGCGGCGGCGCTCCGGGAAAATCTGAAGCGGCGCAAGGCGCAGGCGCGTGAGCAGGACGACGGGCGTGTGCCCGATGCCGCCCCCCGCGACGAAACCGCCTGAGGCGTCAGCGCGGCGCGATCAGCCCCAGGATGAGGGTCAGGCCGCCCAGCCCCAGCGACAAGGCCCAGCGCAGCCTTGCCCAGCCGATAATGGCGTGCATCGCCGTGCCGATACGGGCATCGACAAGCGGCGTGACCATGATGACCAGGCCCAGCAGGATCAGCGCGAGCCGGATCGAGCCGCCCGCCAGCAGCGGCGGCACCAGCAGCGCCCATCCGATCAGGCTGGGCAGCACCGCGACCAGATAGGGCCAGCCTCGCGCATCGCGGCGGCACAGCGCCTCCATCCACCACATACCGCCCAGGAAGGACAGGATGAGCGCGGCGTAGAGCCCGCCGCCGATCGTCGCGGGCAGGATCAGCGCCGGGTCGACCAGCGCCAGCCCGACACAGGCGAAAGGCGGCAGCACACCCGCCGCGCCCAAGATCAGCGGTGGTCGTGGCAGATGGTCGTGATTCATCGCGGTATTCCCGGAACATGACGTTGCGGGGTGGCTACGCAGGGGGCGCGTGTTGGTTCATTCGGGGCAACGCCCATTCCTCCCCTGCAAGGGGAGGGGGACCATGCGCAGCATGGTGGAGGGGTGTCCCGCTATCGAGAGGGTGACACCCCTCCGTCAGGGCTTCGCCTTGCCACCTCCCCTGCAAGGGGAGGAATGGGATGTCAGATTTCCAGCCGCAGCGACGCACGTACCGTCCTCGGCGCGCCGGGATAGATCCACAACCGGCTGTACGAACTCGCGGCATAGCGTGCGTCGAACAGATTGTCGGCCTCCAGCCGGAAGCGCAGGCGGTCGGCGACGGGCATTTCGACCGCCGCCTTGGCCTTCACATAGGAGGGCAGGACCAGCGGCGTTGCGTCGAGCGACCCCGCCCGGTCGCCGACATAGGCGATGCCGCCGCTCAGCTGCCAGTCACGCCCGGCGACGGGCAGTTGGTGGACGACCAGCACCGTGCCCGAATGCGCAGGCACGCCCAACACCGCGGGGGTCGCGAAGCTCTTGTCGTCGTTGCGGGCATGGACCCAGGCATAGTTGGCGATCACCTGCCACCGGCGGTCGAGGCGCAGCGAGGCGTCAGCCTCGATCCCCCGGCTGTTCATCCGGCCGACCGGCGCGTTGAAGCCGGGGTCGACCGGGTCGGTGGTCAGGATGTTGCTCTTGGCGATGTCGAACCAGGTCATGCCCAGGTCCAGCCCGGCCCAGCGGCCCGCCACGCCGACTTCGTAACCGCGCGCTTCCTCTGGCTGGAATCCCTCGCCGGTGCGGCCGGTGCCGGAGTTGAGCAGGAAGGACTGGCCCCAATTGGCGTGGACCGAGATATGGTCGTCCACCGCATAGCGGGCACCGGCACGGAATTTCACTGGCTCGTCGACGATCTGTCCGACGCCGCCGGTTCGGTTGTTGACGATCTTCTGCCGATAGGGATCGATCCGCGCGCCGCCGACCAGGGTCAGCCGGTCGGTCACCGCCCACATATCCTGGACATAGATCGTGCCCGCCCAGCGATTTTCGTCATTGTTGGTGAAGGGCAGGAGTGGCGCAGCGCTGCCGCCGTAAGTGGATGCCGGATCGTAGAGATCGACCGCATAGGGCGCCGCCGCCGACGGATTGCGCCGCATCCAGCGCTCGCCATAGGTCATGCGATAGCCCTTGAGGCCGACGCTCAGCTGGTGCCGCCCGACCGTCCCGGCCAGCTCCAGCCGCGCGGCCAGGTCGTCGATCACGAAGTCGCGCGAGCGGCGCTGGCGCCAGACCTGGGTGCCGACGATACGCGACTGGTCCGCCGAAAAGCCCTTGAGCGAGCCCGTTCGCCAGACGATGCCGCCGTTCAGCGTCCAGCCGCCACCCAGCTGCGCGAGGCCGGTCAGCTGGTGCCGCTCGTTGCGGAAGCGGGTGAGGCCGTTGGAAGGCTCGCCATAATAGTTGGAGCGGGGCAGGGCGTTGGCATCGTCGCCGATTGCCGGGATGCCGCGGTCGAACGGCGTGTCGAACTGCATGAACTCGGCCAGATAGGTCAGGCGCAGCGAGTCGCTGGGGCGCCAGGTCAGCGAGGGCGAAACGACCCGCCGCTTCAGCGACACCGTATCGCGCCAGCCGTCGCTGTCCTCTGCCGCGACGACGATCCGCGCGGCGAAGGTGTCGGAGAGCGGCCCGGTCACATCCGCCTCGACCCGGCGCGTGTCGAACGAGCCATAGGTCGCGGTCAGCCGCGCAGAGGGGGTGAAGCGCGGCATTTTCGAGACGATGTTCACCCGCCCACCCGGATCGACATCACCGAAGATCGCCCCCGCCGGGCCCTTCAGCACCTCGATCCGTTCGACCGTAGCGGGGTCGCGCGGCGGAACCATGCCGCGATTGGCGATGAAGCCGTCGACATAGAATTCCGCGCCGCCATCGGGCGTCCCCAGAAAGCCGCGAATCGCGAAATTATCGAGCACGCCGCCGCGATTATTCTGCTGGCTGAACCCGCTGACCAGCTCCAGCGCGTCGTTCAGGCGATAGGTGCCCGCCGCCTGCAACACGTCCTGTTCCAGCGAGCGGCTGGACTGCGACATGCGCGCGGTGGCGGGGTCGGAGGACAGGGTACGGTCGACCGACCGGCGTGTGCCCAGGACCACGATGTCCGACCGCTTCGCCGCCGTTTCCTCTTCCCCGATTTCCTGCGCGGTGGCGCAAAGGGGCGTAGCGCAGGAGGCCATGGCCAACCCGAGGGCAGCGAAGCGGAAACGGCGAGGGGAACGGTCGGTGACGGCCATCGGGAAAATCCGGTGATGTGGTATGTTGCAACGTCTCATACGGGGCGGAAGCGACAAGGCAACAGGTGGGCCGGATGATTCTGAAAAAATCGTCATGGCAGTCGTCTTCGTCCGGGCTGGATGACGCGCGGCTTTCGGGCTAGTCCATCCGCCCGTGAGGATCGCGATCATCGACACCAGCACGACGCGCGCGGCCATTATTGCCGAGGGACTGCGCGAGGCCGGATTGGACGATCAGGTGCTGATCGACCCCGCCGGGCCGATCGTCCGCCAGATCGAGGCATGCGCGCCCGAGGTGGTGCTCATCAATCTGGAAAATCCCGGCCGCGACCTGCTCGAGGATTTCTTCGCCATGTCGCGCGCGCTCGATCGGCCGATCGCGATGTTCGTCGACCAGTCGGATGCCGAAAGCGCGCTGGCGGCGGTCGATGCGGGGGTGTCGGCCTATGTCGTTGACGGGTTGGCCAAGCAGCGGATCAAGCCGGTGCTCGACGTCGCGATCCGCCGCTTCCAGGCCTTTTCGCGGCTCCAGGCCGAACTGGCGGAGGCCAAGACCGCGCTGGCCGACCGCCAGACGATCGACCGGGCGAAAGCGATCCTGATGCGGCGGCGCGGGATCGACGAGCCCGCCGCCTATGCGCTGCTGCGCGGCCATGCGATGCAGTCCAACCGGCGCATCGCCGAGGTGGCCGAGGCGATCGTGACCAGCGAGGCCTTGATGGGAGATGTGCCGTGAGTGTCGATCGGTTCCGCATCGGCTTCGTGCCGCTGGTCGACGCCGCGCTGCCCATATTGGCGCATGAACTGGGCTTTGCCGAGGAACAGGGTGTCGCGATCGAGATGGTCCGCGACGTCACCTGGGCGGCGGTGCGCGACCGGCTGCTCTATGGGCATACCGACGCGGCGCACATGGTCGCGCCGCTCGCCATCGCCACCGCGCTGGGCCGCGACCGCCCGGCGGTGCCGATGGCGGTGCCTTTCGTCCTGGGGCTGAACGGCAATGCGATCACCTTCTCGACCGCGCTGGGCGAGGCGTGTGGCTTGAGCGAAGAACTGGGCGATCCGGTGGCGGTCGGGGCGGCCTTGCGCGCGGTGGCGGTGCGGCAGCGGTTGCGCTTCGGCGTGGTGCATCGTCATTCCAGCCACAATTACATGCTGCGCTACTGGTTGGCGGGCGTCGGCATCCGGCCGGACGTGGATGTGGATATCGTCGTGACCAGCCCGCCCTTCGCCGCCGATGCGCTGGCGGCGGGCGAGGTCGACGGTATCTGCGTCGGCGAGCCGTGGAACTCGATCGCGGTCGATCGCGGCGTGGGGCGGATCGCGCTGGCCACCGCGCAGATTTGGCGGCGCGGCGTCGAAAAGGTGCTGGCGATGCGCACCGACCAGGCCGACGAACGGCGCGACGCGGTGCTGCGACTGATCCGCGCGCTCCATGCGGCGGCGGCGCATTTCATCGACCCCGGGACGGTGGAGCAGAGCGCCGACATCCTGTCGCGGCCCCATTATCTCGACGCGCCGACGGGCGCGATCCTGCGCGCGATCACCGACCGAATCCGCGTGGTGCCGGGCGGCGAGCCGGTCCATTATCCCGACTTCATGTTCCAGTATCGCGAGGCGGCGAACTTTCCGTGGCGCAGCCAGGCGGGCTGGCTCTATGCCCAGATGGTCCGGTGGGAGGGACTGTCCTTTTCGACCGCCGACGCCGCGACCGCGCAAGGCGTGTTCCGCCCCGACCTGTACCGCGCCGCGCTGGCCGGATCGGGCGCGCCGCTGCCCGGCGCCAGTTCCAAGCTGGAAGGCGCGCTGGTCGAGCCGATCGGGGCGGGCTCGACGCAAGGGCGACTGGTGCTGGGGAGCGATCGGTTCTTCGACGGGCGGGCGTTCGATCCGGACGATATTGCGGGGTATCTGGCGGAATTGCCGTAAAGATCCTTCCCAGCATGGGGAGGGGGACCGCCGCGTAGCGGTGGTGGAGGGGGGCTTCCACCAAGGTCATCCCATGGGGTGATCCCCCTCCACCAGCTTTCGCTGGTCCCCCTCCCCGTGCCGGGGAGGGCGTTTTTGCTGCGTTTGCGAAAGCCTCTTGCGCGCCGCTTGCGAATCAGGCAATTTTCGATTCGCCCGGCAATGGCGTCGGGCACGAGATAGCAGCGGATGCCGCTCCAATGACGGGGTAGCGCGCTGGCGGAAGCGGGGTCATTCCCGCGTTCCGTTTGGAGGCAACGAAGCCGCCAGGATGTGACCCACGGGTCCCACGTCCTGGCGGCTTTTTTCGTTTTGGGCCCTGGGCCCCACGGAGGCGGCACGATGGCGACGGCATTCTGGGACGACACCGAAAAGGCGAAAGCGGGCGATGACGGCGGCTTCTGGTCGAGTGGTCATACGCCGACCTTGATCGCGGCGTTCCTGTATTTCGATCTGGCCTTCATGGTCTGGGTGCTGCTGGGCCCGTTGGCGCCGCAGATTTCCGCCACGCTGGGCCTGACGCCCGCGCAAAAGGGCGTGATGGTCGCGGTGCCGACGCTGGCGGGCGCGGTGCTGCGCGTCGTCAACGGTCTGCTGGTCGATCGGATCGGGCCGAAGCGGGCGGGCGCGATCAGCCAGTTGATCGTGATCGGCGGGTTGTTTTCGGCTTGGGCACTGGGGGTGAACAGCTTCGGCGGCACGCTGGCGCTGGGCGTCATTCTGGGCTTTGCGGGGGCGAGCTTCGCCATCGCGCTGCCGCTCGCCAGCCGCTGGTATCCGCCCGAGCATCAGGGCAAGGCGATGGGGCTCGCCGGTATGGGCAATTCGGGCACGGTGTTGGCCGCCCTGTTCGCCCCCGCGCTGGCCAAGCTGTTCGGCTGGAATGCCGTGCTGGGGTTGGCCTGTCTGCCGCTGACCCTGGTCTTCTTCGCCTATATGGTGATGGCCAAGGACGCGCCGGGCGCGCCGAGCCCGCGCCGTCTGGTCGAGTATCTCGCACCGTTGAAGCAGGCCGATGCCTGGTGGCTGATGGGCTTCTACGCCGTCACCTTCGGCGGGTTCGTCGGCCTCGCCGCCAGCCTGCCCATCTATTTCACCGACCGCTTCGGGCTGACCCCGGTGCAGGCGGGTTACGCCACCGCCGCCTGCGTCTTTGCCGGGTCGCTGGTGCGACCGATGGGGGGAGCGCTGGCCGATGCCATCGGCGGCGTGAAGGCGCTGATCGCCGTATTCGCCGCCGCCGCCGTCACGCTGACCGGCGTGGCGATGGTCGACGGGTTCGCCGCCTCGCTGGCGCTGTTCGTGCTGTCGATGCTGGCGCTGGGGGTCGGTAACGGCTCGGTGTTCCAGCTGGTGCCGCAGCGTTTCGCCGCCGAGATCGGCGTGATGACCGGCCTGGTCGGCATGGCGGGCGGGATCGGCGGCTTCTACCTCGCCTCGTCGCTGGGCTTCGCCAAGCAGTGGACGGGCAGCTTTTCGGGCGGGTTCCTGATCTTCGCAGCCCTCGCCCTGGTCGCACTGGCAGGCCTGATGCTGGTCAAGAGCCGCTGGCGCCGCAGCTGGGGCGCGGCCGAGGGCGTGCGGATCTGATGCTTTTCCTCTTCGACGGATCGAACCGATGAAACACGAAGTCGTCACCCCTGCGAAGGTCGATACCCGCGAGCAACTGATCGTGATCGGCAACGGCATGGCCGGTTGCCGCGCGGTCGAGGAATTGCTCGCCCGCGATCCTGCCCGCTACCGAATCACCATCTTCGGCGCCGAGCCGCTGGTGAATTACAACCGGATCATGCTGTCGCCGGTGCTGGCGGGCGAGAAGACGTTCGACGAGATCGTCATCAACGGTCACGACTGGTATGAAGATAACGGCATCACGCTGGTCAGTGGCGATCCCGTCACCGCGATCGACCGGGACGCGCGCACCGTCACCGCCCAGAGCGGCATGGTGCTGGATTATGACCGGCTGCTGATCGCGACCGGCTCCGACCCGTTCATCATCCCGGTGCCCGGCCACGACCTGCCCGGCGTCATCAGCTTCCGCGACATGAAGGATGTCGAGCACATGCTCGCCGCTGCCGAGCGGGGTGGCAGCGCGGTGGTGATCGGCGGCGGCCTGCTGGGGTTGGAGGCGGCGCATGGGCTGTCGCTTCGCGGCATGACCGTCACCGTCCTCCACCTGATGCCGACGCTGATGGAGCGGCAGCTGGACGAGGCGGCGGGCTGGCTGCTCAAACAGGCGCTGGAGGCGCGCGGCCAGACCGTGCTGACCGGGGCCGACACCGCCGCGATCCTGGGCGACGGCAAGGTGGAGGCGATCCGCCTGAAGGACGGGCGCGAAATCCCCGCCGACCTGGTCGTCATGGCGGTCGGCATCCGACCCTGCGTCGCGCTGGCGCGTGCGGCGGGGCTGGAGGTCGGGCGCGGGATCAAGGTGGACGACCATATGGTCACCAGCGACCCGCGCATCCTGGCGGTCGGCGAGTGTGTCGAGCATGACGGGCAGGTTTATGGCCTGGTCGCGCCGCTCTGGGACATGTGCCGCAGCCTCGCCGATGCGCTGACCGGCGCGCCCTCGGGCTATCGCCCGACCGCGACCGCAACCAAGCTGAAGGTCGCCGGGCTCGACGTGTTCTCGGCGGGCGATTTCGGCGGCGGCGACGGCGCGGAGGATATCGTGCTGCGCGACGCGTCGCGTGGCATCTACAAGCGCGTGGTGGTCAAGGATGACCGCATCGTCGGCGCGGTGCTGTACGGCGATACCGCCGACGGCAACTGGTATTTCGATCTGCTCAAAAAGGGCGAGAGCGTCGGCGACATTCGCGACGCGCTGATCTTCGGCCAGGCCTTTGCCTCGGGAGGGGGGCAGGCGGACCCTAAGGCGGCCGTTGCGGCGCTCTCCGACACGGCGGAAATTTGCGGCTGCAACGGCGTCACCAAGGGGCAGGTCGTCTCGTGCATCGCCAAGGGCGCACATAGCCTGGACGCGGTCCGCGCCACTTGCAAGGCGTCGGCGAGCTGCGGCTCGTGCACCGGGCTGGTCGAGACGCTGCTCGCGCTGACGCTGGGCGACGAGGTCGAGGCGGGGCCGAAGACCATGTGCAAATGCACCAGCTTCGGTCACGACGATGTCCGCCGCGAGATCGTCGCGCAGGGGATGAAGTCGATCCCCGAGGTCATGCAGAAACTGCACTGGTCGACGCCTGATGGTTGTTCGTCCTGCCGCCCCGCGCTCAATTACTATCTGCTCTGCGCGCTGCCCGGCGAATATGTCGACGACCAGCAGAGCCGCTTCGTCAACGAACGGATGCACGCCAACATCCAGAAGGACGGCACCTATTCGGTCGTCCCGCGCATGTGGGGCGGCATCACCTCCCCGAAGGAGCTGCGCGCGATCGCCGATGTGGTCGAGAAGTTCAACGCGCCAATGGTCAAGGTGACCGGCGGCCAGCGGCTCGACATCTTCGGCATCAAGAAGGAGGATCTGCCCGCCGTCTGGGCCGATCTGAACGCCGCCGGGATGGTCTCGGGCCATGCGTACGGCAAATCGCTGCGGACGGTGAAGACCTGTGTCGGCTCCGAATGGTGCCGCTTCGGCACGCAGGATTCGACCGGGCTGGGCGTCAAGCTAGAGCGGGCGACCTGGGGGTCGTGGATGCCGCACAAGTTCAAGATCGCGGTGTCGGGTTGCCCGCGCAACTGTGCCGAGGCGACGATCAAGGACTTCGGCGTGGTTTGCGTCGATTCCGGCTACGAACTGCATGTCGGCGGCAATGGCGGGATCAAGGTCCGCGCCACCGACCTACTTTGCAAGGTGGCGACCGAGGCGGAGGCGATGGAGATGTGCGCCGCCTTCGTCCAGCTCTACCGCGAGGAGGCGCGCTATCTGGAGCGTACCGCGCCGTGGATCGAGCGGGTGGGTCTGGCGTACATTCAGTCGCGCCTGTTGCCCGACAAAGAGGAGCGCGCCGAGCTGGCGCACCGTTTCTTCTATTCGCAGCAATTCTCGCAAGACGATCCCTGGGCCGCGCGCGTGGCGGGCGAGGAACGCCGAATGCATGCGCCGATGGCGCGCTTCACGCCGCAGGAGGAAATGGCATGACCTCTGGTTCTTTGGCAGGCGAATGGCTCGATATCGGCTGGGTCAATGAAATCCCGGTGCGCGGTGCCCGCACCGTGCAGGTCGAGGGCGGTCACGACATCGCCGTCTTCCGTACCGGCGAGAACAAGGTCTTCGCGCTGCTCGACCGCTGCCCGCACAAACATGGGCGGCTGAGCCAGGGCATCGTCCATGGCGGCGCGGTGGCGTGTCCGCTGCACAATTGGCGGATCAGCCTGTCGACTGGCGAGGCGCTGGGCGAGGACAGGGGCTGTACGCCGACCGTGCCGGTGAAGATCAGCGGCGGCCGCGTCCTGATCTGCCGCGCCAGCACCCTGAAGGCGGCGGCGTGATGAGCGAAGCCGTTTTCTCCCCTCCCCTTCAGGGGAGGGGCTGGGGGTGGGGCCTCGCCACAAGCGTTGCGCCTGCTGAACCGCCCCACCCCAACCCCTCCCCTGAAGGGGAGGGGCTATGACTCCGATCCGCACCACCTGCGCCTATTGCGGCGTCGGCTGCGGCATCCGCGCAACCGTGACCGGCGACCGCACGGTCCAAATCGAGGGCGACCCCGACCACCCCGCCAATCGCGGCAGGCTCTGTTCCAAGGGCACGCACCTCGGCGAAACGGTCGGCCTCGAAGGTCGCCTGCTCACACCCATGATCGGCAAGCGCCGCGCCTCGTGGGACAAGGCGCTCGACCTCGTGGCGAAACGCTTTCGCGACACCATCGCCCAGCATGGCCCCGACAGCGTCGCCTTCTACGTCTCCGGCCAGTTGCTGACCGAGGACTATTATGTCGCCAACAAGCTGATGAAGGGGTTCATCGGCTCGGCGAACATCGACACCAATTCGCGCCTGTGCATGTCGAGCGCGGTGGCGGGCCACACCCGCGCGTTCGGCGAGGACGTGGTGCCCGCGTCGTATGACGACATCGACGCCGCCGATCTGATCGTGCTGGTCGGCAGCAACACCGCCTGGTGCCACCCCATCGTCTATCAGCGTATCCGCGAGCGGTGCGATGCAGGCGCCAAGCTGGTCGTCATCGATCCGCGTCGCACCGAGACGGCGGAGGAAGCCGACCTCCATCTGCCGCTGCGCTCGGGCAGCGACGTGGCGCTGATGAACGGCCTGCTCGCCTGGTGCCGTGAGGCGGGGGCGCTCGACGCCGCATTCCTCGCCGATCATCTGTCCGTCCCGGCCGATTTCTGGGAAGCGTTGGGCGAGGGGAGCGATCTCTGGTCGGTCGCCAAGACCTGCGACCTGCCCCCCGCCGACCTGCGCCGCTTCTACGAGCTGTTCGCCGCCACTCCGCGCACCGTCACCCTGTTCAGCCAGGGCGTGAACCAGTCGCTGACCGGCACCGATCAGGTCAATGCGATCCTGAACGTCCATCTCGCCACGGGCCGCATCGGCAAGCCCGGCGCACAGCCCTTTTCGATCACCGGACAGCCCAATGCCATGGGCGGTCGCGAGGTGGGCGGGCTGGCCTCCACGCTGGCCGCGCACATGGATTTCGCCCCCGAAAACCGCGCCCGTGTCCAGCGTTTCTGGGCCGCGCCGACCATCGCCGACAAGCCCGGCCTGAAGGCCGTCGATCTGTTCCGCAGCATCGGAGAGGGCCGGATCAAGGCGCTGTGGGTGATGGCGACCAACCCCGCCGTGTCGATGCCCGATGCGGGCAAGGTACGCGAAGCGCTGGCCGCCTGTCCCTTCGTGGTGCTCAGCGACGTGATCGCCGACACCGACACGTCCGCCTTTGCCCATGTCCGTCTGCCCGCCGCCGCCTGGGGCGAGAAGGACGGGACCGTCACCAATAGCGACCGTACGATCAGCCGCCAGCGCGCGCTCTTCCCGCTGCCCGGCGAGGCGAAGCCCGACTGGTGGATCGTCAAGGAGGTCGGCCGCCGCATGGGCTGGAAGACCGCCTTTGCCTATGACCGTCCCGCCGAGATCTGGCGCGAGCATTGCCGCCTGTCGGCCTATGAGAATGACGGCGCGCGCCTCTTCGCGCTGCCCGGCCGATCAAGCGCGGGCAATGCCAATTATGACGCGATGACGCCGTTCCGCTGGGGCGGCACCCCCTTCGCCGATGGCCGCTTCCCGACCCCCGATGGCCGCGCGCGGCTGGTGACAGTCAGGCAAAAGGCGATTTCCGGCCCGCTCGCCGCCTGGCCGCTGACGCTGAACACCGGGCGGTATCGCGACCAGTGGCATAGCATGACCCGCACCGGCCTGGCGCCCAAACTGGCCCGTCACCGCGAGGAGCCACTGGTCGAGGTGCATCCCGACGATGCCGCGCAGCTGGGCGTCACCGATGGCGGACTGGCGCGAGTGGCGACGCCGCAGGGGGATAGCCTCTACCGCGTACGCGTGACGCCTGCGCAGCGGCGGGGGGAGATCTTCACCCCGATCCACTGGACGGATCGCACGTCGAGCGGCGGGCGAACCGGCCTGTTGCCGCGTCCGCTGGTCGATCCGGTGTCGGGCCAGCCGGGCTTCAAGCAGACCCCAGCGCGGCTGGCGGCGGTCGCGGCGCGCTGGCGCGGCTTCCTGATCGTCGCGGGCGAGCCGGTTCGCACGCCCCAATGTCTCTGGGCGACGCGCGTCGCGGTTCCGGCGGGCAGCCTTTGGGAACTTGCGGGCGATGGCGATCCGGCGAAGCTGGAGGCGAGCCTTCCCGCTGGCGAGCGGATCGAGGCGATCGACGCCGCCCGCGGCACCAGGCGAGTCGCGACTCTGTCGGGCGGACGGCTGGTCGCCGCGCTGTTCGTGACCGAGCGCGGCGAATTGCCCAGCCGCGACTGGCTGATCGCACAGCTGGGCGAGGCGGAGGCCGCGCCAACCCTGCTCGCCGGACGGGCGCCGGGGGGGCAGGCGGATCGCGGCGCGATCGTCTGCGCCTGCTTCGATATCGGGATGCGCACCATCGTCGCGGCGATCCGCGACCAGCGGCTGGCCGATGTCGCCGCGATCGGGACCGCCTTGGGCGCGGGCACCAATTGCGGATCGTGCCGCCCCGCGCTCGCCCGCCTGCTCGCCGAGGAGAAGAACCATGCCGCATGACGATTTTCCCGCCGGCTCGGTCTGGCTGGTCGGCGCAGGACCGGGCGATCCCGACCTCCTCACGCGCAAGGCCGCGCGGCTGATCGCAGCGGCGGACATCGTCTTCTACGACGCGCTGGTCGGCCCCGGCATCCTCGACCTGATCGACCCCCATGCCGAGCGGATCAGCGTCGGCAAGCGCTCGGGCCGTCATTCCAGGGACCAGCGGACGATCGACGCGCTGATCGTCGCCGCGGCGCTGAAGGGCAAGCGCGTCGTCCGGCTGAAGGGCGGCGACCCGGCGATCTTCGGGCGCACGGCGGAGGAAGTCACCGCCTGCCGCGCGGCGGGCATATCGGTGCGGATCTGCCCCGGCATCACCGCCGCCAGCGCCGCCGTCGCCTCTGCGGGGACCAGCCTGACGCTGCGCGGCGTGGCGCGCCGCCTGACCCTGGTCACGGCCCATGCCCAGGCGGGCGCGACGCTCGACCTCGACTGGCAGGGGCTGGCCGCGAACGATTCCACGCTCGCCATCTATATGGGCCGCGCGGCGGCGGCGACCGTGGCCCGGCAACTGGTCGCCGCCGGGCGCAGCCCCGACACGCCGGTCCTGGTCGTCGTCAACGCCTCGCTGCCGAACGAGCGGATCATCCGCGGGCGGCTGTCATCGCTCGCCTTTCTGGTCGAGGCGATCAGCGCCCAAGATCCCGCCATGCTGATCGTCGGCGAAGCGGTCGAACCCGATCCGTCCTTCGCCTGCGCACCATCGAGCCGGACTTGCGATGCGATGATCGCATCCTGATCTGAAAGATCGGCGCTTGGGAACCGTAAGGGGGCAGGGGACACCACGACGCCCGGAGAGGCCAAGACTTCGTCATCGCGTGTCGCGCGGCGCCAACGACAGAAAGTCCTGGCTTTCCGCCGGACTTCAGATTCGGAGGCTTTCGAAGAATGGTGCCGCTTACAGGATGCGCCTCGGGCGGCAGCGCGGCACCGTCGACGAGAGCCTTTAGCAACGCTTCTCGATCCTTCGTTGAGCGTGCCGGAAGGCTGGCAATGACGGTTTCGACCCATCGTTCAGGATCATCGTGGGCGGGAGCATTGGTCGGGGCTCGGTGACCACGTGTTGGGCCTTTCGGCATGCTGCTTCCTTACGATGACGGTTGATGGGTCGGCGTCAGGTCTGGGCCGATGAATGCTGTGCTGCTGCGATCGGGCCATGTGATCCACATCTTCCGTGCATCACGGCGGGCTGCATCTCGAACGGCTTGCATGACGAAGTCGCGGCACGCCGGTGTTGGGTTGTGGTCGCTGTCGAAGGGGTCGGGGTAGCGGAACGCTGCATGGGTCAGATTGATCTGTGCTCGTGGTTCGCCGGGTTCGATGACGACCGGTTGCCATTTGAACACGGCGGGCATGACCCGGATGGTGAGGCCTATGGTCGGGCGCTGGATCGCGGGCCGGGCGATAGGCGACAGAACCGTCCGCCTCGACCATGCGGCAAACGTGATGGTCATATCGTCTTCCTCAACCGTGCGAGTGATTTTCGCGGTGACGGTCATCACGACGATGATGTTCACCGTGGGCGCGACGCTGGCGGATCAAGCAGCTTGGGCCATCATCCTCGTCTTGATCCTGTGGACTGTGGCGACACCAATCTTCAGCGACTTCGCCGTGGCGTTGATGCTGGTGCCTTTGTCGAGGAGCGTGCGGGCGCGATGCTCGGTGTGAGCGTCAAGCGACGGTCGGCCTGCTTTTTTCTTGGAGCGGGCGAGCCCCGCCATGATGCGGTCGCGAAGGATGCTGCGCTCGAACTCGGCGAAAACGGATAGCATCGCGAACATCGCCCGCCCCGATGGGGTGGAGGTGTCGAGCCCTTGGACGTGGAGATACAGGTCTACATTGCGTTCGTTGATCTCGGACAGGAAGCCGACGAGGTGTTGGAGTGACCGACCGAGGCGATCCACGCTCCACGCCATCACCATGTCGATCTCGCGCCGGGTCACCATCGTCATCAACGTGTTGAAGGCTGGGCGTTGATCCCGGCCCTTGCTTCCCGAGATGCCTTCATCGGCCAACGTGGTGACGACGGTCCATCCCAGACGGTCAGCAACAGCTTGGAGTGGTGACACGCCTCGAAGAGGAGACCCGGATCGGCAAAGGCGGGACCCTGGCGGCGCAGCTGTCGCGGCTCGACCTGATCGTGCTTGACGAGCTCGGTTATCTGCCGTTCGCCCGCTCGGGAGGGCAGTTG
>DXIH01000159.1 GCA_019112965.1 Candidatus Sphingomonas excrementigallinarum | reverse complement strand
AGCGCCACGAAGATCACCTCCAGGAAATCATGGCGCGCGTTGCCCGCCCGCGGATCCGCCACCGCCCCGAAATACTCGACCACACGATCCATTCTTTACCTCCCGAACCATGCCGGGAATCTTCAGAATCTGTATCAAGCCACGCCGCAACCCATATGCGATCCCCCTGCCGGCACGGGGAGGTGTCAGCGCCTCAGCGCTGACGGAGGGGGCCCGCTACACAAGGAATCCCTGGTGGCACGCCCCCCTCCACCATGCTGCGCATGGTCCCCCTCCCCGTACCGGGGAGGAACGGACTAGGCCGCAACCCGCGCGACGAACTGGCTGGCGCTGGTCTTCAGGTCGCCCAGTTGCGTGTCGAGATGGTCGAAGCCGCGCCCGACCCGGTCGATCTCCTGTGCGACATGCTCGGTATCTTGGCGGATCGCGGCGATGGTGTGCGACATCGAGTCGGCGGCCAGCGCCGTTTCGTCGACGGCGGCGGTGATCGCGGTGACGGTCTGGGCCTGCGCCTCCATGGCGTGGCGGATCCGCTCGGCCGATATCTGCACCTCATGGACCGTCGCCTTGATCGAGGCATTGGTCTCGACCGTCGAGCGGGTCGCGGCCTGGATCGCGGCGATCTTGGTCGCGATGTCGTCGGTCGCGCGCGCGGTCTGGCTGGCGAGGCTCTTCACCTCCTGCGCAACGACCGCAAAGCCCCGGCCCGCATCGCCCGCGCGCGCCGCCTCGATGGTGGCGTTGAGCGCGAGCAGGTTGGTCTGCCCGGCGATGTCGCGGATCAGGCCCAGGATCGACTCGATCGACTTGGCATGATCGGACAGCATCTCCGACATGCCGACCGCCTGCCCCGCCTGATCGGCAGCGCGGTTGGCGACGTCGGCGGCCTGGTCGACCTCGGTACGGGCATCCTCGATCGCACGGATTAGCCCGGCGGCAGTCTGTGCGGCTTCGCGCATCGCGACGGCCGATTGTTCGGCGGCGGCGGCGACTTCGCTCGACTTACCGAGCATCCCGCGTGTCGACAGCGAGGCTTCCTGCGCCTGGCGCCGCAGATCGCGCCCCTCGACGCTGGCATTCTCGACCACCGAGGAGATGCCGTTGCGGAAATCGCCCGCCAGCCGCTCACGCTCGCGCTCGGCGCTCCATTCGCGAAAGCCCGCGAACAGCTCGACGGTCAGCTCGGTCTCCATGCCAAACAGTCGCATCAGCGTGTCGATCATCGCCTCGCGTCGGGGATCGTCGACGGGAATCGTTTCCTGCAGCACCTTCAACGCCGCCCGGTCGCTGGCGCAGGACATGGCGAGCACCTCCATCGGCGGCACCCCGGCGGCATAGGCGGACGCGACGGAACGCCCCAGCGACTCGACCCAGTCGCGCCCCGACAGATGACAGAAGCGGTTGCGCAGATAGGCGCGCCCGGCGGTCAGCTGCCGTTCGCGGTCCAGCTTGGTCCAGTCGGGCGCCGCCGGATTGGCGCTACGCCAGTGATTCCAATAGGCCTCGACCACCTCGTCGGCGCGCGCCTCTATGGCGGGCCAGAGATCGGTGGCCTGCCGGGTCAGCGTGCCGTCGCCCCCGTCGAAGGCGCGAACCCGCGCATCAAGATCGATCCCCGCCGTAATCTCCGTCGGCGGCGGCAGATCGGTCCTGGCAACAATATTTTCCCGTTCGGGCATAATGGCTCCCGCGTTCAGGCAATCGGAACGTGATGCGGGTGATTCTGCCGCGAAAAGCGTTAAAGCCGGGTTAGTCACCGGACGGGCCATGCCGCCATGACCGGCGCAGGGCCGCGAATCGCGCCTCGCGACTTGCATCCTGACGGCGTCTTCACCATAGGCATATCCGCAAACCAGCCCGACTTTAGACTGTTCGAGGATCTGCCCTTGGCCGCCCGCAACACCGCACGCCCGCTCTCCCCGCATCTCCAGATCTGGAAATGGGGTCCCAACATGCTGGTCTCCATCCTGCATCGTGCCACCGGCACGGGGCTGGCGACCGTGGGCGCGGCGCTTCTCGTCTGGTTCCTGGCGGCGGTCGCCGCGGGTCCCGAAAGCTATGCGACGTTCCGCGACGTCTTCACCACCGACTCGGGCAAGCTGAACATCCTGGGCTATGTCCTCGGCATCGGCCTGACCGCCTCGCTGTTCCAGCATCTGGCCAACGGCATCCGCCACCTGTTCATGGATGTCGGCGCGGGCTTCGAGCTGAAGTCGAACAAGCGCCAGGCGCAGGCGACCATTATCTTCGCCGTCGTGATGACGGTGGCCTTCTGGCTCTATCTGGGGATCAAGTGATGCGTTCCGGAACCGCGATCGGCCGCGTGCGCGGCCTGGGCTCGGCCAAGTCGGGCACCCATCACTGGCTCAACCAGCGCCTGACGGCGGGGTCGAACTTCCTGCTGGTCGTCTGGCTGCTGATCTCGATCCTGCGCCAGCCTGCTTACGACTATGCCGCGATGCGACTGTGGCTGTCCAACCCCTGGGCCGCCATCCCGATGGTCCTGCTGGTCGCCTCGATCTTCTATCACATGCGCCTGGGCCTTCAGGTCGTGATCGAGGATTATGAGCAGGACCAGAACCGGGTCGCGCTGCTCGTCGTCATGAACCTGTTCGTCTTCACGACCGCCGCCATCGCCATCTTTTCGATCCTCAAGATCGCCTTCGGAGCCGCTGCATAATGTCTGCTGCCGCCTACAAGATCATCGACCATACCTATGACGCCGTCGTCGTGGGTGCGGGCGGTTCGGGCCTGCGCGCCACCATGGGGATTGCAGAGGCCGGTCTGAAGACCGCCTGCATCACCAAGGTGTTCCCGACGCGCAGCCACACCGTCGCCGCGCAGGGCGGTATCGCCGCCTCGCTGGGCAATATGGGTCCCGACCACTGGACCTGGCACATGTACGACACCGTCAAGGGGTCGGACTGGCTGGGCGACCAGGACGCGATCGAATATCTGTGCCGCGAGGCGCCCGCCGCCGTGTACGAGCTGGAGCACGCCGGCGTGCCGTTCAGCCGCACCGAAGAGGGCAAGATCTATCAGCGCCCCTTCGGCGGCATGATGCAGAATATGGGCGTAGGCCCGCCTGCGCAGCGCACCTGCGCCGCCGCCGACCGTACCGGCCACGCCATGCTGCACGCGCTGTACCAACAGTCGCTGAAGTATGACGCGGACTTCTTCATCGAATATTTCGCGCTCGACCTCATCATGGATGAGCAGGGCAATTGCCGCGGCGTGATCGCTTTGTGCATGGAAGACGGGTCGATCCACCGCTTCCGCGCGCATAACGTCGTGCTGGCGACCGGCGGCTATGGTCGCTGCTATTTCTCGGCCACTTCGGCGCACACCTGCACGGGTGACGGCGGCGGCATGGTGCTGCGGGCGGGCCTGCCGCTCCAGGACATGGAGTTCGTGCAGTTCCACCCGACCGGCATCTATGGCGCGGGCGTCCTCATCACCGAGGGTGCGCGCGGTGAAGGCGGCTACCTGACCAACTCCGAGGGCGAGCGCTTCATGGAGCGTTATGCGCCATCGGCCAAGGACCTCGCCAGCCGCGACGTCGTATCGCGTTCGATGGCGATGGAAATCCGCGAAGGGCGCGGCGTCGGCAAGGAGGGGGATCATATATACCTCCATCTCGACCATATCGACCCGAAGGTGCTGGCCGAGCGCCTGCCCGGCATCACCGAGACCGGCAAGATCTTCGCCGGTGTCGACCTGACCCGCCAGCCGCTGCCCGTCACGCCGACCGTCCACTATAATATGGGCGGCATTCCGACCAACTATCACGGCGAGGTCGTCCGGCTGAAGGACGGCAACCCGGACTCGGTCGTCCCCGGCCTGTTCGCGGTCGGCGAGGCCGCCTGCGTCTCGGTGCACGGCGCGAACCGCCTGGGCTCCAACTCGCTGATCGACCTCGTGGTGTTCGGCCGCGCGACCGGCCTGCGCATCAAGGACACGCTGAAGCCCGGCACGCCGCACGCGCCGCTGCCCAAGGGTTCGGAAGAGCTGGCGCTCAGCCGTCTGGATCACTTCCGCAACGCCGCTGGCAGCTCGACCACCGCGTCGGTACGCAGCGAGATGCAGAAGACGATGCAGCGCCACTGCGCCGTGTTCCGCACCGACGAGCTGCTGACCGAAGGCCGTCAGATGATCCGCGCCACCTATGACCGGATGAAGGACATCGGCATCAAGGATCGCTCGTTGATCTGGAACACCGATCTGGTCGAGACGCTGGAGCTGGACAACCTCATCAGCCAGGCGGTCGTGACGATGGAATCGGCGCTGAACCGCAAGGAAAGCCGCGGCGCGCATGTGAACGAGGACTTCCCCGATCGCGACGACGCCAACTGGATGAAGCACACCGTCGCGACCTTCGACGGCTGGGGCGGCCAGGGCGGCGGGGTCGCCATCGACTATCGCCCGGTCCACGACTACACGCTGACCGACGATATCGAGTATATCAAGCCGAAGAAGCGGGTGTACTGAGGCCCGATTTCACGGTTCGGAATGAAGGGGCTGGCGAGCGATCGCCGGCCCCTTTTTGTTACCTTCTTTTTTCTTTCTCCCCTCCCGCAGGCGGGAGGGGCCGGGGGAGGG
>DXIH01000158.1 GCA_019112965.1 Candidatus Sphingomonas excrementigallinarum | reverse complement strand
CGGGCGGCGCCTGGGTTTGGCGCTGCTGCTGGGTACGGCGGCGGCCTGTCCCGCCATGGCGGAGGCGCGGCCGCGAATCCTGACCCCGATGAGCGCCCATGCCGTGCTGCAGCGCGACCGCCCGATCATCGTCGAGGGCGCGGCCGATGCGGGTGAGGGCGTCACCGTTACTCTGGGGGGCGCCAGCGCCACCGCGACCGCCGATGGCAAGGGCCGCTGGCGCGCGACCCTGCCCGCCATGGCGGCGACCGCAACCCCGCTGACCCTGACCGCGACGGGCCAGGACGGTGCGGCCGATACGATGGACGATCTGCTGGTCGGCGATGTCTGGCTGTGTTCGGGCCAGTCCAACATGGAATATCCGACCAAGCAGGCGCTGAACGGCGAGATGCTGGTCAACACCGCCGCCAATGACGGGATTCGCCTGCTCGACGTGGCGCACCATGTCGGCCTGTCCGCCGACGAGATGCTGGAGAAGCGCCCGGTCTGGGCCGCCGCATCGCCCGCCAGCGTGCGCGATTTTTCGGCCGCCTGCTATCTGATGGTCAAGGAGATGGCGGCCAAGGCCAATGTGCCGATGGGGGCGATCGATTCGAGCTGGGGCGGGACCAAGATCCTGCCCTGGATCGACGCGACCGACGCGCGCAAGCTGCCGGGGCTGGCCGCCGATGCCGACCTGCTGGCGCTCTATGCGCGCGACCATGCGGCGGGGCTGCGTGCCTTCGGTGATCGCTGGGGCGAATGGTGGCGCAAGGCGAGCGGGACGAAGCGCGGGCAGGAGCCGTGGAATGCGCCCGACCGGCTGAGCTGGACCCCGGTGCCCAAATTCGGCCCGTGGGAGGAATGGGGCGTGCCCGCGCTCGCCGACTATAACGGGCTGGTGTGGTTCCGGCAGGGCTTCGACCTGGCCCAAGCGCCGACGGGCGACGGGGTGATCGAACTGGCCGGAATCGATGAGCTGGATACGGTCTGGATCAACGGGGTGCCGGTCGGCGCGACCTTCGGCTGGGGCGACTGGCGGCGCTATACCGTGCCGCGCGCGGCGCTGAAAAAGGGGCATAACGAGATCATGGTGGCGCTTGGCGACACCTATGGCCCGGGCGGCATGTTCGGCCCCGCCGACAAGATCCAGTTCACCCCCGCGGGCGGCCAGCCGATCCCGCTCGGCACCGGCTGGCGCTATTCGGTCTATAAGCCGAACGACCAGAGCTATCCGCGCAGCCCCTGGGAAAGCCATGCGGGGCTCGGCACGCTGTACAATGGCATGATCGCGCCGCTGGGGCCGATCGGGTTGAAGGGCGTCGCCTGGTATCAGGGCGAGTCCGATGTCGGGCTGGCCAGCTATGGCGACCGGCTGGCCGCGTTGATGACCGGCTGGCGGCGGCAGTTCCAGAATCCGGACCTGCCGTTCCTGATCGTCCAGCTCGCGAATTTCGGCGCGCCGCCGGTAAAGATCGAGAACAGCGCTTGGGCGGCCCTGCGCGAGACTCAGCGTCTGACGGTGCTGCGCGATCCGCATGCGGCGCTCGCAACCACGATCGATATCGGCGTGCGCAACGATATCCATCCGGCGGACAAGAACGAACTCGCCAAGCGGCTGGTCTTTGCCCAAGCCCGTCTGGAGGCAGGCGACCGCGCCGATGCCTCGGGGCCGATGATCGCCTCGGCGACGCGCGCCGGAGGCGAGGTGGTGTTGCGCTTCAACGGCGTGCAGGGCGCGCTTCATGCGTGGAGCGCCGCCGTGCCGATCGGGTTCGAGCTGTGTGATGCCTCGGCCTGTCGTTATGCGAAAGCGACGGTGAACGGCGCGGAGGTGCGGCTGGCCGATGCGAAGCCCGGCGATGTCCGCGTACGCTATGCCTGGGCCGATGCGCCGGTCGTCAATTTCTACGACGAAGCGCCGCATCCCGTCGTGCCGTTCGAGGTGACGATCACGGGGAATTGATTGTCCTATTCCTCCCCTGCAAGGGGAGGGGGACCATGCGCAGCATGGTGGAGGGGTGTACCCGCTGGCCGTGACACCCCTCCGTCAGCCCTTCGGGCTGCCACCTCCCCTTGCAGGGGAGGAAAGACGGAAAAACACCATAACTCGATGCGGTAGACCGGACAAAGCGCGCCAAAATGCGCTTGAAATAAAATGTCATCCGGTTGAAAGATAGCAACGACCCGGCATGAATCGGGCGAAGCGTTGAGGAGAGAGCATGGCCGTGCCGCCAGAGGGCATTTCGCGCGCCAACCTGGCCCCGTTGCAGTTGCACGTCCCCGAGCCGAAATTCCGGCCGGGCGATGCGGTCGACTTTGCCGGTGTCGAGGTTCCGCCCGCCGGTGCGCAGCGTCGCCCGGACACCGCCGCGCCCGCCGACAGCTTCCACGAACTCAGCTATACGCTCGTCCGCGTGCTGGACGACGAAGGCCGCGCGGTCGGGCCCTGGGACCCCAAGCTCTCGCCCGATCGCCTGCGCCGGATGCTGCGCCACATGGTGCTGCTCCGCGCCTTTGACGAGCGCATGTTCCGCGCGCAGCGCCAGGGCAAGACCAGCTTCTACATGAAGGCGCTGGGCGAGGAGGCGGTCGCCGTCGCCGCTGCCCATGCGCTGGATTATGAGGATATGTGCTTCCCCTCGTACCGCCAGCAGGGGCTGCTGATCGCGCGCGACTGGCCGCTTACCGACATGATGAACCAGATCTATTCCAACAGCGCGGATCGGCTGGGCGGCAAGCAGCTGCCCATCATGTATTCCGCGAAAGAGGCTGGTTTCTTCTCCATCTCGGGCAATCTGACGACGCAGTATCCGCAAGCCGTCGGCTGGGCGATGGCCTCGGCCGCCAAGGGCGACACCCGCATTGCCGCGGTTTGGTGCGGCGAGGGTTCGACGGCGGAGGGCGATTTCCACTCGGCCTGTACCTTCGCCGCCGTCTATCGTGCGCCGGTCGTCATGAACGTCGTGAACAACCAGTGGGCGATCTCCAGCTTCTCCGGTTTCGCGGGCGCAGAGGCGACGACCTTTGCCGCGCGCGCGATCGGCTATGGCATTGCGGGCCTTCGGGTCGACGGCAATGACGCGCTGGCGGTCTATGCCGCCACGCAGTGGGCCGCCGAGCGCGCACGGACCAATCAGGGCGCGACGCTGATCGAGCATTTCACCTATCGCACCGAGGGGCACTCCACCTCCGACGATCCCACCCAGTATCGCTCGGCGGGTGAACCGACGGCGTGGCCGCTGGGCGATCCGATCCGGCGGTTGAAGGACCATCTGATCGCACTGGGCGAATGGGACGAGGAGCGCCACTCCGCGCAGGACCGCGAAGTCGCCGAGGAAGTCCGCGCCGCGCAAAAGGCGGCCGAGGCGAACGGCATCCTGGGCCACGGCCTGCACCAGCCGCTCGACAGCCTGTTCGACGGCGTGTTCGAGGAGATGCCTTGGCATCTGCGCGAGCAGCGCCGGCAGATGCTCGACGAGGAAGAAGCGAGCGGACGGCCATGGGCGCGGAAGTGAATTTTCCCTCTCCCAGCGGGAGAGGGAGGGCCCCGCTCGGCGCAGCCGAGTGGGAGGGTGAGGGTGTCCTCGCCGTGCGTCCCACCCTCACCCTTCCGGCGCTTTGCGCCTCCCTCCCTCTCCCGATGGGAGAGGGACAGTGAGCGACATCATGACCGAGACTGTCGAAGACGCGGGCGAAACCACCCGCATGAACATGATCCAGGCGATCAACTCCGCCATGGACGTGGTCATGGCGCGCGACCCGGATGTGGTCGTGATGGGCGAGGATGTCGGCTATTTCGGCGGCGTCTTCCGCGCGACGGCGGGCCTGCAGAAGAAATACGGCAAGACCCGCGTGTTCGACACGCCGATCACCGAATGCGGCATCATCGGCGTCGCGGTCGGCATGGGGGCGTACGGCCTGCGGCCCGTCCCCGAAATCCAGTTTGCCGACTATATCTACCCCGCGCTCGACCAGCTGGTCAGCGAGGCGGCGCGGCTGCGCTATCGCTCGGCGGGAGAATTCACCGCGCCGATCACGGTGCGCTCGCCCTTTGGCGGCGGCATCTTCGGCGGCCAGACGCATAGCCAGAGTCCCGAGGGCATCTTCACCCATGTCTCGGGCATCAAGACGGTGATCCCCGCGACCCCCTATGACGCCAAGGGCCTGCTGATCGCCGCGATCGAGGACAATGACCCCGTCCTCTTCTTTGAGCCCAAGCGCATCTATAACGGCCCGTTCAACGGCCATTGGGATCGCCCGGCCGAGAATTGGTCCAAGCATCCCGGCGGCGAGGTGCCCATCGGCTATTACCGCATCCCGCTCGGCAAGGCGGCGACGGTGCGCGAGGGCGAGGCGGTAACGATCCTGTGCTACGGCACCATGGTCCATGTCTGCGCCGCGGTGGTCGCCGATATGGGCGTGGATGCCGAGATCATCGATCTGCGCACGCTGGTGCCCCTCGACATCGAGGCGATCGAGGAATCGGTGAAGAAGACCGGCCGCTGCATGATCGTGCATGAGGCGACGCGCACCGGCGGTTACGGCGCGGAGCTGTCCGCGCTGGTTCAGGAACGCTGTTTCTATCACCTCGAAGCGCCGATCGCGCGCGTGACCGGCTTCGACACGCCCTATCCGCACAGCCTGGAATGGGCCTATTTCCCCGGCCCGGTCCGTATCGGCCAGGCGCTCAAGACTTTGCTGAAGGACGCCTGACATGGCTCGTTTCACCTTCCGCCTGCCCGATATCGGCGAAGGCATTTCCGAGGCCGAGATCGTCGCGTGGCACGTCAAGCTCGGCGACCGCGTCGAGGAGGACCAGTCGGTCGCCGACATGATGACCGACAAGGCGACGGTCGAGATGGAATCGCCGGTGTCGGGTACGATCGTCGAACTGGCGGGCGAAGTCGGCGACCAGGTGCCGATCGGATCGGCGCTGATGGTGATCGAGACCGACGCGGTGGAAGAGGCGGCGTCGCCCGCGACGGAAGAGGCGGTGCTGGAAGCCGAAAACCCCGGCGTCGAGGAAGCACAATCTCCCTCTCCCCCTGTGGGAGAGGGCCGGGGTGAGGGGGCGGTGCCGCAGGCCGAAGCCCCCGTGGCCACCCCTCACCCCGACCCTCTCCCACAAGGGGAGAGGGAGCAGGAGAAGAAGGTGCTCGCCTCGCCCGCCGTCCGGGCGCGAGCGCAGGATCTGGGCGTCGACCTTTCGCAGGTGAAGCCTGCCGAGGGCGACCGCGTGCGCCATTCGGACCTCGACGCCTTTCTGCGTTATGGCTCGGGTCAGGGCTATACCCCCGCCCGCAGCCCCCGCGCCGACGAGGCGGTGCGCGTCATAGGGATGCGCCGCCGCATCGCCGAGAATATGGCCGCCTCCAAGCGCGCCATTCCGCACTTCACCTATGTCGAGGAAATCGACGTCACCGCGCTGGAGGACACGCGCGCGCAGCTGAACGCTGGCCGGGGCAACCGGCCCAAGCTGACCATGCTGCCGCTCTTGATCGTCGCGATCTGCAAGACGCTGCCCGACTTCCCGATGCTCAACGCGCGCTATGATGACGAGGCGGGCGTGGTGAATCGTTCGGGTGCGGTGCACATGGGCATGGCGACCCAGACCCCGGCGGGGCTGATGGTGCCGGTGATCCGCAACGCCGAAAGCCGCAACGTCTGGCAGCTGGCGACCGAGATCGGCCGCCTCGCCGAAGCCGCCCGCGCGGGAAGCATCGCCAGCGGCGACATGGGCGGCGGCACGATCACCCTGACCTCGCTCGGGCCGCTGGGCGGGATCGCGACGACGCCGGTCATCAACCGGCCCGAAGTCGCGATCATCGGCCCCAACCGCATCGTCGAGCGCCCCGTCTTCCGCTCCGACGGGCGCGGCGGCGAGACGATCGCGCGGGCCAAGCTGATGAACCTGTCGATCAGCTGCGACCACCGCGTCGTCGATGGTTACGACGCGGCGAGCTATGTCCAGTCATTGAAGCAGTTGCTGGAGACGCCGGTGATGCTGTTCGCGGATTGAGGGTGTGCGCTGGGCGAGGGCGGGGCGTGCGCTTCGACTTCGCTCAGAGTGAACGGCTGTCGGGGGACATTCCTGATTCCCGTTCAGCCTGAGCGAAGTCGAAGGCCACGTCCCGCCCTCGCCTTGAACCAAATTCCGTCTCCCGCGTCCTATTCCCGATACTGGAGGATGCCATGCGCGGAATGACGGCGGGATCGCTGGAAATGACGGCGGACGGAACTGTACGCGGGATGATCGGCGGTGACGTCCTTGTCGCTTCCGGCGCCCATGCGACCATCAAGGGCATGGTCGCGGGCGACGTCATCGTCGAGCGTGGCGCATCGGTGCGGATCACCGGCATGGTATCGGGCCGGGTCGTCAATCTGGGCGGCGCGGTCGAGGTGAGGGGTATGGTCGCCGGGTGACGCCCGGCTTGCCATCCGCATCCCAAGCGTGAACAGGGGCGGCATGACAACCGCTTCATCTGCGCGCACCGGACTGTTGCTGGGCATCGGCGCCTATATCAGCTGGGGCATATTACCGCTCTATCTCAAACTGTTGAAGGGCGTGCCCGCGCTTCAGGTGTTGGCGCATCGCATCTTGTGGTCGCTCCTGCTGCTGGCCGTGATCGTGCTGGTTGCCAGGCGCGGCAAGGCCATCGTGGCGGCGGCGCGGGGGCGGACGCTGTTGCTGCTCTGCGCCAGCGCGGCGCTGATCGCGGTGAACTGGCTGGTCTATATCTGGGCGGTCCAGAACGACCATGTGCTGGAGGCAAGCCTCGGCTATTTCATTAATCCGCTGGTCAATGTCGGGCTGGGCGTCGCCTTGCTGGGCGAGCGAATCCGGCGGTGGCAGGCGATCGCGGTCGGTATTGCGGGCATGGGTGTCGCAGTCCTGGCGATCAGCGGTGGCGGCGCGATCGGCATTTCGCTGGCGCTGGCCTTGTCCTTCGGTTTCTACGGCTTTGTCCGCAAGATCGCGGCGATCGACGCGCTAGGCGGCCTGACGGTCGAGACGCTGCTGCTCGCAGGGCCTGCCTTGTTCGTGCTGTTTCAGGCGAGCGGCAACGGCACGGCGGCGTTCGGGGTGGATCGGCATCTCGACATGCTGCTGATCCTGGCCGGCGCGGTCACGGCCGCGCCGCTGTTGATGTTCGCGGCGGCGGCGCGGCGGATGCGTTACGCGACGCTGGGCCTGCTGCAATATATCGCCCCGACGCTGCAATTCGCGCAGGCCGTGCTGCTCTTCGGCGAGCCGCTGAAGCCCGTGCACATCGTCACCTTCGCGCTGATCTGGACGGGCTGTGCGCTCTATGCCTTTGACAGCGTGCGGGGGAGTCGAACGCCCGCTACGGCCTAATAGGTTCGCGCGGAGGCGCGGAGGTCTCTGGATATGTCGGACTGGCACCCTCCCTATCGATCGGCAGACGAACCCGCGCCGTGGAGAATGGAGGCAGCCTGCGGCTGGACCGGCTCCCTCCGCGCCTCCGCGCGAACAAACCTATTTTCTGCCACTCTGAAGCCGGGCGACCGCCCGCCGCAACACCCCGCGCGGCGCGATCCGGGTGCTGGCGGCGGTCAGCCGGTTGAGCAGCCCCGACACCATCACCGCCTGTCCCCGCTCCAAAGCGGCGAGGCCGTCGCGCACCACTTGTTCGGATCCGGACGCGAAGCGCTCGAACAGCGGCGTCTCCGCCATGCCTGCCACATCGGCAAACTCGGTCTTCGTCGGCCCCGGGCACAGCGCCGTCACCGTCACGCCGCGTCCCTTCACCTCCTCGTGCAGCGCCTCTGAGAAGTGCAGCACGAACGCCTTGCTGGCATAATAGACCGCCATATAGGGCCCGGGTTGAAAGGCGGCGGTCGAGGCGACGTTCAGCACCTGCCCGCGGCCGCGTGCGAGCATCGGCGGCAACAGGGCGTGGGTCAGCGTCACCAGCGCCCGCACGTTGAGGTCGATCATCCCCATCTGGGTGGCAAGATCGCTGTCGGCAAATTCGCCCAGCGCGCCATAGCCCGCATTGTTGATGAGCGTATCGATCCGCAGCCCCCGATCGGCGACCCCGTCGAGCAAGGCCTTCACGCCATCGGGCCGCCCCAGATCGGCGGAGACGACATGCACCTCGACCCCCGGTCGCACGCCCAGTTCCTGCGCCAGCGCCGCCAGCCGATCGGATCGCCTGGCGGTCAGCACCAACGTCACCGGCTTTTTCGCCAGCGCCCGCGCGAAATCCGCGCCCAGTCCGGCCGACGCGCCGGTAATCAGGATGGTGTCGGGCATCGCCATGTCTCCAAAGGAGCGGCCGTCGCTTCGGTCGGCCGCCGCTGAGTCCAGACTCTAGCAATCCGCATCGGACGGGCGGGTTCCGTCGCATCGTCACCGGCGCTTTGGATGGGTCGGGCGTAGGGGGAAAGGGCGGCCCGTTTTACAGGCCGCCCGGCATCCCCTCCCGGCACGGAGCCGTGAAGCTCCCGATGCCTAGGCGCCGCCTGTTATCGGCCGGTCACCCTGACATGCACATTCCCTAATCCGGTTTGGGGAAATGGCTCAAGCATCCATTGATGTTTGCCCGCACTATGTCCGGCTTCTGTGTCTTTCGAGCAACGGGTATGGCGCTGGCCTATCCTGGGAAAGGCGGGCTAATAGGGCGTCATGACTATCGAAATCCGCCATGACGGGTCCGTTGCTACCCTGACGCTACGGAATCCGCCGAATAATCACTTGGGACTGGGAACCATTTCGCAATTGGCGGAAGCGTTCGACGATGTGGATTCGAACCCCGCGATTCGCGCCATCCTGCTTCGATCGGAAGGTCGGGTATTTTGTGCGGGCGCGGATCTGGTCAATGCGAACCCGGTAGCGGACCCCTTGCCGCCCGGTGCGCGCAGCCCGTTCTACATGGCGGCGGCGCGATTGTTCGGGGTGGCGACGCCGGTGGTCGCAGCGGTGCAAGGGGCGGCGGTCGGCGCGGGACTGGGGCTGGCGCTGGTCGCCGACTTCCGCGTCGCCACGCCCGAGGCGCGCTTCGTGGCGAATTTCGTACAATTGGGTCTGCATCCGGGCTTCGGCATTTCGGCGGTGCTGGAGCGGGTGATCGGTCGCCAGCGCGCGGCGATGATGCTGCTGACCGGGCGGCGTATCCGGGGTGAGGAAGCGGAGCGCTGGGGGCTGGTCGACCAGCTGGTATCGGCGGAGTCGCTGGAGGCGACCGCGCTGGCCCTGGCGCACGAGATCGCCGCGGCGGCACCGCTGGCGGTGGCATCGACCCGGCGGACGCTGCGCGGAGATTTGCGGGCGCTGGCCGAGGCGGCGACCGACCATGAGCTGGCCGAGCAGGTCGAGCTGATGCGAACCGAGGATTTTGCCGAAGGGGTGCGCGCCGTCACCGAACGGCGGCCGGGGCGGTTTGTGGGGCGTTAGACCGTGACAACGTTGCGTTGAACCAAGGAGAGCCCCTACCCTTCAGGGGAGGG
>DXIH01000157.1 GCA_019112965.1 Candidatus Sphingomonas excrementigallinarum | reverse complement strand
CAATTTCCCCCTTCTCGCGGGGTGGAGCAGCCCGGTAGCTCGTCAGGCTCATAACCTGAAGGCCGCAGGTTCAAATCCTGCCCCCGCAACCATCGCCATAGAACTCGACACGCCGCCCTCACGGGCGGCGTTGTCGTTTAGGGCATACCCCACCAATGACGCTACGCCGGTCACCACCTCCGCTGCAGGACCTCCCGGTTCAGCCGCATAGGTCGTCACCCGCTCGGTAAGCCGCGATATCACGATACAGCCTGCCCGCGTAGTGCGCGGGCCAGCACCCCCGTTCCCAGACCAACCCCCGGTTGCTCAACAAAATGCGTTGCGCGTCGATGCAGGGCGGTGCGGAAGGGCGAACCCTGATCCATGTTGCCTCAAGAATGTTGATCCCTGGTGGCCGCAGGGCGTTCAACTGACGATCGGTTCAGCTTGGCGTAGGATAGCGTGATTTAATGCGCCCTCCGACGACGACATGCCGACGAACAGGGGCTATCATATTCGCATGACCAAATTGCCTTTCTCCGTTTCCCGCTCGTCCGTTGCCCGGCTCCTCGGTACTTTGGCGGCGGGATCGATGATCGCGACTCCGCTGCTGGCTCAGGTCGCGCCGCCGCCGGTGATGGTGCCCACCACACCCGAGCAGCCCCGCACGCCGGCCGCGCCGCCCGCGATCGTGCAGCCCATGCCGCAGGCCGCACCGGCCGTGGCGATTCCCTCGCTGTCGGACGCCCAGGCGCGGCAACTGGCGACGCTGATCGCGGAAGGCGAGGTGGCGCAGGGGCTGCGGCAGGGGCCGCCGCGTGACCTGTCGACCTTGTCGCCCGCAGCGCTGACCCGCGTGGCGCTGGATTATGCCCATGCGGTCCATGTCGGGCGGCTCGACACCGCCGATTTCACCAAGGACTGGGGCATCCGGCCGCAGCCTTACGACCCCGCGCCCGGCTTTGCCGAGGCCGTGCGGCGCGATCGGCTGTCGGCGTGGATCGCCTCGCTGCCCCCGCCCTATGCGGGCTATGACGCGCTGGTGAAGGGGCTGGCCCGGTATCGGGCGATGGCTGCGGCGGGGGGCTGGTCGTCGCTTCCCGCGACCACCATTAATTTCGGCGCAAGCGGGCCGCAGGTGCTGGCGCTGCGCAAGCGGCTGGCGATGGAGGATCCGGCGGTCAGTGCCACCGGCGAGAAGTTCGACGACGATCTGCTCGCAGCCGTACGGCGGGCGCAGCGTCGCTATGGCCTGAATCCGGTCGGCACCGTCGGCAGCCAGACCATTGCCGTGCTGAACGTGCCGGTGGCGCAGCGCATTCGCCAGATCATGGCGAACATGGAGCGCTGGCGCTGGCTGCCCCAGCAGCTGGAGGCCAAGCGGGTCCAGGTGAACATCGCCGCCGCCGTGCTGACCGTGTTCGACGGGGACAATCCGGTCATGTCGATGAAGGCGGTGACGGGCCGTCCGGGCAATGAGACGCCGATGCTGGTCTCGACGATCCGTAGCATCGTGCTGAACCCGCCCTGGAACGTGCCCAGCTCGATCGCCAACAAGGAGCTGTGGCCCAAGGAAAAGGCCAATCCCGGCTATCTGAAGCGCGCGGGTTTCCGCATCATCGACAATGGCGACGGCTCCAAGCGGTTGCAGCAATCGTCGGAGAAAAGCGCATTGGGGCGGTACAAGTTCGACTTCCCCAACGACTTCGCGGTCTATCTGCACGACACACCCGCCCAGTCTGGTTTTTCCAAGTTCGACCGGCTGGCCAGCCATGGCTGCGTCCGCTTGGAAAAGCCTGCCGACCTCGCTTCACTGATGCTGAAGACCACGCCCGAATGGCAACAGCCGCAAATCGATGCGGTCATCGCCTCGGGCAAGACGGTACGCGCGACCATGGCGGAGCCGGTGGCGGTCTATCTGCTCTATTGGACCGCGTTCGCGAATGCCGATGGGCAGGTGGGGTTCCGCGAGGATCCCTATAGCTGGGATGCGCAGCTGGCGACCAAGATCGAGGCGCGTTCGGCCGAGCGTGCCCAGGCGACCAAGGACTGAAAAGGGGACACAGGATGAAGATTGCCACCAAAAGCGCCATGGCGTTGTTCGCTGCCGGCCTGTTGCTGGCGGGCTGCTCGCGTTCGTCGGAGGATCCGCCCGTGCCGGTGGAGAACGACACGCCTGCCGTGGAAGAGAATATGACCGCGCCCGAAGAAACCCCGGTCATGACCAATGATGCGGAGACGGTCGCGCCGGTCAACATGGCGGCCGACACGATCCCGCCGCCGCCGCCCGAGCGGACGGTCGATCAGCAGATGCTGGACGATGCCTCGGCCACCGGCATGACCTCGCGCGTGCAGCGTACGCCGAGCAACGACGCGCCCCCGGCGGAGGGTATCGAGCCTAAGGACGGGCAGTAAACGAAAAATCCTCCCCGGCACGGGGAGGGGGACCGCCGCGAAGCGGTGGTGGAGGGGGCTTGCCGCTAAGCACGTCCTATGAGGAAGCCCCCCTCTGTCAGGCCTGAAGGCCTGCCACCTCCCCGTGCCGGGGAGGATCTATTCTGCGATCTCGCGGATCAGCGCCTGACGCTGCGCCTCGGTCGGCCGCCATTGGCCCGCCATCGAACCGCCGTCCCCGAACAGCGCATCCACGACATGGGCTGCATCGCCCTGTTCCCAAAGCGTGGCCAGTTCCGCCCGGCGCGGATCGGGCGAGGCGTCATTCCCAGTGCGGATGAACCGTAACCACGCCGCCAGCGCGGTCAACGTCGCGGGTGCGTCCCCGCGATGCGCTGTCAGCGAGGACAGCCAGCGTGGGCCGACCTTTTGCGATCCGTCGCTGGCGATCTGCGACAGCCGATGTTCCAGCGTCCGATTGGCGAAGCGCGCCAGCAGTGCATCGGCATAGGGCTCCAGTGCCTGTCCCTCGGCAGCGGCGAAGCTGGTCGCCGCCTCGTCCCGCATCAGCCGTTCGACCACGGGGCGGATGGCGGGGTCGGCGACGGCCTGGTGGACGAACTCATGCCCGCGCTCCAGCCCCAGATAGGCGAGCGCCGAATGCGCACCGTTGAGCATGCGCAGCTTGGCGGTCTCATAGGGCGCGACATTGGTGACGAACTGTGCACCGCCGACTTCCCAGCGGGGGCGGTCGCCCGCGAAGTCATCTTCGATCACCCATTGGCGATAGGGCTCGGTGATGACGGCGGCCTCGTCGCGCATCCCCAGACCTGCTTCGACCGCTGCGCGATCGGCATCGGTGACGGCGGGGACGATGCGGTCGACCATGGTGTTGGGGCAGCGCCAGTCGCGCTCGAACCAGTCGCGCGCCGCAGCCTCGCCCTGATGGTCGAGAAACGCCGCCACACCGGCGCGTAACACCCGGCCATTGTCGGGTAGATTGTCGCAGCTGACCAGCGTCAGCGGACCCAGGCCCGCCGCCTTTCGTGCGACCACCGCCTGCGCCAGATAACGATAGATGCTGTTCCCGTCCGCGACGATGCCCGCCAGATCGGTCGCGCCATCGGGCCGCCGCCAATAGCCCTTTTCGGTGACGGTCAGCGTCACGACCCGTGTCTCGGGCCCGGCGAGGCGTTCGGCCAGCCGCTCGGGCGTTTGGGCCGCGACGATCACCTCGCGGATCGCACCGATCAGGCGGACGCTCTCGCCCTCGCTCGATCGTTCGGTGACGGTGTAGAGGCCGTCCTGCGGTGCCATCTGGTCGTGCACGCCCGCCGAGCGAAGTGAGGCCGCTGCGATGGCCCAGTCGCGGTCGCCCGCCGCCATCGCATCGTCGGTATAGACCGCCTGATGCGCGCGGTGGAACGCACCGAGGCCGATATGGACGATCCCGATCTGCTGGCCCGCCCGATCGTAACCGGGGCGCGCCACGCTTTCGGGCAGCGTCTCGGCGGTCGCTTCGCTCAGCCGGGTCACAGCCGGTACGCCGAACGGACCAGACCGTTGGTCAGCGCATGGGCCAGCTCGACCGCTTCATCCTCCTCCAGCCGGTGCTCGGCAACGAGGCGCGCGAGGAAGCCGCAGTCGATGCGCCGCGCCACGTCGTGCCGCGCCGGGATCGACAGGAAGGCGCGGGTGTCGTCGTTGAACCCGACCGTGTTGTAGAAGCCCGCCGTCTCGGTCGTCATTTCGCGGAAGCGGCGCATCCCCTCCGGGCTGTCATGGAACCACCAGGCGGGGCCCAGCTTCAAGCAGGGATAATGCCCGGCCAGCGGCGCCAGCTCACGCGCATAGACACTCTCGTCCAGCGTGAAGAGGATGATGGTCAGGTCGCGCTCATTGCCGACCACGTCGAGCATCGGCTTCAGCGCATGGACGTAATCGGTGCGCATCGGCATGTCCGCACCCTTGTCGCGCCCATGGCTGGCGAAGAGACCGGCATTATGGTTGCGGAACGAGCCCGGATGGATCTGCATCGTCATGCCGTCCGCGACGCTCATCTTCGCCATCTCGGTCAGCATCTGTGCGCGGAAGAGTTCGGCGTCGGCGGGCGTCCAGTTCCCGCCGACGATCTTCGCGAACAGCGCCTCGCATTCGGCGGTCGACAGGTTGGCGGTCGCCGCCGTCGGATGGCCGTGATCGGTCGCGGTCGCGCCCAGCGCGCGGAAGGCGGCGCGGCGCTTGGCATGGGCGGCGAGATAGCCGGACCAGCTATACACATCCTCGCCGGTCAGCTCGGCGAAGCGCTGCATGGCACCACCGAACTGCTCATGCTCGACGTCGATCACGCTGTCGGGGCGGTAGGTGGTGATGACGCGGCCGTTCCAACCGGAGTCGCGGATCGCCTGGTGATGGACCAGCGGATCGTCGGCGCCTTCGGTCGTCGCGAGGCATTCGATGCGGAATCGCTCGAACAGCGCGCGCGGGCGGAAGGCGGGGGTGGCGAGCGCCTGGCCGATCGCGTCGAAATAACGGTCGGCGGTCGCGGCCTCCAGCGCCTCGTCGAAGCCGAACACCTCGGCAAAGACATGGTCGAGCCACATCCGCGACGGCGTGCCGCGGAACAGGTGATAGTGGGACGCGAACAGCTTCCACGCTGCGCGCGGATCGGTCGCGGGGCGGCCACCGCGATGCGGGATGCCCAGATCGTCGAGCGCGATGCCCTGGCTGTAGAGCATGCGGAAGACATAATGGTCGGGCGCGAGCAGCAGGTCGCTGGCATCCGCCCAGGGCTCGTCGGTGGCGAACCAGCGCGGGTCGGTATGGCCGTGCGGACTGATGATCGGCAGGTCCGCGACTTCGGCGTAGAGCGTGCGTGCAATGCCCCGCGTCGTCGGATCGGCGGGCAACAGCCGGTCGGGATGCAGTTCCAGCTTGCGGGTCATGCGGTCAGCTCCAGTTCGGCCGGTGCCGCGTTCGCGTTCAGGCCCAGCATGTGCACGATCCCTTGCTCCAGCCCGCGCAACTCAGCCAGTCCGCGCATCCGGCCCAGCAGCGAATAGCCGGGATTGGAGCTGCGATGAAGATCGTCCATCATCCGGTGGCCATGGTCGGGGCGCATCACGATCGCGCGGCCTTGCGCATGCGAAATCTCGACCACGGCCTGCATCACCTGGGTCATGCGGGCATTGCCGCCCAGATGCTCGGCCTCATGGAAATTGCGCTCACCCGGCTCCCAGCCGACCGAGCGGAGGTGGAGGAAGTCGATCCGCTCGGCGAAACGGCGCACCATCGCGGGCAGGTCGTTGTCGGGCCGCGCGCCGAACGAGCCGGTGCAGAAGCACAGCCCGTTCGCCATCGACGGCACCGCGGCATAAAGATGCTCCAGATCCTCCGCCGTGCTGACCACGCGCGGCAGGCCGAAAATGGGGAAGGGGGGATCGTCGGGATGGACGACCAGCCGGATGCCGACCTCCTCCGCGATCGGGCAGACGGCGCGCAGGAAGGCGATATGGTTCGCCCGCAGCGCGTCGGCGTCGATCCCGGCATAGGTGTCGATCGCGCGCTGGAAGGCGGGTGAGTCGAAGCTCTCCTCGCTGCCCGGAAGACCAGCGATGATCGTGCGCTCCAGCTTGTGGCGTTCCTCCGGCGTCATCGCGGCGAAGCGTTCGGCGGCGGCGGCGCGGACGGCCTCGGAGTAATCCGCCTCGGCACCGGGGCGGCGCAGGATGTGGATGTCATAGGCCGCCACCGCCGCCCATTCGAAGCGCAGCGCGGTCGCGCCGTCTGGCAACCGCCAGTCCAGGTCGGTGCGAGTCCAGTCGAGCAGCGGCATGAAATTATAGGTGACGGTGCGTACGCCCTCGGCCGCCAGGTTGCGCAGGCTGTCGCCATACGCCTGGATCAGTTCGTCGGTCAGTTCGCCGCGCTTTATCGCGTCATGCACCGGCAGGCTCTCGACCGTCGACCAGCCGAGCCCGGCCGCCTCGATCATCGCGCGACGCTCGGCGATCGCCGCGCGGGGCCATACCACGCCATTGGGGATCTCGTGCAGCGCGGTGACGACCTCG
>DXIH01000156.1 GCA_019112965.1 Candidatus Sphingomonas excrementigallinarum | reverse complement strand
GATCGGGCGCGGCGAATGTTACCGGCTGACGCGCAGCATCGCCTTTGTGCGGGGCATCGCGCATGACGGCGACCCCGACGATCCGGTCGCCCATGTCGCGGGCACCTTTATCGGCATGGCGGCATGAGCGCGCCCAGGACCGCGATCGGGCAGGCGATGGTCCTGCCCCCCTATGCCGAGTGGCTCGGCTGTTCGATTGATTGGGTCGAGGGTGATCCGCAACTGGTCATGCCGTTCGGCGAGCATGTGATGGGCTGGCCGGGGCTGCTGCAGGGCGGCGCGATCGCCGGGCTGCTGGAGGTGGCGGGCATCGCCGCGCTCACCCACCGGCTGGCGGGCGACGGCACGGCGCGGATCAAGCCGGTGACGATCACCACCAATTATCTGCGCACCGGCCGTGACCGGCATCCGACCCGCGCGGTCGGCGTCATCCTGCGCCTCGGCCAGCGCACCGCCAATGTCGAGGCGGTCGCCTGGCAGGAGGATCGCGACCAACCGATCGCGACCGCCCGGCTGAACTATCGAATCCTGCGCGGCTGAGGCTTGGCCAGCGCCTGCCTGATCGCGGCATCGGCGACGGGCGCCATCGCGGCATAGCCCGCCGCATTGGGATGCACGCCATCGGTGCCGTAAGCGGGGTTCAGCGCGTCGCCGACATGCAGCACCGACCAGTAATCGGCATAGGTCGCGCCCACCCGCCTGGCATAATCCTGCAACCAGGCGTTCAGCGTCGCGATGCGCGGCGCGGGGGCAAGGCCCGGCTTCCACTCGAAATGATCGGCGGGCGGGATCGAGGCCAGGATCACGCGGATGCCGTTGGCCTGCGCCAGCTGGACCATCGACATGATATTGCCCTGAACCTGCGCGTCGGTCGTCGGGCCGGTATTGCCCGCGATGTCGTTGGTCCCCGCCATGATCTGAACGACCGCGGGCTTCAGGTCGATCACGTCCTGGCGGAAACGCAGCAGCATCTGCGAAGTCGTCTGCCCGCTGATCCCGCGCCCGATCCGGCCTTTCACGAAGAAATCGGGTGCGCGGCTGGCCCAGTTCTCGGTGATCGAATCGCCCATGAAGATCACGCGCGGCTGCCCCGCCACGGGTGCTGGCAGCTTGGCGTTATCGTCGCGGTAGCGCGCCAGATAAGCGAAGTCGTTGTGCAGCCGCTCCTCCCACTGCCGGGTCCAGCGCTGCGCATCCGTCTCCTTGGGCGCGGTCTGCGCACAGGCGGGCGCGGCGAGGGTCAGCGCAGCCAGCGCGGCCAGGATCACCCGGCTCACGAACGCAGGTCCGTGGCCGTCGCGGTGACGTTCCAGCCGCGCACATTCACCATCGGCTTGTCCGCCTTGGCCGTGGGGTAGCGAATCTCGATTACGCGGGTCTCTCCGGGCATCAGGGTGACGTAATTGTCGCTGAAATAGGCGGGCAGCACCTGGGTGCCGTCGGCGTTCATCACGGTCAGCTTGGTCTCGATCGCAGGGACGGTGCCGCCATTGGTCAGGGTGACGCTGGCCAGCGTCTCGTCGCCCTGCGTTTGTGTCGTCGCCGTCGCGGTGACGGCGGCCGGGGCCATCGCGGTCAACGCGCGATAGCCTGCATCGTCCTGCGCTTCCCAATAGCTGTTGGTCGACAGCAGCTGTCCACCCGCATCGGTCGCTTCCAGCCGGACCAGCACGGCCCCGCGCTTCATTGCGGGCGCGAGGTCGAGGGTCAGCACGGGCGTCACCCCCTCGGCATTGGCGGCGACCTTCGCCTCCTGCTCGCCCTCGCTGCGGCCGTCGAGCCCGACGATCTTCGCGCGCACCTGCACGCCCTTCAGCGCATCACGGGTGTTGTTGACCAGCACGACGCGGTGGTCGGGCAGGTTCATCTGGACATGGATCGGCTCGGCGGCCTTCTTCACGCCGTAGAAGGCGGCATGGGTGTCATAGTCGGACGAGAAGATCTGCCATGCCGAGGACGGCCAGGCGGGCTGAGTCATCCATAGCATCCGGCCGGAATTCTCGGTCCACAGCCCGGCATTCATCCCCTCGAAGATGGCGCGATAGGATTCATACTCTATCATCTGCGCCTTGCGCTCGAAATCCTCGAGGCCCGTCGGCGCGCCGAAGCGTTTTTCCAGCGCGTCGGTGAAGCTCTTGACCGCGCCGTTCCCGGTCTGGTGCCAGTCGTGATAGGCCCAGACATCGCCGATCGGCCAGCGATCCGCCTCGGCCGGGATGGCGCGCTTCCACGCCTCCAGCGTCGGGAGCGAGGGCGTGCCGACCTCGACCGAGAAGCCCTTGGCCAGCGTCGTGAAATAGTCGACCGGCGGCCGCCAGTTATAGGGCCCCGACCCCTGCAGGTTCACCGCATTGGACGAGGGCATGTAGAGCCGCGTCCCGTCCTCAGTGCGGAGCAGCGTGTCGAGCCCACTGTTCAGGATCGGCTGCGGCACGCCCTCGTTCCGCCCGAACCAGGCGACGATCGAGGGATGGTTGCGGAACCGGCGCACGACATCGGTGGCGTTGGCGAGGAACAGCTGCGGGTCCTCGGCCTCCATATTGTAATCCTGGGTCGACTCCCAGAAGTCGGACAGGACCATCAGGCCGTACTCGTCGGCCAGGTCGAAGAAGCTCTCTTCGCTATTCTGGCCCACCCAGTTGCGGATGATGTTGAGATGCGCGTCGCGGTGCAGGCGGAAGAACGGCTCCAGATGCGCGCGGTCGACGCGCTTCATGAAATCGTCCATGCCGATATTGCCACCGCGCGCCGCGATCCGCACGCCGTTCACCCGCAGCACGAGATAGGGGGCGAGGCGCGGATCGTCGGTAACCTTGCTGACCGCCGCCGACTGGTCGCCGCCCGGCGTGAAGCTCATCGCCCAGCCATTGGCGGTCTTGCGAATGCCCTTGTGGCTGGTGTCGATGATCCGCTGCCCACCGCGCGCGCGGTTGAGGTCCAGCGTCACCCGCTCCAGATCGCCGTCATCGTCGAACAGCGACAGGTCATAGGTCACCTGCCGCATACCGAAGCGAAGCGCCTTGCTGTCCGACAGCGCGCCGTCGACCGCCGCCGTGATGGCGAGGTTGTGCAGCGCCGGGTCGCCATAGCCATTGGGCCACCAGAGACGCGGATTCCTGACCGACAGCTGCGGAAATTCGCTCGGCGACAGGACGGCGCGGATCGTCTGGCCGGGCGCTACCGTCACCGGCTTTTCGACGACGACATCGTCGAACACCGCGCGCACCGTCGTCGTCACCGGCGCCTGGCCGTTATTGGTGACGGGCACCGCGATCTCGACATCGGCGACCGAATTGTCGGGCTTGGGCAATGTCGTGACCACCTGTGGGTCGCCGATCACCGCCGGGCCCGTCGCGGCCAGTGTCACGCCCTGCCACAGGCCGGTATTGCGGTCGCGGACGCTGGGGATCCAGTCCCACCCTTCCGTCGCGACGAAGGTCGGGCCGTCCATCATCTGGACGCCGCCATTCTCGCCCACACCCGCCGTCATCGATTCCTCGTGCGCGATGCCGGGATGCGGTGGCGGCGAGACGCGCACCGCAATGGCGTTGCGCCCCGCCGCCATCGTGACGGGGAAGCGGCCACGGATGAAGGCCCCCTTCATCGTGCCCATCATCCGGCCATTGACCCAGACCTCGGCCGAATAGTTCACGCCGTTGAAGGTCAGCCACATCTGCCGCCCGGCCGCCTCGGGCGGCGTGTCGAACTCGGTGCGATACCAGTAATCCTGCCGCGCCAGCGTCTCCGGGATCGCCAGATTGTTCAGCCCGACCGCCGGATCGGGATAGACGCCGCGATCGACCAAAGTGGTCAGCACCGTGCCCGGCACGGTCGCGGCATACCATTTGCTCGCGTCGAAATTGCCCTGCGACAGGTCCGCGCCGCCGGGGCCGACCTTGGCCGCCTCGATCAGCCGCCAGCCATTGACCGCCCATTGCCCGGTCGCGGTGGAGACGAGTGCTGTGTCCTTGGGCTCGGGCCTGGCCGTGCCGCTGGTCGGGATCGGCGCCTTGGACTGGGGCAGGGTCCAGGCATCCTGGGGCACCGTCTGCCCCTGCATCTGACGGGTCTGATAGGGCCAGCTGGGGCTGCCGGTCTGAAGCGCGAGGCGGGCCGGGTCGGGCGCGCGGCGGGCGGCAAGGCGGATGGCGAGCGGGTCGACCACCTCACGCACCATGCGGAAGTCGATGACCTTGCCCGCAAAGACCGGCTGATAATCGCGCGGCGCCAGCGTCGCGACGCCGACGACCGGCTCCAGCGACAGCCCGCGCTGCACCACCTGTCGCCCGCCGACGAACAGCCGCACGACCTTTCCGTCATAGCTGGCGGCGATATGGGTCCATTTGTTGCGGTCGGCATCGCCGCCCTGCACGACGCCCGCCTCGGTCACCAGCGCGGGCTGGCCGTCGACGAGCGCCAGATAGCGGCGCGGCCCCGCCTTGGGATCGCCGAAACCGCCGATCAGCATCGTCGTGCCCTTGCCCGCGACACTCCTGGGCTGGACCCAGGCGGACAAAGTCCAGTTGGGCGACGCGACCGGGGTCGACATAATTGCCCGGCGATAGGAATCGCCCCCCTGCGGCAGATCGGCGTTGATCGGGCCCAACGGGGTCGCGGGCGCGGGCGTCGTCTGGGCGGAAACCGCCAGCCCCCAGCACAGCGCCGTCATCGATGCCAGAGCCCCCATCGCTCTTGCCGCCGCCACGCTCATGCCTGCTCCTTTTGAAACGCTGCGGGATAAAGCAAATGAAGAGCCCTAAAGTCAAAGGGCGTAGGCTCAACGCCCGAAACGATCGATCGCCTCGCCGATGCCGGTCCAGACTTTACCGAGCTGTTCGGGCGTGATCGCATAGGGCGGCATCACATAGACGGTGTTGCCCATTGGCCGGACGAGCAGGTCGCGCTCCCGGAAATGCGCCATCAGCCGGGGGGCGAGGTCGGAGAGATAATCCTGCCCAGCGCCCAGCTCGAACGCGGCGATGGTGCCGAGCTGGCGGGGGCTGTGCACCGCCGCCTTGCCGGTGATCCCCGCCAAATGCGCCGCCTGCGCCGCCGTCAGCGCGTCGATCCGCGCCTGCACCGGCTCGTCGCACCAGATCGCCAGATTCGCCGCCGCCGCCGCACAGGCGATCGGGTTGGCGGTGTAGCTGGAGGAGTGGAAGAACTGCTTCGATCGGTCGGTCTCCGACCAGTGCGCCTGGAAGATCGGCTCGCTCGCCAGCGTCACCGCCAGCGGCACCGCGCCGCCGGTCAGCCCCTTGGACAGGCACAGGATATCGGGCACCACCCCCGCCTGCTCGCAGGCCAGCAGCGTGCCGGTGCGGCCCCAGCCGGTCATGATCTCGTCGGCGATAAACAAGACGCCGTGCGCGGCACAGATGTCGCGCATCGCCGCCAGCGTTTCGGGCGCGTAGAGCAGCATGCCGCCCGCCCCCAGCACCAGCGGCTCGACGATGAACGCCGCCGCGCCCGCCCGGCACGCCGCCTCCAGCGCGTCGAGCGTGGTCTGCACATCCGTGGGAAAGGGAATGGTGCCGACGTCGAACAGCAGCGGCGCATAGGCGCGGTTATAGACCCCGCGCGCGCCGACCGACATCGCGCCGATCGTATCGCCATGATAGCTGTGTTCCAGCACCAGGATACGGTCGCGCGGCTCGCCCCGGTGCAGCCAGTAACCCAGCGCCATCTTTAGCGCGACCTCGACCGCGGTCGAACCAGAGTCGGAGAAGAACACCCGCGTCAGCTCGGGCGGGGTGATCCGCACCAGCTCGGCGGCGACCTGCTCGGCGGGTTCATGGGTCCAGCCCGCGAAGATGATCTGGTCGAGCTTACCCGCTTGGGTAGCGATGGCAGCGCTGATGCGCGGATGGTTGTGGCCGTGCGTCGTCACCCACCAGCTGGAGATCGCGTCGATCACCTCGCGGCCGTCGACCGTGGTCAGCACCGCGCCGCTGGCGGTGGCGACCCTGGGGATCGGCTCGCCCAGGCCATGCTGGGTGAAGGGATGCCAGACGGGCGAAGTCATCGGAAATCCTCGACGTCGAAATGCGCGGCGAACGCCTCCGCCAGCGTCTCGCGGGTCAGCGTCGCCAGACGCGGCAGGCGGCCGAGCCGCTTGACCCCGCCGATCGCGGCGATGGTCGCCTCGCTATCCTCCACGCCCTCGCCGACGAACGCCACGCCCAGGATCGGCACCCCGCGCGACCGCAATGCCTCGATCGACAACAGGCTGTGGTTGATCGTGCCCAGCCCGGTGCGTGCGACCAACACCACCGGGCGGCCCCAATGCGCGAACAGGTCGGCGAACAGCAGCTCGCGGGTGACGGGGACGAGCACGCCCCCCGCCCCTTCCGCCACCAGCGGACCATCGACCTGCGGCAGCGCCAGCCGCTCCCGCTCGATCGTCACCCCGTCGATCTCGGCGGCAAGGTGCGGCGAGCAGGGCGTCTTCAGCCGATAGGCGGAGGGCAGGACCGGGCGGCCACTGAGCGAGGCCACCGTCTCGGCATCGCCATGCCCTTCGTCATCGGTCCCGGCCTGGACCGGCTTCCAGTAGCTAGCCCCCAGCGCAGCCGTAAGCGCGGCGGAGAAGACGGTCTTGCCGATTTCGGTATCAGTGCCGGTGACGATGATGGCGCTCATGCCAGAACCTCTTGCAGTGCTTCGTCGAGCGCGAGGATGTCCGCGTCCTCGACGTTCAAGGTGATGGACAGCCGCAGCCGCGCCGCGCCCACCGGCACGGTCGGCGGGCGGATGCCGCGAATGTCATGCCCACGCGCCTGCAACGCCTCGGCGGCGCGCATGGTGCGGCCATTGTCGTGCAGGATCAGCGGCATGATCGGCGTGCCGTTCGCCAGCACGCCGTGACGTGCCAGCCGCTCGCCCGCCAGCGCGATGCGGTCGTGCAAGGCTGCGCGCCGCTCGGGCTCGTCGGCCAGGATGCGCAACGCCTCGCGCACGCCCCGCGCCATCAGCGGCGAGGGCGCGGTTGAGAAGATGAACCCCCGCCCGCGATTGACCAGATAGTCGCGCACGATGGCGGGCCCGGCGACCAGCGCGCCCTCGCACCCCAAGGCCTTGCCGCAGGTATGGAGGGTGATGACCCGCTCGCCGGGCGTGGCGAACCCCTGCCCGCGCGTCCCGAAGACGCCGGTCGCATGCGCCTCGTCGACGATCAGCATCGCGTCGTGCCGCTCGGCCACCGCCATCAGGTCGGTCAGGGGCGCGGTGTCGCCGTCCATCGAATAGAGGCTTTCGACCGCGATCCACGCGGTGCCCTTGCCGCCCTGCTCACGCCAAGCCCGGATCGCCGCCTCGAACGCGGCCGGATCGTTGTGGACCGCCGACGCGGGGGTGGCGCGCGACAGCTTCATCCCCTCATGCATACTGGCATGGACCAGCGCGTCATGGACGATCAGGTCGCCGCGCTGCGGCAGCGTCGCCAGCAGCGTGGCGTTGGCGGTATAGCCGGAGGAGAAATAGAGGCTCGCCTCCGCGCCGAAGAAGGCGGCAGCCTCGGCCTCCAGCGCCTCATGCTCGGGATGGTTGCCGCGCAACAGCCGCGATCCGCCCGAGCCGACGGGAACGCCCTGTTCGATCGCGTGTGCGATGGCGGCGGCGAGGCGCGGGTGGCTGGCGAGGCCCAGATAGTCGTTGGAGGCGAAGTCCCGGCCCGCCATCGGGGCCAGCCCCCGCAATCGGTCCCGCGCGGCCAGTCGGGCCAGATCGGCGCGATGAAAGTCCAGCATGGGGGCTTCCCTAGCCAGACGGACGGGGGAGCGGAACCATATTTGTGAGGGATTCCCTTGGCCTTCGACTTCGGCGCTACGCGCCGAAGTTTATCCTGAGCGGCTGGCTTGCCAGCCAGCCGAAGGGCTCAGGCCGAACGGCGTTTTGTATCCAGTTCCTTACCCAACCTCCGCTCAGCCTGAGCGAAGTCGAAGGCCATGCCCCAACGCCAGCGTCAGACAGGCTCCGCCAAGGTCACGATCGACACCCCCGGCGTCATGGGAACGCGCCCCACCAGATGCCGCTCCAGCCGGAAGATCGCCTCGAACGCCTTGTTGAGCGGCGCGGGCGGCGGCGAGTCGTCGCTGTCGTCGCGGCCCGTGATCCGCCCAGCGATCCGCGCGGCGGCGGCCAGCGGGAAGAGCAGCGAGTTGAAATAGCCGAGCTTGCGGGGTTTCAGCCCCGCCTTCTCGATCGCCGACACCAAAGTCCCCTTGGAATAACGGCGATGATGATGGTTGACCACGTCATGCGCCGACCACATCCACTGGTGCGCGGGGACCGCGATCAGGATCTTGCCGCCGGGCTTCAGGCAGGATTTCATCGCGGCCAGCGCGGCGACATCGTCCTCGATATGCTCGACCACGTCGAGCACCGCGATCAGGTCGTACGCCCCCCGTTCGATCCCCGGCAGTTCGGGAAGCGGCGCGGCCTGGACCGGCTTGCCGAGGCGCTGCGACGCGATCTCGCGTGCGGCCGGATCGATCTCGATCGCGTCGACCGTGCCGAAGCTGGCCAGCATCGGCAGGTTGTGCCCGGTGCCGCAACCGATCTCGAGGATACGCGCGTCCCTGGGCAGCTTGCCATAGCGGGTCAGATAGTCCGCCAGAATGTCGCGGCGCGCGCGGTACCACCAATGGGTGGAATCATGCGCGGCCATGCGGTCGTAAACGATACGGTCCATGAACTTATCCGAAGACCCATTGGCGATTGAGCGCGAAGGTCGCGATCGGCGTGATCGTGACCACCGGGATCAGCGCGACCCAGGGTTGTTGATGCATAAGCCCCGTCACGATCCAGGTGAACAGCGCATTGAGCGCCAGGCCGAAACCCTGGACGACGAGGAATTTCAGATGCTGCCTGCCGCTGGAGTCGCGGGTGCCGTGTCCGCGAAAGCTCCACGCGCTGTGCAGGAAGAAGCCGACGATGACCGCGACCAGAAAAGCGGGCGGCACCGCCAGCACGGCCTTGTCGTGTGGCAGGACCCAGGAGGTCAGCGGCAGATAGACGGCGGAATAGACGACCGTCGACAATCCGCCCGCGATACCAAAGCGGATGATCTGGCCCAGCATCCCGCTGGACCGCCATCGATCGATCTGGTGCTGCAGAGTCGCCATACCCCCCAACCTTGCCCTTTACGCCGCCCGCGATAGAGCGGAACCAATGTCCTGCGCCTTAGGCTGCGGGCGGGTATGAGGGAAGCGTCTTTGGAACGTCTGCAGCGTGAGATCGACCGCAACTGGCAACGCTGGGTGCTGGTGGCGTGGGCCGCGATCACCGCCTGGTATTTCTATG